>NZ_CANLRP010000002.1 GCF_947493425.1 uncultured Microscilla sp. | reverse complement strand
GAGCGAACAACACCTGCGTTGATGAGCTTATTTTCTATAGTCACATTAATGGCTCACAGGCAAGCACTCATGGGCGAATTGCCTGTTGTCGAGACTTCTTGGTATAAAAAGCCGTATCCAACCTTTAGTGATGCGCTGGCTTACACCAGGGGGCTTTTTTGGAATAAATTTAATTTTTCACACTCGCCAAAAACAGGCGAGTGTAAAGTAACAATATCAAAAGATTTGCTCGAGCATATGCAGCAGGCATTAATGTATGCTACATAAGGCTAAAGTCGAGCTTAGATGCTGATAAATATCGATGCTTCAAATCACAAGCAAAAGACCTGGCTTCGTAAGTCCCCTGGAAGGAGCGCCCCCCCTCACATAAAATCACCAAACAATTGAACAATGTTTTATGCTGCTTAACATCTTTTAACACTCTTTAACTTTCGTTAAAAAAATGGCTCTTCTTAAGGTTTTATCTTTGTGAGGTAACTTAAAACACATACCCTCTCATGAAAAAAATCTTAACGTTGGTACTCATTGCCTCATTCCCTTTATTGGCAAATGCCCAAAACAATGAAGGCAGCATTTTGTATACCACCAAAACCAAGGTAAAGCTCACTGGCGACATTGTAAATATGTTGTCTAAAGAGCAATTGGCTAAAATTCAAAACCGTACTTCACAAAAACAGTTATTTTTCAATGACAAAGAGTCGGTGTATCGCAAGCCAACCAAGCCCAGCAAAGAGGAGCAACCCACCGAGCAATCATTTAGTGCAGGAGGGGCTCAAATCAAAATTAAATTTGCGGGAGGCGAAAACGATGACCAACTATACTACAATATTGCCAACCAACAGGTGGTAGACATGCGTACTTTTTTGGGCAAGCGTTTTTTAATCAAAGATGCCCCTCAGAAACTTCAGTGGAAACTCACCGCAGAAACTAAGAAGATTTTGGGCTATGAATGCCGTCGTGCTACGCTCAAAACTGATAAACAAGAAGCGGAGGCTTGGTTTACGATGCAAATTCCTGTGGCATCGGGTCCTCGTGGATATGGTCAATTGCCAGGAATGGTTTTGGAACTGAGCAGTATTAAAATTAAAGACGATGGCGAAAAATCGGAGCCTACCACCACCACTGCCACCCAGATAAATCTCAAAAAGCTAGACAAAGGTACTATTACTCCCCCTAAAAAAGGGAAAAAGGTAAGTCGCAAGCAGTTTAAGAAAATCCAACAACGCAAGCTGAAAGAAATGAAAGAAAGATACAGAAATAAAGGGGGCACTATCAAGATCAACGGAAATTAACCCTCCTTCTCCCGCCTTACCCATTATACCATATACACTGGAAGTGAGCATCTTATTGGTGCTTGCTTCTTAACCATCCATACCATATTCCCATGAACAATCTATCAATATACCTGTGGCTATTGCTCACAGGCTGGGGGCTTTGTGCCCAGGCTCAAAATATTCACGGTAAAATTAGCGATGCTCACGGCAAAGCGTTGCCAGGAGCCACTGTAGTATTGGTGACATCGCCCGATTCGTTGCTTGCCAAGTTTGCCACTACCGATACTCAGGGTAATTTTTTACTAAAAAAGGTAAAGCAAGGCAAGTATGTACTTCAAGTGTCTTTTACTGGTTTTAAGCCTTTTAAAAAAGCTTTGACTATTGCCCAAAGGCAAAACTATGAGGTAGGCAAAGTACAGCTTCAAGAAGACAAAGCTTTGTTGGATGAGGTAGTAGTTAAGGAAGACCGTATACCTATTGTGATCAAAAAAGATACGATTGAATATAACGCTCAAGCTTTTAAAACAACCCCTCACTCAAATGTAGAAAAGCTACTCAAACAACTGCCAGGCATAGAGGTAGACCGTAATGGAAAAATAAAAGCACAAGGTAAAGAGGTACAAAAGGTATTGGTAGATGGCAAAGAGTTTTTTGGCAAAGACCCTAAAATTGCCACCAAAAATCTACCCGCAGATGCTATAGACAAAGTACAGGTATTTGACGACCAATCGGAGATGTCGAAGTTTACAGGGGTAGACGATGGCAACCGAGAAAAAACTATCAACCTTAAGCTGAAAAAGGATCATAAGCAAGGGTATTTTGGCAATGCAACAGCAGGTTATGGCACCAATGATCACTACAAAGGCAAGTTTAACCTCAATCGTTTTAACGCTACTAGTCAACTTTCGCTATTGGGTACTACCAATAATATCAATGAGCGCCCTTTTTCTTTTATGGATTATATCAATTTTATGGGAGGACTAGAAAGTTTGGGCAACGAGGGGGGCAATATTAGCATTAATGGTAGCAGTGGTTTGGGGGCTATGCTACAGCTCAACAACAACCAGGCTTTAGCCACTACCAGTGCCGCAGGCGCCAACCTGAATGTAGATTTGAACAAGCGTACCAGCCTACATGCCAATTACTTTTTCAATGCGATTCGTAGCGACATCAACCAACGTTCTTTTCGCGAAACTTTCTCAGACTCTAGTAGTTTTCTGACCAACGCACAACAAAACCGAGTACTCAAAAACTGGAATAATCGACTAAACTTGCGACTGGATCATAAACTTAGCAAAAGTCAACGTTTACGGGTATCAACTGATATAATGTATAATCAGGGCAACAATACTAATGTTAGTTTAAGCGAAACTACTCAAGAAGGTGTTGCCCAAAACAACACCAATAGCCAGACATTGGGCAACAGCCAGGAAATTGGGGTGAAGGTACGGGCACTATACCGCAAAAGGTTTAACTCCAAAGGGCGTTCGCTCACTTTAAGTGGGCAAGTTGGCTTGCAAAATATTGAGGGCAACGATCAACTCAATAATGTACAAACCCTGTTGGGCTTGCCTGCCACCGCCATTCGCCAACGGCAAGCCTTGCATAATGAACGCTATAACTATGATTTACAAGCTGCATTTATAGAACCACTGGGCAAGGGTAAATATCTGGAGCTAAAGTATCATCGTAACAATTATAACAATGCCTCAATCAAAGATTTTTATGATATAAGCCAACCCCCTCAATACATTGAGTACTACCTCGATAGTTTAAGCAACCGCTACAACAACGACTATACCTACGACCAAGGCACACTAAGCTGGATGTATAACCGCAAAAACTTTAACCTGACTGTAGGCGCCAGCGCACAATACTCGTCGCTCAACGGGGTTATTACTACCTCCGAAACCCGCATCAACCGCCACTTTTTGAATGTATTGCCCAGTTTGCGTTTTCGCTGGAATATAGATAATAACCGTGACCTGAGCTTTAATTACCGTACTTTGATACAAGCCCCAAGCATGCAACAACTACAACCTGTAGTTGACAATAGCAATCCTGCCAATATTTATCAGGGAAATCCCAACTTAGCGGCAGAGTTTGTACACCGTTTACGGCTGGCTTATTATTCATTTGACATGTTTTCGGGCACCCTGTTCATGGCCAACTTAGCGGGGCGTTATACACAAAACAAAATAACGAATAAGGTAAATACCGACGCCAACCTTAATCAGCTATTGGCGCCAATAAATGTGGCTTATGATGCCAATACCAATGGCTACTTAGCTTTTAATACACCTTTGCGCTGGATGTACGCCAAAGTCAACCTTCAGGTCAACGGGATGTTTAACCAAGGGCTGGTTTTTATAAACGACGTTCAAAATACCATACAACGCCAGCGTCATTCGATAGATATACGCCTGGAAAATTTCAAAAAACGACGAATGGATATCAGAATTGGGGCAAAGTTTAGCCAAAATGTGACAACTTATTCAGAAACAGCAGGATTTAACCGATCTTTCATACAAGAAGATTACTATGTACAAGGAGACTTGGACATAGGCAAAACCTGGAACCTGGAAGTCTCCTTTACTCAATCGGTATATACTGGCGAAGCATTTCAGAATGGGGCGCAAACTGTACCTGTACTGCGTGCCTCAATTGCCAAATCTATGCTTAAAAACCGCCTGCAAATGAAGTTTACTGCGTTTGACATTCTGAATCGTAACCAAGGCATTGACCGCACCAGTAATCTCAACTATGTAGAAGAAAGTCAAGTACAAACCATTGGTCGTTATTTTATGGTATCAGTATCTTATGCAATCAACAAAATGGCAAAAAAGTAAAAGGTAGGCAAGGAATACCAGGGTTGTCTTACCTTGGCTCTGGATAAAAGCACTCGTCATGACTTCCAGGTTTTCAGAAACCTGAAAAGTATAGTTTTTTGAGAAACGTTTTTTTTCAAGGTTCAAATTTTTGTCCACTTTGTATGTTTTTTTGCTTTGCAAACATACAAGCTAAACCAACCTGAAGTAAACATTTATGCGCATATACATAGCACTATGATAATTTGTATTTCACGGTTTTAAATATCAAATTGACCTTTCATTTAAAACCAACTGATTTGAATACTGCCATTCCCTTAAGCCGACAATTAGGACTCTTTGCTGGCCCTTTACTTTTTTTGCTCATTATCTGGGTTACACCTGAAACCCCATTTCTGGGTGTACCTGCTTTTCATGCCTTGGCTGTGGGCACCTGGATGATCGTTTGGTGGGTCACTGAAGCAGTTGCTTTGCCAGTAACGGCTCTCTTACCCATCGTATTGTTTCCACTGGCAGGTGTATTACCCATCAAAGAAGCAGCTGCCTCTTATGCCAACCCTATTATATTCTTGTTTATGGGAGGTTTTATGTTAGCCCTTGCCCTCGAAAAGTGGAAATTACACTTGCGCATTGCCCTGAATATTGTGCGCCTCACTGGAACCAACGCCAACGGTATTATTCTGGGTTTTATGCTGGCCACTGCTGCCTTAAGCATGTGGATCAGCAACACTGCCACTACTGTAATGATGTTGCCCATTGGTGTATCTGTTATTGAGATTTTGCGTAGCAAAGCACCTAACCAACCCTTGAGCAAAGGCACTCGTTATTTTTCACTGTCTATGATGTTGGGGATTGCTTATGCAGCAAATATTGGCGGCATTGCTACCATTATAGGCACGCCACCCAACACAGTATTGGCGGGTATACTTAACGAAAAGTTTGGCTATACTATAGACTTTGCCCGGTGGTTGGCTTTTGGGTTTCCGTTGATGTTGGTTTTGTTAGGGATTACTTATTTGTTTTTGGTAAAAATACTGTACCCCAATCGGTTGGGAAATTTTGAAGGTGCCCAACAAGTGATTAAAGATGAACTTGCTAAATTAGGCAAAGTAAGTAAAGCCGAGCGTATAGTTTTGGCATTGTTTCTAACCACTGCGTTGGCTTGGATTTTCAAAAATGCCTTGAATAACGCTTTTCCTGCCTGGAAACTCACCGATGCTACCATTGCTATGGTGGCTACTGTAGCATTGTTTGTAACTCCGGTAGATTATAAAAAGGGGGTATTTGTGCTGGAATGGAAAGATACTGAGCGTTTACCCTGGGGGATTTTACTTCTTTTTGGTGGGGGCTTAAGCCTGGCTACAGCCTTGTCTAAAGTAGGGATTATTGGGGTGATAGGCGATGGAGTAGGCGTGGTGAGTGGTTCATTGAGTATTCCTATGATTTTTCTGATTCTTATCGCCTTGATGTTGTTTATGACCGAGATTATGAGCAATGTAGCGCTTACGGCAGTACTGGTGCCTGTGGTAGCGGGTATAGCGGTGGGGCTCAACGAAAACCCTCTCTGGATGACCATTCCGGTAACCATAGCTTCTAGTTGTGCATTTATGTTGCCTATGGCTACTCCCCCCAATGCTATAGTGTTTGCCAGTGGGCATATCAAAGTATCACAAATGGTGAAAGTAGGTATTTGGCTCAACCTTATTGCAGTATTGCTGTTGGCATTGCTTGCCAATACTGTATTGCCTTATGTATTTGACATTCAACGAGGAGTATTGCCTGTTTGGGCTAAGTAACGTGTTCGCCCCGTGAACGGGATTTCGGGCGTAGCCCTTAACAATAACCCCGATAAGAAATGAAGCTGTCCGATTTAGAATAAATTACCTTCGCTGAGCTTGAACTTCGTTCTGCGGTTCGCTTTACTGTCTTTCGTTACCCCGGCAATTCCGCCGGGACTGTAAGTTTTTATTGCCCGTAGTACCGTCCCACGGTCTGGCTCAACATCCCCCGGATGTTGCCTTGAGCGCAAAACCGATAGCTAAATGCCTCAGTCAGTTGCGCGTATTTATCCTAAAAACTAAAAACTTATTTTGAGCACGTTACTAAGTAACTGATCGAATGGCTATACCTTTATCTGTAAAATAGAATTTATATAGAATAAGTTCCTTAACTTAACAAGTTATATAAACTCTAATACACACCATGAAAAAAACATTTCAACTCTTTTTATTTACCTCGCTGTTCTTAGGAGTCAGCCAATTTGCTCAGGCACAAACTGCTGACGATATTCTGGAGGCACATTTCAAAGCTATTGGAGGCAAAGACCAGTGGCGGCAGTTGCGCTCTATTACTTATAAACTATTCTTGGTAACGCTTCATAGCCGATCAACGTATCAAGTAACTCATTTGCACCCAAATGCTTGGCGACAAACAACCAAGGGTTTTGGCGGCATCGTTACTGTAAGTGATGGCAAACGTTCTTGGTACAAAAAAGCCAATGAAAAAACTGTGCTTCTCAAAAACAATATTGTGCGCCCATCTTTACAGCCTTATTATCTTGACTACAAGAAGAAGGGACACAAAATAAAGTATATGGGGATTGTTAAGGTTAAAGGTGAGGAGTATCATCAACTGAAGACTATTCAAAAGAATGGAACAGTGGAACACCTTTTTTTTGATATCCACCTATTGATGTTGAGGATAACCAAGACAAAATTTGGAATAAAGAAAGGTTCTAAAAATTTATGGCAATACATCTATTATGATGACTATAAGCAGGTAGGCAGTAGGTGGTTTTCTCACAAAAAACGCGTGCAAAAACCAGGGTATTCAGCCCTTTATTTTACAAAAAGCGATATTGTAACCAATGCAAAGGTAAACCCTCAATTGTTTAAATACCCTGGTAAGTAACCTTTGTATACCGACAAAATCCTTGGCTAAATATTGGGCGAATAAATAATTGACAATTACTTATTTCAATATTTATAACTAAAAAATTAGTTTTTCAATTAAACTTTTAGTTAATTTGTATCGTAAGCAAATCTAATAGCTCTTATACTTGATAAAAGGTAAGGGTTTATTTTTTGATTATATCAACTAAAAAAATAGTTACTTAACTACCCATTAAGTTTTAACCCGTATTTAAACACTAAACACTATGGAAACTAAAAAAAACCCGCAAGTAGACTTGACCCGCAAAAGAGGTTTATTTTTCACTATAGGGCTCGTGATCACTTGTCTGTTTGTGATTTCAGCTTTTGAGTGGAAATCGTATGCAGAAATTACAAAAGTGGAATTTACAGAAGATGAATCTTTTGAAGAATTGATAGAGATTCCTATCACTGATGTAAAACCTCCGCCTCCTCCAGCAGTGATCCAACAACCAGAAATAGTAGAAGTACACGATGATGATATACTGGATACAATAGCTATAGTGTTTGAGCCAATCGATTCTTTACCTCCAGCTCCACCAGTTTTGCTCAAAAAAACAGACCCTCCGGTAATCAAAGAAGAAAAACCAGATGTAACCATATTTTTAACCTCAGAGGTGAAAGCAGTTCCCAAAGGTGGTTATCCTGCGTTTTATAAATATGTGCAAAAAAACCTAAAATATCCTCCTCAAGCACGCCGAATGGGAGTAGATGGCAAAGTATACATCCAGTTTGTGGTAGAGAAAGATGGTAGCCTTACCGACATTAAAGTATTGAAGGGAATAGGTTCGGGTTGCGACGAAGAGGCTGTACGAGTATTGAAAGCTGCCCCTAAATGGAACCCTGGCAAGCAACGAGGCAATCCAGTACGAGTGCGTCGTGCGCTACCCATTAAGTTTAGCTTGCGTTAAAATCGAAAATCAGTAAAAGTGTAATACATAAAATAAGCGTTTGAACAACCACTAAAAACACGATTGAACACTCAATATTATTTTGAACAATGGAAAATAAGCTGAACAAACCCAGTGATATAAATAAGCAATCGCGTAGTATAAACAGCCCTACCGAAAACGGGGGGCTGTTTTTTTCTATAGGTTTTACCTTGGCTTGTTTTGTAACTATAGTGGCGTTTGAATGGAAGATACAAATAGCCCTAGCTCCTATTGACATAACCGCCTCTGATCAAACTGAAGCTATTGCTCTACAGCTTTTACCCGCACCTGTGGTGCATTCTCCAGTAATTGTACCCATAAACCACCAGATAAAAAAAATAAAGAAATATCAGAAGTTTGAGTCTGAAGAAGATCTTGGACAAAAGCTTTTACCTACGCCTTTTGTACCCACACCAACCAAGGAGTTGACAATAGAGGAAGTGAAGGACATTGACATTGTATCATGCGACTTACCTGTCCCTCCCATTGACTCGCTTGATCCTCCGATAAGTTGTGGGGGTAGTCAAATCATTGGCTGTACACTTTTTATCGAGCAGCACCCCCAACCTGTAGGAGGGTATCATTTATTTTATAAGCACTTGATTAAAAACCTTGCATACCCCACTCAAGCCCGTCAACTGGGTATAGAGGGCAAAGTTTTCGTGGAGTTTATCGTGACAAGAGAGGGCAACCTTACCCACTTCAAAGTATTGAAAGGCATTGGGGCAGGATGTAACGAAGAAGCAATACGAGTATTAAAAACTGCGCCTAAGTGGATACCAGGCAAACAAAGAGGAGTAGCTGTAAAGACCAAGTTTACTATCCCTATAAAATTTACCTTGAACTAAAGCTGTACGCCCAACATCAAAATATCGTCCGTTTGTTCATTTTGTCCTTGCCATTTTTCCAGTTCATTTTCGAGACGTTGCTTTTGTTCCTCCAACGGTTGACTGTTAATTTCTACCAGTAAATCTTTGATTCTGAGAAGCATGAACTTTTTATTATGCCCATTATCCCCACCAAGTTGGTTCTGAAAACCATTGGTTAACAAATACAGTACATCGCCCTCTTCAAACTCAATCAAGTTCATAGTCAGTGGGTTTTGAGCATTGTACAAACCTTTACCTACCGGATGTTTATCTCCTTTAATTTGTTTTAACCTACCATTATTTACTATAAAAAGTGAACTATGAGCACCTGTAAATTTGATTATTTTTTTGTGGTAATCTATGCAACACAGCGAAATATCAATGGCCAGGTTTGCCGCATCAGAAGTCAAGGTACGCTGCACTAGTTTATCCATCAACGTGAGTGCATCTTGTGGGGTGGTACGCTTACTCTCTCTTACCACATGATTGAGCATCAAAGTACCCATCATTGTAAGAAAAGCCCCTGGTACTCCACGTCCGGCACAATCGGCTACGGCAAGTAGTTTTAAGTTTTGTCGATCATTGAGCCAATAAAAATTGCCACTGAGCATCTCCTTGGGGCGGTAAATAACAAAATTTTCGGGAAATGCCTGAGTAAGCCGGGTTTGGTGAGGCATCATTGCCTGTTGAATTTGTTGTGCATACGAAATACTATCCTTGAGCTCGGTATGCATGAGTTCTATTTCATCCCGCTGTTTTTTTATTTCAGTATTTTTGTCCCGCAATGCTTGATTACTTCTTTGCTTGATCTGATAACGACTATAAAGCACGACCCCCAGAATAAGTATAATCACCACCCCTACAATGAGCATTACCTGGTAAAAAGCCTGTCGTTCTAAACGCAGTTTGCTTTGTTCTATCTCTAGTTGATTTTTCTTTAGGCGTAGGCTTTGCAGCTCATTTTCTTTGGTAAGCAAAGCAAGTTCTTTATTGTTTTTTGCCGATACATCCCATATCAGGTCTTTTACCTGCGCGCCTACATGTTGTTTGGTAATCTTGTTAATCAAGGGTTTAAACTCAGCACTATTAAAAAATTCATCTATCACCTTTTCCCAGTCACTTTTTAGTGGATACATCACTGCATACCCTTCCCGTTGAATCTGTAAAAGTTTTTGGCGTTTCAGACGTAAGCCATTTTTTAGCGCCAAGGCATATATGGGCAAATGTATGTAGCCAAAGTGATAGGGGTTTTGGTTGATCGTTTGAACAATCTCGTGGGTATTGGTCACATACTTTACTGACAAGTTGGGGGCTAACTTGTTTTTGAGGGCTACAAGGCTTTTGTCAAAGGTGGTATTTTTGACCGAAACAGCCGTATACTTTGTAAAATCAGGAGAGTTGATCAACTCCCCTATGCTGTTAAAAGTGGGCAACTCAGGGTGTGACACAATAATTTCAATATCGGGCATATAAGTTGGCGAAAAACGCATGACTTTTTTACGCTCAGGAGTAATTGAGAATGCCGCAGCTCCAAATATGCCTCCACTTCCATCCTTTATATTGTTATAAAATTCGGCATAGGTTTGGGCTTTGTGCCAGTGTATGTCAAGTTTTACCTTGTATTTGGCTTCAACAAAACGTGTCATCGCTACCATCAGGTCATGATCGATGCCAGTATGCTTGCCTGCTTCATCATAATAATGAAAGGGTTTGGTGTCGTGCCACAGTACAGTGATTGTACCTTTGCCCTTGGCTTGCGTTTTTTGCCAGGAATCGTTGGGCAGTGTTTGGGCAGTAACTGTACCCAAAAACCCAATAATGATACAAAAAATTGCTTTGGTTATCTTCACGGTAGACAGTATCTGAATGAATAGATGATCAAAATATTTTTAATATAACAAAAATGTAAAGATTTAGACTTTGAACTCGCGTTGACTTTTAGGATGTAAGTAAAAATGACCACTTTTACCTTGTTGGCTCACTTTTTTAATGCATAAAATGCTTGCATCCTGTTTTTTATATTGAGGGTAGGGCTACACAAAAAAGAGTATTACAAAGGGTCAAATATATTGTTTGTAGAATCCCTGGGTAAAAGACGAGTTCTTGTAGTAACTGTAGAAGGTGCTTATAGTATAGATGTGGTTGCCCACTATTAAGTTGCACAACTCTTGAAGAAAAGTGTGATATTGGTTTGTTAAAAACAAATTCAAGTGCTAAAACGTGATTTGGAACTCATGCACGCTCGCCTTGTACAAATGCACAATGTCTATTTGATTGGTATCACATATTTTTTTTACAATGGATAACCCCAGACCCACCGAGTTGTTAGCGTTATTCCCTTTTTTAAAGCGTTCAAACATTGCCTCACCCTTGATACCGTCTGTTGTGCCAGTGTTATTTATCTTCAGTACATTGTGTGCCAGGCCTACTATAATTTCCCCTCCTTGATAATTATGCCTAATGGCGTTGCTCAACAAGTTAGAAATGAGTACATCGGCCAATACTGGGTTAAAACTAATTTGAGCACTTGTTTGCAAGTCGGTTTTCAAACAAATATTTTTCATTTCTATCAACTCCTGAAAGTTTTGCAGGTGCTTTGTTACCAATTCGCTCAAATCAATGGTATGGGTTTGCTGAAATTGCTGGTTTTCTATTTTAGCCAATAACAATAATGCCTTGTTTATTTTCGACAGTCGGTTAGACACCTCATAAATAGATTGCAGATGTTGCATTTGCTCATCATTCAGCGATGACTGGATCAAAAGTTCTATTTTGGATTTGATAATTGCCAGGGGGGTTTGTATCTCGTGGGAAGCATTTTCGGTAAACTCTTTCAAATTTCGGTAATCATCCCTTATTTTATCGGTCATATCAAGTACTAGAGTGTTCAACTCCTCAAACTCAAGAATATTTGACCGTTGAAGCTCAAGAGGGACAGCATTGGTTACCCTAAAACCCTTGATAGCACCAAGTGTTTGATGAAAAGGCTGCAACAAACGACGTGATAAATAATAATTTGCGACCAACATTACTATAAGTAACGATACAAATAAGTAAACCACAGTGCCAATGACAGCTTCTATTTCGTCGT
The DNA here is from genome assembly GCF_947493425.1 of uncultured Microscilla sp. Lineage (GTDB taxonomy): Bacteria > Bacteroidota > Bacteroidia > Cytophagales > Microscillaceae > Microscilla. The sequence goes on along the minus strand of NZ_CANLRP010000002.1, from coordinate 173,722 downwards.
CAGCTTCTTCTAAAGATTTATAGATACATATTTTATAGTAGGCATTTTTCACTTTTCGCACCACACATTTACGCCTCACACTGATCTGCCACTCCCCCATTGTCAAAGTTGTATCGTTTATTTCAGAAGTTATTTTGGCTGGCGGTGTAATAAATTGGTAAATGTTGTGACTTTTGCCATAGTGAAATAACTTGAGGTTTTGGTCGGTTTCTTCGAAGTGATGATGAAAGTAATCGTGTTTTACCCCCTTATGGTGGCTATGTCCGTGAGCTTTATGAGTACGGGGAGTAAACCTTCCCGAAGCTATTTTAGTCATATAATTCAATTCTTTCCGATCAAAATATTCACTGATGTCTTCATTGATAAGCGATAAAACTGTGTAATAGGTAACAGTGCCCCCCACTCCAAATACAAGCGTGGCAATCAGTACATAATAAATCGTAGTTTTAGTGAGTAATTTCATTGGTGAGTATATCTTGTGTATGGTCACTTGGGTTAATCAAATACAGGTAAACTTGTACCCAATGCCATACACTGTCTGTAAATAGTTTTTGCCTCCTTTTTGAGCGATTTTACGGCGTAGATTTTTGATATGTGTATAGATAAAGTCAAAAGAATCAGCCATATCCATGTGGTCGCCCCATAAATGTTCTGCTATCGACTCTTTAGTAAGCACCCGGTTTTTATTACTAATAAAATACAATAATAATTCTTGCTCTTTTTGAGTAAGCACTACCAATTGTTCATTTACCAGCGTTTCAAACTTGTCAGTATTTACCCTGATCTCTTGAAATATCACTTCATGGTTACCTTCAAAGTTTCTACGGCGTAATATAGATTTGATACGGGCGTTGAGTTCAGCCAGATGAAAAGGTTTGGTAATGTAATCGTCTGCCCCCAAATCTAATCCAGCCAACTTATCATCCAACGAATTCTTAGCAGAAATAATGAGCACTCCTGCCTGAGAACGTAACTTTTTCAAGAGTTTAAGCAGGTCCAAACCGTTGCCGTCGGGCAAGCCAATGTCCAGAATCACGATGTCATAATCATACAGGTGAACCTTCTCAGTTGCTTGCTCAAAGTTCAATACACTCTCACATACATATCCTTCATTTTTGAGGTAACTCACCAAAGCTGCAGTAAGTTGTTGCTCATCTTCCACTATTAAAATTTTCATTTTTTCACGTCAGAAGTTAGAGAATAAATTTATAGGACAATTCTGAATAAAATCTGTAGTAGTATGTAATTTTTTGCTTCAAAATATAAATTTAACATAAAAAAAGTACAATAATATATATAAAGCACAAGTGTTATTCCCTGAATAAAAATGAAGTAATGTGTTGCACTTTTGGGAGAGGTGAAAATGCTCGTTCAGCCGTGCTTAACGAATAATAAAGGGAGGTAAAAAGATGTAAGTTTTTATGAAAGAAAAGCATTAATAAGGTTTAAATAATATTCTCTAAAATGTGAATTTAGAATAATAATTGTTTATTATTGACAAAATAAGACTAGATATTGCGATTAAATACTCTAAGATATGCGAAAAGCGCATATTTAACGAGTGATCCTTCATAAATGTTTCATCTTTTTGAAAAAACAGCTTACCAGTACTATGCCTGTGCCGAATTAAGGTTATTGAGACAAGGTCAGACTAGCAGTGTGAACAATCCGGCAACTTATACCTCTTTGCAAATTATCTCGAATACTAGATGTAATTAAAAATGGTTTTTTATTATATACTTGTTAAACTCAATATTTTATGAAGCACATATTCAATAAAATTACAGGTGTGCTATTTTTATCTTTCACACTTGTAAGTTTTACCAGTTTTGCCCAAACCACTGTATCAGGTACAGTCAAAGATGCAAACGGTGAAGGACTCGTTGGTATCAATGTAATTGTAAAAGGTACTGTAACGGGTGCTGCTACCGACTTAGACGGAAAGTTTACCTTTACTACCAATACTGCTCCACCGTTCAAGGTTCAAGTTTCTGGTGTAGGCTACGAAACTCAAATAATAGATGTCTCTAACAGTAGTCAAAACCTGAATATTACCCTTAAAGAAGAAATATCTGTTACTATGCAGGTAGTAGTGACAGCCTCAAGGGTAGAAGAAAGCATTTTGCAATCGCCAGTATCTATTGAAAAAATGGATATCCTGGATATAAAAAATACTCCCGCTGACAATTTCTATGATGGATTGGCCAATATGAAAGGGGTAGATTTGGTGCCTAGTGGAATGTTGATCAAAATGGTCAACGCCCGTGGTTTTGGTGGTCCTTACCAAACCCGTTTCGTACAACGTTTCGATGGGATGGATATGCAAACCCCTTCTTTGAGTATTCCTTTTGGAAACATCGCAGGCATTCACGATATAGACGTAGAAAGTGTTGAGATTCAGCCTGGAGCGGCGTCTGCTCTGTATGGACCCAATGCTTTTAATGGAGTAATGAACATGACCAGTAAAAACCCTTTCTTTTACGAAGGACTTACGGTGCAGATGAAGCAAGGCTTTAATAATGTAAATACGACCACAGTAGACGAAGAAGCTACTCCTTACTCTGAAATTGCGTTGCGTTATGGTAAAAAATTATCCAATAAATTCGCCGTCAAGGTAAACTTTTCTTACCTAAAAGCCAGAGACTGGGCAGCCAATGACCAACGTTTGCTTGCATTGAACAATGACAGATTATTTGCAGTAAGCAGCAGCAACGAAACACCCATCAATGGGAATGCAATCAACACCTACGGCGATGAAGCAGCCATTGGACAAGTAGGTGGTGTAAATATTCACCGTACTGGTTATAAAGAGTCTGAACTTACCGATTATGCCATACAGAACATCAGAGCTGACGCTACGCTTTACTACCGCATTACCGATAAGATTGAAGCATCTTATATGGTGAAGTATGCCGATGGTAATGGGGTATTGAGTGGAGGTAACCGTTACAGTTACCGTCCTCAGTTTGTAATTAATAAGCTGGAGTTAAAAGGAAGTAATTTTTTCTTACGAGCTTACAACATGGATCAACGAATGGGAAGAGGCTCTTATGACTTAAGTACAGCTGCTACCTTATTGCAAAACCAAAGTAAAGACAATACTACCTGGCTTACCGATTACACTACGGCTTATAACAGCAATGGTGGAAACCACGCATTGGCGCGTGCCGCCGCTGATAAAGGGCGGCTGACAATGAGCTCACCTGAGTTTGAAACCATCAAAAATAAAATACCTGCTGAAGGTGGAGGAGCTTTTATAGAAGAAGGACGTATTAGTCATGTAGAAGGACAATATGATTTCACCTCATTATTTAACGATGTGGTAGGGGTAACCGTAGGCGCCAGTTACCGTCGTTTTCAGGTAGAATCTAATGGAACCATCTTTGACGATGCTCCGGGCAAAGGACCAGTAAGTTATTATGACATAGGTGGGTATATTCAAGTAACCAAGTCGTTTCTTGACAATAAGTTAAAGGTAATGGCTTCTGGACGTTACGACAAGAGTGAATTCTTTGATGGGCTGGTAACTCCCAGAGCCTCTTTGGTGTTTAGCCCTACCAAACAGCATAACTTCCGCGCCTCTTACCAAACAGGTTTTAAAAACCCTATTTTTCAGGAACAATCCATCTTTTTCCCTGTAGTACCTGGAGTATTGGTACTTGCCGGGGGTAGACAAGGTTTTCAAGATGCTGCCCATACCGGAACCAGGTTTGATGTGAACACATTTAGTGCCACGGGTGAGCCTATTACTGTTCCTTTTGTAAATCCAGAAGAAGTCACCTCTATTGAGTTTGGCTATAAGGGGATGCTCACCCCTGCCTTGTTTGTAGATGCAAGTTATAACCGAAATACTTATACCAACTTTATTGGCTTAGACTTATCCAGAGGAGTGTTGGCGTCTGATGGAGTAATTTATGTTTTTTATGAAAACCTACCAAGAACATTTAGTACTCAGGGAGCTACTTTCGGTACAAACTATACCTTTGGCAAAGGTTTTACCGCTAGTGCTAATTATACCTGGACTACATTGGTTGATGAGTTACCGGTGGGCTTTGCTCCCAGTTTTAACACCCCAGAGCATAAAGTGAATGTTTCGTTTGGTAACCGTAAACTGACGGATAAGTTAGGGTTTAACCTAGCCTGGAGATGGCAAAGTGAATTTGACTACTTATTTAACCTAAGTGGGCAAACAATCACAGGTAAAATAGGCACATTCAACACGTTTGATGCCCAATTGACTTATAAGGTGCGCCAAGGGTTTACGGCTAAAATTGGTGGTTCTAATATTTTCAACCAATACTATACCCAGGCATTGGGTGCCGCAGCTATTGGAGGAATGTATTACATTACTTTTACGTTTGACCAGTTTGGGCGATAGGTATATTTAATACTACAAGAGTTTCCCCACCAACAAGGGTTCTAATTTCTACCAAGGTTTTTGAACCCTTGTTTTTTTAGTTTTTAAATAAGCTTACCCCTACTTGTTTTGCTCACCAATATTAATGCCCCATAAAACCTTTCCTTTTTTTAACTCTCATTTGAAAGTTTGTTTTATAAACCATTCAGTTTGCCTTTTTAACGCCAACAGTGACAGCAATAACATTTGGCATTTTACCTGGGTGTTCTACGCTTACCCCTCAGAGTGTATATTGACTGAATGACTATTGGTAAAGTAAACTTTATGTTTTCACTATCAAAAACAATATTTTTATAGATAAATAAAATTCTCTAAAATGTGAATTTAGAACAATATTTGTTTATTATTGACACCAGGAGACCAGATATTGCGATTATACACTCTAAAATATGCGAAAAAGGCATGTTTAACGAGTGATTCCCCACAAGTGTTTCATATTTTTGAAAAAACAATTTGCCAGCACTATGCATGTGCCAAATTAGGGTTATTGAGACAAGGTTAGACTAGCAGTGTGAACAATCCGGCAAATTATACCTCTTTGCAAATTATCTCGAACAATTGATGTAACTAAAAATGGTTTATTATTATATACTTGTTAAATTCAATATTTTATGAAGCGCATATTCAATAAAACTACAGCTGTACTACTTCTATTTTTTACACTTGTAAGTTTTGCCAGTTTTGCCCAAACTACTGTATCAGGTACAGTCAAAGATGCAAAAGGCGAAGGTCTTGTTGGTATCAATGTCATTGTAAAAGGTACTGTAACGGGTGCTGCTACCGACTTAGACGGAAAGTTTACCTTTACTACCAATGCTGCTCCACCATTCAAGGTTCAAGTTTCTGGTGTAGGCTACGAGACCAAGGTAATTGACGTCTCCAGCAGTAGTCAAAACCTGGACATTACCCTTAAGGATCAAATATCTGTTACTATGCAGGTAGTAGTAACTGCCTCGAGGGTAGAAGAAAGCATTTTGCAATCGCCAGTATCTATTGAAAAAATGGATATTCTGGATATACAAAACACTCCCGCTGACAATTTCTATGATGGACTGGCCAATATGAAAGGGGTAGACTTGGTGCCTAGTGGAATGTTGATCAAAATGGTTAACGCCCGTGGTTTTGGGGGTCCTTACCAAACTCGTTTTGTGCAACGTTTCGATGGGATGGACATGCAAAGCCCTGCTTTGAGTATTCCTTTTGGAAACATCGCGGGTATCCACGACATAGACGTAGAGAGTGTTGAGATTCAGCCTGGGGCTGCATCTGCTCTGTATGGGCCCAATGCTTTTAATGGAGTAATGAACATGACCAGTAAAAACCCTTTCTTTTACGAAGGACTTACGGTGCAGATGAAGCAAGGCTTCAATAATGTAAATACGACCACAGTAGACGAAGAAGCCTCGCCTTATTCTGAAATTGCGTTGCGTTATGGCAAAAAATTATCCAATAAATTCGCCGTCAAGGTAAACTTTTCTTACCTAAAAGCCAGAGACTGGGCAGCTGACGACCAACGTTTGCTTGCATTGAACAATGACAGATTGTTTGCAGTAAGCAGCAGCAACGAAACCTCCATCAATGGGAATGCAATCAATACCTACGGTGATGAGGCGGCTATTGGGCAAGTAGGGGGACTGAATATTCACCGTACTGGTTACAAAGAATCAGAGCTTACCAACTATGACGTGCAAAACCTCAGGGCGGATGCCACGCTTTACTACCGTATTACAGATAAGATTGAAGCGTCTTATATGGTGAAGTATGCTGAGGGGAACGGAATATTGAGCGGGGGGAACCGCTATAGTTACCGTCCTCAGTTTGTGATCAACAAGCTGGAATTAAAGGGGAGTAATTTTTTCTTACGGGCTTATAATATGGACCAAAGAGCGGGTAATGGCTCTTATGATTTAAATACAGCTGCTACCTTATTGCAAAACCAAAGTAAAGATAATACGACCTGGCTGACCGACTACACTACGGCTTACAACAGCAACGGTGGAAACCACGCATTGGCGCGTGCCGCCGCTGATAAAGGACGGCTGACAATGAACTCGCCTGAATTTGAAACCATCAAAAATAAAATACCCGCCGAAGGTGGAGGAGCTTTTATAGAAGAAGGACGCATTAGTCATGTAGAAGGGCAGTATGACTTTACGTCATTGTTTAATGATGTGGTAGGGGTAACCGTAGGCGCTAGTTATCGTCGTTTTCAAGTAGAATCTAACGGAACCATCTTTGACGATGCTCCAGGCAAAGGGCCAGTAAGTTATTATGACATAGGTGGTTATATTCAAATTACTAAATCATTTCTTGATGAAAAACTGAAAGTAGTAGCTTCTGGACGTTATGACAAGAGTGAATTCTTTGATGGGCTGGTAACTCCCAGGGCCTCTTTGGTGTTTAGCCCTACCAAACAGCATAACTTCCGTGCCTCTTACCAAACAGGTTTTAAGAACCCAGTTTTTCAGGAGCAATCTATATTTTTTCCTATAGTACCCGGAGTATTAGTGCTTGCTGGGGGTAGAGAAGGTTTCTTGGATGCTGCTCATACCGGAACCAGGTTTGATGTGAACACCTTTAGTGCCACAGGCGAGCCTATTACTATACCTTTTGTAAAACCAGAACAAGTTACTTCTATGGAGTTTGGTTATAAAGGTATGCTCACCCCTGCATTGTTTGTAGATGCAAGCTACAACCGAAATACTTATACCAACTTTATTGGGTTAGATTTGTCCAGAGGGGTGTTGGCTTCTGATGGGGTGATTTATGCTTTTTACGAAAACTTACCAGGAACATTTAGTACTCAGGGAGCTACTTTCGGTACAAACTATACCTTTGGCAAAGGTTTTACCGCAAGCGCCAATTATACCTGGACTACGTTGATTGATGAATTGCCCGTGGGTTTTGTGCCAAATTTTAACACCCCAGAGCATAAAGTGAACATTTCGTTTGGTAATCGTAAGTTAACCAAGAAGTTAGGGTTTAACCTGGCCTGGAGATGGCAAAGCGAATTTAACTATTTGTTTGCTCTAAGCGGGCAAAATATTACAGGTACAATAGGCACATTCAATACGTTTGATGCTCAATTGACTTATAAGGTGCGCCAAGGGTTTACGGCCAAAATTGGTGGTTCTAATATTTTCAACCAATACTATACTCAGGCGTTGGGTGCCGCAGCTATTGGAGGAATGTATTACATTACTTTTACATTTGATCAGTTTGGGCGATAAGCATATATAAATCAAACTGCGGACAGATTTTGATATTTAGATAAAGGTTGGGGTTTCATAAGAGGCTCCAATCTTTTTTTATTCTTCCTGTAACATGATTCCCGAAACAAACCTACCCGTTTTACCCTGATCTCGACGGTAAGAAAAAAACAATGCTGGATGGCGGTAAGTGCAAAGCTGGTCACATTCTATATTATCAGCAGGTACTCCAGCCTCAGTTAAGGTACGCTTTATCGCTGCCCAAAGGTCAAAATGTGCTTTTCCTGTCATAGCATGATGGCTGATCATTCCATCTGTAGTACCAAAAGCTGCTTGTACTGCTTCTACTACTACTTCGCCTACCTCATATACTTCAGGGCTGATGCCTGCACCCAAACCCACCAGTATGTCTTTAGGCTCAGAGCCAAATTGTTCATGCATACACTGAATAGTTTGGGCAGCAATCTTTTTTACTGTTCCTTTCCACCCAGAGTGTGCAGCACCTATAGCTTTTTTTACGGGATCATAAAACAATATCCCCACACAATCAGCACTCAATACATTGAGACATATACCCGGTATGTTCGTCACTAACGCATCTGTATCAGCTATACTATCCTCATAGGTGGTAGTGCCTCGCCCTCGGTCTTTTGTGCTTACTACTGCCGCTTTATTACTATGTACTTGGTGAAGAAAACAGAAAGACTGTGGAGATATGTTCAGGGCTGTAGCAAGAATTTCACGATTTTTAATTACATTTTCTGGTGCATCATGTATATGAAAACCCACATTCAAACCTTTGCCAGGATCATTACTTACCCCTCCTTTGCGAGTAGATACAAATTGGATGAGGCGCTTGTATTGAGATAGGTTAGTGTATTTAAAATACAATGTACTGTTTACTTTTACTTCAATCATGTGATGATAACTTACTTTTATCCTTAAAGGTTATCCTTTATTTTTATATCGTTTATGTTGACATACCTGTCCCATAATTTGTTTTACCTAATAAAATCCAGCTTTTTTTATATTTCACAAAATAAAGTGTATCTTACTAAGACAACACTAGTTACCCATTTCAACAATATAACAACTAAATTTGACGAAAGCATGACAATGGCTGATACTTTAACCTCATCTAACCAAGAAAACTTTGATTTTTTTAATCATTACAGCCTTTTAAGTAAAGAAAGGGTTATTTTATCTTACAAAGGCCCTATTACCAATGTCTTGTTGTCTGAGTTTGGAAAAGATGTAAGGCAAAAACTGCAGGATAACAAGAAAGTGAGTAAAAAAGTATTTAGTATTTTTATGGAAGTGACTCAAAATATCCTTTTTTACTCTAAAGAAGTCAATCACTTTGGCAACAAAGATAAGGTGGGTACAATCGTAGTAGTAGAACTAAAAGACCACATCAAAATATTGTCTGGTAACCTGATTATACGAAAATCAATCAACTCTTTGCTGAAAAAATTTGATGCTATTCAATCATTAGACCGGGAAGCATTGCGCGCATACAAACGTGAGTTACGCGATGCTCCTTCAGAGGAAGAAAGCCGGGGGGCAGGCATTGGTTTGGTACAAATAGCGTTGGTATCGGATGAAATAGAAGCAAGTATCAAAAACATGGGAGATGAATTTGCCTTTTTTGCCCTCTCTATCAAAGTAAAGTCATAACCAAAAGTATTCTATACAAAAAAAGCCGGAATTGAGTTAATCAATTCCGGCTTCTTATTTGGCAGTTATAGATTAGTGCTGCACTATTATTTTTTTAGCTTCTCTTACTTCTCCCATGACCACTTGTACTATGTATACCCCTGCTTTTAAACCAGTGGTATCCAGTGTAAGTACATTTTTTGCTGCCCTGGTTTGTATACTTTGTGTGGTCAGCCTTACTCCCATCATATTGCTTATATTCAAGGTAGCAGTACCAGCCTTTGGCGCATTAAACGTGAGTTGTATGTCTTTGCCTGCCACAGTTGGGTTAGGCGATAACTTCAGGTTCAATTTGTTAATAGTGTTGATGTTAATTTCCACCATTGGGCTATATCCATGGGTACCATCTTGATTAATGGCGTTTAAACGATAATAGACAAACTCTTCGCCCACTGGTAAGTCGTTATCTATAAAATCATACAAAGCAGGCGTATCAGGGTTTCCTTTAGCTGTTACTGTAGCTATTGTTCTAAACTTACCACCTGATACCGCTCTTTGAACTTCATACTCTCTCAGGTTGGTTTCGCTACTGGTGAGCCAGTTCAAAAACACTTTATTTTTTCTCAGTTTACCATCAAAATGCAGCATTTGTACAGTCAATGGAATCCCCAAGACTGTAGGATCGTTGCCTAGTTCACAACTAATACGATTCAGTGTATTGGCTATAGCAGCACCATTGAGGCATTGACGAAATGATAGCAAATCAATGCCAAAATCGTTACCGTTTTGTGTAGAAGAAATGTTTTCCAGACATAAATTGACATGAGTAACATCATCGGGTACTTGGTAAATACATTGCATGGCTACCCAGTTGTCAGGAGATTCAGGTAAAAACACATCTGAGTTAATTACTTTCAAATTACCTGGGTTACAAGCTCTGGCAGCTCCATAAGCTGAAATAGGATTACCTTTATCCCAAGTAACCCCAGGATGAACAGGGCGGTGCATTACATCAGCGGTAGACTCAGTACCCGATAATGTATACATGCCAGCACTAGTAGCTTGTGCACTGGTAAGCGTTACCCCAGATAAGTTTCCGGCAGCTTCGTTGGCAGTAGCCGTAAGCGCTGGATTATACAACCCTTTACCTTCACATACTGTAATGCGTATTTGAGGGTCATCCAGGTTACTACGGTTACTTGGAATCAAACTATTGAACCAACCCGAAAATACATAATAGCGATTGGTTCCTGCAGCCATGGGTATGGTTTGACACCATATTTTTGCCCGATCGCTTAACCCGTCTGTGACAAAAAAGTTGGCGTCGTTGTTACTTTCTGGCGGCGCAGTAGTTTTTGGGCAAGCATCAGTACCATGTCCAGGGCTTCCATTGTTACAATATGCATCATAAGCTGCCCCCCACCCATTGTAACGGTAGCCATAAGAGAAGAATGGCTCAAATAAACGTCGAGCACTACTTGCTACACCATAATGCGAGGGACCGCCCATTTCGCCGCTATGACCTGTATGTTGGCGATAACCGTATTGGGTAGCAAATACATGCTTTTCCTGAACAGCCTTTAGGTTGGCAGCAGTGTAAGTAAAGGTGGTTCCTAAATCGATAGAGTTTTTAGGGAAATTAGTGAAATCTCCATCTCTGACTTGCTCATCTCCCAGGTTACAACTACTATATACAAATATGCTCAGTTTGCCCTGCATAGTACTTGTAAAACGTGTGCTAATGACCCGGACAAAGTATCGGTGATTAGGTTTGGCTATAAAAGTAAGGGTTTCGCTTCCCTCGCCTACTACGTTGGCACACCCCACCCTTACCATATTGGTACAAGGTGCCGGGTCGGTTTGAGGCACTTCATATACTACCAAAGCAGCATTGTTTACGTCAGGATCAAGCTCTATTACCGAGTCGCCATCGTCGTTGTTGTATACCACACTGATGGTATCAGCTGTAGCCCCAGAGTCGAACGATGCCCAACCATCTTTACGGGCGCGGTTGTTACCACTGGTAAACACACAGTTTGCTACCCCAGCCGAAGGAGTAGTTTGTAGGGTAAAATCATCTGAGATATTAAATGGAATGTCTACTTCGCCTAATGTAAATGTAGGAGTTGTAGCGAGGTTGCACGCATCTACTGCTCTACTGTCACCACTAAATAAACACAGTTTACCATAGGTAGTGGTATTATTCCCTGATACATTCATTACCCTTATGTATACATCTCCAGTAGATGGTGCAGTAAACTTTAACTGCTCTAAGCCCACCCCATTGACATCGTTGACACAAGCTATGAATTGGGTAGCCGTAAAACTGCCACAGGCTACACCACTACCATCGTATACAGCCAATGCTATATCATTAGAAGGGGTCAGTAATTGATTGTTATTATCATAAGTTACAGTGTAGTCTTGCCCGGCAGTAGCCGTAAATTTAACCCAACCATCGGCAGTAGGTGTGCCTATCGGGTGGGCAGGAGCACAAGTTCCAAGCGATGTACCTGAATTATCGAAGTGTGACACTGAAGGTGTTGCACAAATGCCAGTACTTACAGGAATATTAAAACGCATCCCACAATCGCCCACTTGAATAGTGTTGGCAGCTGTACAAGCATTGGAAGGGCTCCTGTCTACTGGGGTGCCAGTTTGAGGTACATCACTGCTGTTGAATATGCAAACCAAGCCAGTCATAGCGGTTTCATCCAAGTTTACAATACGCGCAAAATAAGTACGTCCGTTTACGGTAGTGGGTATCGTTACAGTTTCGGTTTGTATAGCACTGGTATTACAATCATTGGCACAGAATGGGGTAAAAGCACCAATATTAGATGGTACTGGACAATTAACCGAAGATACATTATAGTATACCTCAATCAGGGGGTTACTGGTATTTTCCTGGTTTTCATACTGAATAGTAATATCCCCTCCGTTTCCAGTAAATTTAAACCATACATCTTTGGCAGGTGTAGGACTTCCACAACCTTGTACGCCCATGCCAGACGCATCTCCTGCGCCTGCATCTGTTGTAGCAGCAATACTTACTTTTTGGTTACAAGACCCCACCAATATTTCCCTAATAGAAGAACCACTACAAGCATCATCTACCAATACATTGGTAATACAAAGATCTCCGTTCATGTTACCACTGTTGGTAATGTTAATTACCCGAATAAAATATACCTGATTAGGATTAGTATTAATTTCAATGGCTTCTATGCCATCAGTTACCGCGTTTACACAACTCACCAACGATAATGCGTTACAGTCGCCAGTATAAATAGCCAATACTGCGTCTTGGCTACCAGTCTCGTTGTACTCTATCCGAGTACGGTCGGTCAAAGCTACAAAATTCATCCAGCCATCGCGGTAGCTTGAAGTAGATGCACTTACGGTGGTACCACTACAGGCACTGGGGGCATTACGTCCTTCATTGTTGATGTATTTGTCAGTAATATTGAAAGCAAGCCCACAAGTACCTACACCTACTGCAGATGACGAAGTACACAGATCGTCACGCACTGTGGTGCCTTCATAAAAACATAAACTACCAAAAACAGTATTACTGGTGGTGGGGTCGCTCACATTGACTACTCGAATATAGTAAGTATCAGTATTGGGAGCGTTAAACTCTATTACTTCGGTACCTTCGTTGATTTTGTTACGGCAAACTACTTCGGTGAGCGACGCAGGGGCTCCACAAGCTGTGCCATTGGCTCTATAAACCACCAATGCTACATCAATGGCTTCGCTCGCATCGTTATTATCATTGTCATACAAAATAGTATAAGTATTGCCTGCAGTACCATCAAATGACGCCCAAGCCTCTGATGGTATACCCGGCGGAGCTGCACAGCTTACAGTAGGCGCTCCCAGGTTATTATTAAAAGCTCCACCATATACATTAAATTGCACATTACAATCACCATTTACCAACTTGGTGGCTTCGGCACTACAAGCAGTCGCATGGGCTTTTACCGTGTTTTCGTATACACACAATGAACCTTCCATGATATTGGCATTTGCCATATTGAGTATGCGTATGTAGTAAGTACCTGTTTGGGCTGCAGTAAAGTCTACCTTGGCAAACGAAGAGGTAGGAGGTAAACCATCATAACAAGCGGTTTGGTCACCAGCTGTCACACCATCTATATCTAGTTGTAGTCCGCTATTGTCATAATATATCACAATTCCTGGATAATTAGACCCATTGTCGCTTTGGTACTCTACTGCAATATTTTGTCCTACTGTAGCATCAATTTTTACCCAACCATCACGGTTATTGGTAACTGAGGGTTGAATACTTGTACAACCTATGCCTACATCACCAAAACCACTGTTATTACCATCAATATCAAATTGTACATTGCAAGAGCCTATAGGCAAAGAAGGGGCGGTAGATGCAGCAGCCTGGGTGTCGTTGCGGTGTTGGCGAAACAAGCATAATTTCCCATTCATTCCTTCATTGGCACCTATATTTAGTATTCGAACCCAATAGACAGTATTGGCGGTAAGGTTAAGCTCCAACGACTCGGTTCCAGTACCAGGAATGTTGTTTTGGCATCCCATAAGTGTGTTGGGCGTTCCGGCATTATCATCATACACCAATACTACAGCATCTTCAGTAGTATTGGTATATCTTATTACAAAGTTACCGCCAGTAGTAGGAGTGGTAAACTTAGCCCAGGCATCTTCTTGGATGGTTCCTAGAGCAAAGCCCGCACAAGGAGCCGTGGTGCCAACGGCTGAGTTGCTAAAATCAGAGCTAACAGCAAAGTTGATGTCACATGATCCTATAGCAAACTCTTGAGCATCAGCAGGGATGTCTTTTGCAAGTTGTGGAGCAGGGATGAGTTGGGCTTGGGCTAAACTCATGGCGCATACCAGTACTATACTGATATACAGTAGGCGTTGGAAATAGTGCATATAGCAGACGTTTTACCAGGTGATATTTAATAAGAACAAATTGTTGAACGTAAATATAAAGAACCTTTAAAAGGTAAATGGCTTGAGGTAATAAATCTTGGTATTTTTTACTTTTTTCATAAAAATTAACCGAAAAATACTACTTAAGAAGGACATTTAGCTAAATAAAATGGTATGCAAAGGATAAACACGAACAACCTTTTCAAGAGGCTTGAGGTGTGGTTAATATTTCCAAAAAAATAAACAGAAAGTATCAATCTTTGTCAGGCGATTGACGGTAGGCTTGGTATTTTTTAATAAAGTCATTGACCATTGTTTCCATTAACTGCAAAGGTATTTGTCCTTTGCTTAACACCAATGAATGAAACTTCTTAATGTCAAAACTGGCTCCTAATGCTTTTTCACACTTCCGTTTCAATTCCAAAAGCTTGGCTTCTCCTAGTTTATAGCTTAATACCTGAGCTGGCCAACGCATCACTCGATCTACTTCACGTTGGGCTATGTCCATTCTAAATGGCAAGTGCTTTTGCCAATACGTCAGTGCTTGCTGCTTGCTCCATCCCTTGGCATGAATGCCTGCATCCAGTACCACTCTAACCGAACGAACAAGGTCCCAAGACCATTTACCAAACTCAGTGTAAATGTTTTGGTACAAGCCTAGCTCTTTGCCAAAGTTTTCGCAATAGGCTGCCCAGCCTTCAAAATAGCCAGGGTATGAAATAAGGCTATGAAAAGCAGGGCGATTTTTAAGATGAAGATTTTCCCAGTCGAAATGATAACTATGCCCTGGCAAAGCTTCATGAATATACAAAAAATCCATTCCCCGCCAATTGTGTTTATTTTGGTAAAACTTGAAAAAAAAGGTATTGCCGCTTACTTGGTTAGGTTGCAAATACCCTGGAGGTGTATCATAGTTTGCGTTGGGTATAGGGCTTATTTTTACCTTGGGTGGGGCAGTAAAGGCAAAAACCTTATGGAGGTGTTGTCGCACAGTACGATCAATGCGGGCATACCTTGCCAAAATGGTATCTAAGTTGGTTAGCTGAAACTGTGGGCTTTGCAAGTATTGATAAAAAGCTTGATCCCTTCCCTCATACCCTGCTTTTGCCTGTATTCTTCTGATATTACTTTTTACTCTTGCTACTTCTTTTTTGCCAAACTCCATGATTGCCTCAGGGCTTATTTCGGCGGTTGTCATACGTTTTACATATAACGAATACCAAGTTTTGGGTAAAAAACTTAATCCTTGATCAGGGATTGGTTGATTTTTATATTGTCTGATAAAGGCCAGTTGAAGATCGAGTTCTTCACGATTTTTTTTAAGCTCGTAGGCAAAATGGTCATAGTCATATTGTTCATTTTGAGCCAGTTTTGCCCGTTGAACCTGGGCAATTTTTGCTGCATATAGCTCAAAAAAGGCTTGTCGTTTCTTGAGCTGTATCATTGTAGGTATATTACGTAAATCTGCCTGATAACTAAAATTAAAGCCTCGCCTAATGCCCAGTTTTGAACATTGATCAGTATAGGTTTGAAAGATTTTTTTGAGGGTAATGGTCATGTTTTGCTTTTGGGAAAGCGTTTGGCAACTGACCGAAAACCAAGTGCAGCAAAAGCTCAAAATTAATACAGGTAAAGGGTGTTTCATGACATTGTTTTTTTAACCTAACAGTGAACAAATTACCTTTGCTCAACCACCAGAAGAGACTGAATAATCAATATCTATTTTTTATCATCAACAACATTGTCAAAACCTGCTATTTGCAGCTGAGGGCTGGTGTACGACCTTTGGTTTGCACCTGCTCGCCATTTACTCCACTTTGAGAAATAAGGTGCCTGCTATTTTTATTTAACTACAGTTTAACAAAAGGCGTGGAAGGAATGTCGGCTGGCTGACAAAAAACAGTAATTCAGAAAATTACATTTGCAAATAACAAGTATACATAAAAACATCAAGGAGAAATTGTACCATTTATTCACATGCTTGATAAAGCATCGAAACAGTTTTTTCTAAACTTATTATTGTACACCTTGTAGCCAATAGTTTGAATTTGCTACACTCTAACACTGATTAGATATGACTACAAAATTGACCAAAACACTTTTTGCTTTGACAATCATAGCCTTGTTAAGTACTGCTTTTCGTGCGGGCGATCCTTTGCCCGAAAAAGCCGAAGATGTTAGCCCTTTACTGGTAGGCGAAAAAATACCCGAAGTAACGCTTAACAACACCAAAGGGGAAGCAGTGAACCTAAAAAAAATGGTGTCTAATAAACCGACAGTACTCATTTTTTATAGAGGAGGGTGGTGTCCTTATTGCAATCGCCAACTTGCGGGGTTACAAAAAATAGAAAAACAAGTGTTGGCCTTGGGATATCAGATTGTAGCAATAAGCCCCGACAGCCCTCAAAACTTAAAAAAGACGATGAACAAAAACGACTTGTCTTATACTTTAGTATCTGATGCCAGCGCCAATGCAGCCAAAGCTTTTGGGATTGCATTTAGAGCTCCTAAAAAATATGGACGTTGGTTGAGTAAAAGCTCTGGCGGGAAAAACACCGAAAACATCCTGCCTGTGCCTTCGGTATTTGTGCTAAACAAAAAAGGAACAATCAAATTTGAATATATCAACCCTAATTATAAAGAACGTTTGAGCCCTGAATTACTCTTGGCTGCCGCCAAATTGAGTAAATAAAGACATTAAAAAAGCTCCTAAATACATATTTAGGAGCTATTGCCTCAAAACCCAATGGGGTTGCGTGGCGGAGGTTTGGTGTTATCGTCTAACACTTGAGCCAATTCCTGCAGCATGTTTACTACTATATCGAACTGGCGGCTTTGACTGCTAATATTTCCTTGATTTCCCTCAATCCGTTTTTCTATCTCATCCAAACGGCTCTCAAGTTGAGGAGGCAACGCCAACAAAAACTGTCGGTTTACCTTTTGTTCTTCCAGTTCTTTCATCATTGCCACAAAAGTACGGGCAACAACAATACTCATTCTTACTGCCACACTCGACTTCAGAATACCAGCCGCTTGTATTACTCCCAGCTCAGTAAAAGCAGTAGGTACACTGCTCGAATGTTTGAGATTAGCCAACCGGTCACAATTTGTGACCAGTTTGTTTTTTTCTTCTTGAGTAAGCTTAAACATAAAATCATGAGGAAATTTTTCGATGTTTCTTTTTACTGCCTGATTAAAGTGTTTGGTTTCTACATCATATAATTTGGCAAGGTCAACATCTAAAATCACGTGTTGATTTCTTAATAAAACAATGGCATCTCTTACTGGGTTGATTCTTTCGAGCATTAGGCCTCTCCGTTTTCTTGTGCTTTCTCTTTTTTGATGGCTTCCAACCCCTTTTTTATCAACTCGGCAGCTACTTTGGCTTTGTTAAGCTTTACATCTTCATTCATTCTTTTTTCGTGTTGATACTGCAATATTTCTTTGTCAGTATCGTCATCTACTTCAATATTCATGCGTGGCATAATACGATCTCTTTTAGTGAAAAAATATAACCATCAAATAGGGTTTGACAGCTAATTAAGTTGCAAGTATTTTTAATAACAACTTATTATAAGTAATACAAAGTTACACAAAAAGTGTAAATTATTTGAATCATAACAATCAGTTCATTATGTTTGTAACAAGTTGTAACAAAAAACACTAAAAACACTATTTAAATAACAAATAATAAACCACACTTCATGCCGCAGCATTTTTGCTAAAAATTCATTGTCAAAACTTGATTTTGCTAAAAATATTAGCCAGATTTACAGTATAATGTTCATAAAATTAGCAAATGCTCAATAAAAACTTGAAAGAGAATTAATTATAAAATTCAGATGGGTCATGAAAAATCTTGCTCAAAAACTTAAAAAAATCAAAAAACCTTCTGAAGTACATCAAAATGATGTGTATTCGGAGACGCATCGTTTGTCGAAAATGAGGGCAAATTATGAAAAGGCACGCGAGGAACTGACCGTTCAACCTTATTCTCAGCGCATGAAACCACTAGATAACTTTTTGTATGGGTTTCGATCAGTGTATCATTTTATATCTGTTATTCTGGGGTTGGCAACCTGTGCATTGGTGAGTTTGGTATTTGTAGGAATAGACACCCAAGGCAACGAACAATTTCCTCCCTGGCTGCTCATTCTCATGGCACTATTGATTGGTGGTTTGTTGGTGGGCGTATTGGTGGCAGTAGAAATGGCTAAAGTTACTTTTGCCAAAAACATTTTTAAGGCTAAAGCCAAACGAGCCAACATTAATACATTCTCTATAGTAGCACTGGCTTTTTTGGTATTTGTGTCTATAGCTTTAAGTGGCGTGGGTGGTGCTTTACTTTCTTATAAAATGGGCGACAAAACCCAACAGTTGGGTCAAACACTCAAAACCGGGGAAAATAAAGTAGCCAAACAATACGATCAGCGCCTGGTCCAATTGAACGAAGTCATCGCGGCACTGGAAAAGCTCTCAGTAGATAAAAAAGCCCGCAAATGGGGGCTCACCAAAGAGGAACAAACCAACCTACAAACAAGTAAAGCAGAAAAAATACAATTATTGGCGGCTAAAGAGAAAGCTCTCAGTAAGTTGAGCACTCAACACGACCATAAGCTTAAGGCAAATCAAGCGTATACTTCTACTACCATGTATGTAGCACTTGCGCTCATCACCTTTTTAGAGCTCATTACTATTTACGCCTATTCTTTTCATTATCAATATTTGGCACGTACCGAAAACGAAGGAGTACAATTCAATATTTTACCACATAGTGAAGCCTTGGCAGAAACACCTAAAGAAGCATCACAAGACACTATAGTCGAGCGATTGGTAGATAAGTTGAGCGAGGCTTTGCTTGCCAGCAAAGAAAGTGCTCCTGCGCCTAAGGTAGAAGCAGAAAAACCCAAAGAAATAAGCCCTGAAGAAACGACTCTGGCACCCAATACTCCCCCACTAGAGGTTTGGATGCAAGCATTGGAAGAAAAGGTAGCACAAATTACCCAACAGTTTCAGTCTACTCCAGCAGCACCCGATGCTGTAGTAGCACAAGCCCCCAACGAAATAAGTTTGCGTCCCAGCAGTACCCGAACCAACTTGCAGGCACTCAACGAAAATGCGCCGCTAGGCACTCATATAGAATGTAAAAACCCGGCTTGTAGCAAACAGTTTCAGAAGCGTAGCCACAACCATAAATATTGTACGCCTAATTGCCGTACGAGTAAATCTTTTATACTAAGATGAAAGTGATTGTAGGATTTACAGGATTAGCTGAAGCAGAGCTCAGCACAGCAAAGCTGTAGCTTCGGTTGATTAATGTTGGTATTCAAGCAATTAGTCAAAATCCATCATCAAAACCATTTTTGTTTAAGTATAATATTTGAGCTTTGGGCAACAAGCCTGACAAGTGGTGCCTTTTACCAATAATTTAACACGATGAGCCTAAATACTTCAATAGCAAAGTACGCTTGTCACTTGTTGCCCAAAGTTTAACACCTGAAGCAAGAATACCAATTATAAATGGATAGATCAACAAACACCCTTTGGCTTATAGCTGATCGGTGTTTTTTTTATTTCCCTCATTGCGCACACTCCATTCATAAACTCAAACCACACTTTCATAAACTACGGCTTGCCCCTTTCGATATAAATTTGCATTTTGAGGAATGTTCAATTCGTCAATAACTCACCGCTTTTTTCACCTTCCTCAGTCAAAAAAAATAGCTTATCCTGTCTGTGGACAGTGGATGGATTGCTGCCGAGTATTGATTCATCTAACTAAAAAAACAATGAAATATCTATTCAACACTCGTGTCATTGGTTTAGCATTTATTGCTTGTGTGTTTGCCTGCCTCACGGCTTGTGGGGGAGGTGATAAAGACAACAACACCGACTCGGCAGACAATGCCGATACAACCAGCAAAACGACCACTACTACCAGTGAAAGTAGTAACAACAATACTGACGCTGGTAAGGAATCGGAAGGGGAGCAAAAACCGGTAGCCAAATTGAGCACCAATATAGAGGATTATTACAAAATATGGGTCAAATCTTTTAAGGCCGACATGGAAAAACAATCGGGGCAAAAGGCGCAAGACCCTGAGGTTTCGGTAAAAGACATTGCCAATGGTTTTTTGAAAATTGATCTGGTAAAAACAGGAGTCATGGGTTATAATACCATGACACTATGGGCAGCTAAAAATGGTAAAACTACTTTGGGAGTATTGAACCACGGCTGTGGACCTATTTGTTTTTCAGGCACCATTACTTTTTATGAACTAGAGGGCGAAACTTTGAAAAACGTGACTGAAAAGGTGTTTCCAGTAAAAGAACAAGAAAGGCTACAAAAGCTGGGCTACGAAAAAAGCAAAAGCGACAAAGAATACAGCTACCCTGGCAATGGCTACTGGACTATATTGCCCCAAAACGGCACTACCGTAAAAATGGGGCTTGCCAAGGAAAATACTCAAAACAACAACAAGAAAGAGTTTAAACTATTGATGGCTGAACTACAATACAATGTAGCAGATAATACATTTAAATTGGTGGAGAAGTAGGTTGAGTGATTAGAAATAAACAGTGCCCACATTCCTCAAGCCAAGCAAGTTGCTTGACTTGAGGTTTTTTATAGGTGTGTTTTCCAAACTACCTTCCCCGTGTTGGTTTGCAGCCTTAGTAAATACTCCCCCACCAACACTACACTTTCGGTATTGTCTATAGGGATAAAATAGTATACCTTTGCTTTGTCTTTGGCTCCTGCCAACTGAGCAGCAGTTTGCTGCCACAAGGTTTCGCCAGTATTGGTGTTGATTGCCGTTAACACGGTTTTCTTTTTATCGGTGGTTTCATAACTACTAATAAGGGCAAAGTTTTGAGCAGGCAAACAATACCGTAAACGCCCATACACAAAATACTTATCTGTAGGCTCGCGCGCAATGTACAGGCGCTTTCTGATGCTGGAACGCCGGTTGCCAAAAAAACTTACTGGACAATATGCTCGACGATCATAATATTTTTTGTTTTTGACTGCCCCATACTTCGTTTTCAACAAGTTTTTGATTGGCTGAAAAGCCTTCAAAGGCTGGGTTGTTTTCTTGGCCTTGAGCGTATTTTCGGGCTCTCTTTGCAGGGTTTGAGCATTGTAAAAAAACTTCTCTCCTTTTTTGTTAATCGCCCACACCTGGTCGGTATTGGCATTATAGCCTTGTTTATAGATCCCACTTTTTAGTTCGGGTAAGTCTTTGAGGTTGGGCTTTTTAAATGCTTTTTTAGAGGTGCCCTTGAGTGAGAAAAAACGGCTATTGGTTCCTGCCTGCATCAATAGTTTATCATCTTCCCAAGTGAGATTGGTTACCTTGCCCTTGATAGACGATCTGAACAGTACTTCTCCTGTTTGAGTGTCTACCAGATACAAGCGACGGTGGTCAGCCCGTTTGCCTCCTTTGCTGTAGGTAGCATAATGGTCGCTCAAAGCCAGGTATTTGCCCGATATGCCTACATACGCAATGCCTTGCTCATGCAAGTAACCCAAGCCCCACCAAGATTTGCCTATGATAAGAAAAATGGGTACTGCTAAGCCTAACACTACCACCAATACCCCCACCCAGTTTTGTTTGATAAAACGCACCAGGTACTGTAGCAATAGTACCCACAACACCAACATAGCAATGTATGCAATAATGGGTAGTTCGTAAAAAAAATCAAACCAATGCAATAAAATTTGTCCAGTTAACATATTTGCATGCCTGTTAGATCAAACCATCTACTTGTTTATCACGTGGGTATTCTACAGCAAACTTAAAGGGAATATTCAAGGCTTCGCCCGGACTGGGTTTAAAAAACCACTCTATGTATTCATACTCGTTTTTCTTTACCTTGTCGCTGTCTTCTTTGTAGGTAGGCTCTAGCAAGTGTACCTTTATTTCATCATTGCCCGATATAGGTAGCTGGTCCCACACTACAATTTCTTCCTGAGTGGTTTTATTATTTTTTATTTCTATCAAATACTCATACACAATGTTTTGAGTTTTTTTGCTAAAAATGCCTCCCTCCTGCTTTTCATATTTTTTCAAAAACTTGTGTTCAATCTTAAAGCCTTGGTCTATGCCCAAAAACGTCCAAAACTCTTCGGTAGGTGCCACAGCCTCCATATGGGTGGTAGACACAAAGTTGTTGTCTAAAAACACGTTGGCACTGCCCGCCAAAAAAGGGTAAGCTGTTTCGTTGCGTACTTTGGCTTTGAGATAAGCATAAGGTGAGAGCTTGGGCACAGTAGAATAGCGAAAATGTGCCGAAAAATCTTCGATCATAATGGTTACCCGATGTTCGGTACCGTCGCTCTTAACGGTGTGTTTGCCCGATACACTAAAAAACACTGAAGTTGCTCCCGTTTCTACAGCTGAAGCAGGTTTTGCCATTACTATTTCTTCCTCTAGTTCATCCATCAATGCCCCTGTGTCAAGCTCTGATGTATACATTTGTGCCATAGGAGCTTCTATCATATTTGACATGCCCCTTGCAGCGCCAGGAGCTGGTGCCGGGGGTGGTTTGGGCACAAACAAGTTGATACGCCACGGCGACAGGTTGGGTTGTTGCCCACTTATCTGGGGTTGGGCAGTAGAGAGTTTGAGTGGCGTATCGTTCCAGTTTTCACCTGTGTTTTGTTCTACTATAGCATTGTAGGTAATGTGCATACGTTTGTCTTGAGTAGACACACGCAAGTCGTACACCGGGCGCCAACTGGCATTGTATACTATATAAGACAGTTCAAGCGCAAGACTGGTTTCTTGAGTAGTTTCTACCCATACCGTGACCTGGTTTTTACTGAGGCGCTTGCCTTGCCCCATCTGCTGAATCTGACTATTGATCTGATGGAGTTTGTTTTCCCAACTTCTTTTGTTTTTTTCTACCCCAAAAATCGCCTGGTCTACTGTGGCTAACTCTGTTTTGAAATAGCCCAACATATTTGCCCATTTTTGCGGGTCAAGCTCCAGGGTAGTTTCGGTAGTAGCCGGGGTAATCAGTTTTTTGCCTACCCCATCTACAAACTCCTTTTCTTTACGCAAACGGTTCAGCTCATCATCCAGCAAGCGTAATTCATCTTGAATATTTTGTTGCTCTTCATACAAGGTTTTACTATCCAGGTCGGGGGTTTCTTCATAGTGTACCGTTTCAAACTTTACGTTTGTCAGGGTAGCATTGCCTTTGCCATTGACTTGTATGCTGTTTTGATCTATATTTTTTGGCAATTTGTCAAACACCATTTGGTATTCGCCCGCTGTCAGCCCTTCTACCTTGGCTTGTCTGGTTACCTCAGCCCGGTCTTTAAATACAGTAACATTGGTAATTTTTGATTCTAAGATTTTCATTTGTTAGTTTTTGGTTTTAAGTGAATAGTGCTTGGTGATTAACTTTTAGTCACTCGTCATCCTTTCAGTAATTGGTCACTCATAATTGATCCATTCGTAATTAGAACTGTACGAAGTTTTTTAAAACACTGATTAATAGGGCTTTACACTTCATAATAGCAAAATTATACCCTCTTATTTGTTCCAAAAGAGGTAAAAAAGTGCTTGATTTTATGTATTTACTCTGTTTTACAACACTTTTACAAGATTTAAGGTGTTGATTATCAGTCGTATGTAAGACTTCGTACACTCGTCATTCGTAATTGACTAATTCGTAATTAACTTTAGCTTTCCTTCAACCACACATCTGCTGGATGGGTAATGGCAAATTCAAAGGGAATTTGCAGCTCTTTGCCAGGATCAAGCGTATACAACCACTCCATTGTTTTGAACTTATCAATCTTGAGCTCATCCGAATCTTCGCTATAAACTGGCTTTAAAAGTTCCACTTTTACCTCATCGTTTTGCGATGCGGGCAACTGATCTTTGACGATGAGTTCTATTGCCCTTGGTTTAAAGTTTTTGGCTTCAATGAGGTATTCATACACCAGATTTTTATGTTTTTTGCCAAACAAACTTCCTTCTTTCTTTGCATACTTTTTCAAAAACTTACGCACTACCTTCACTCCTTCATCTGTACCCAAAAAAGTCCAAAACTCCTCAGAAGGCGCTATAGTATCCATAGAGGCATTTGCCACAAAATTGTTATCCAAAAATATGTGGGTGCTACCCGCCAACAAAGGGTAATCGGTGTGGTTGGTGGTGCGTGCCCGCAAATAAGTGTGTGCTGATAGCTTGGGCACTGCCGAATATTGTAAGTGAGCCGAGAAGGTATCTTGTAAAATAGTCACCTGATGTTCTGTATCATCATTTTTGACAGTGTGCACCCCTTCTATTTCAAAAAACACTGCAGTGCCTCCAGACTCAATCTTTGCCCCTCCCCTGTCCATTACTGGAGGGGATTGTGGTTTATTATCTACTATTTTTTGCGCTTCTTCTACCTTGCGTTTTTCGTCTCGTTCCAAAAACTGGTCAATGTTCGACTCATCATACACTGCCCCAGCTATCATTATTCCCCGCTCTTTTTCTTCTACATCTTTTGCTGGCTTGGGCATGCTCCCCACTGCTGGTCTTTTAACCTTTTTCATTGCCTTTACCGCGCCGCCCGATATTTCCTTCATGGTTGTCTTCAAACGCTCGCGTACTTGTTGTGCAGTTATAGGATTGTGTTGTTGAATTCGCCACGCTTTGAGCTCAGGTTGCCGCCCACCAATGTGGGGGCGTGCCGTAGACAAACGCAGTGCAGCATTGCTCCATGACTCTTCAGTATTTTGCCTGATCATTGCCTTATACACCAAGTCCATTTCTTCGGTTTCGGTAGACACCCTTAAGTCATAATAGGGCTCCCAACTTGCCCCTTGTACTACATAGCTCAACAACAATTGCAAGGCTCCTTCTTCCACTACACTTATCTGTACTTCTACTTGTTTGCGGGCTTTTTGTGGTTGAGTAAAAAAGACCATTACTTCTTTTTCAAGCTTACTCAATGCCTCAGTATTTTGGCGCACTTGCTGTTTTACTTTCAGCAAAGCCTCGTCTACCTTGGCTTGTTTTTGCCCATAATAATCCAGCATTTTTAGCCAATCTTGCGGCTTGCTTTTGCGTTGCCCTTTGCTGGGTTTAGTGATACGGTTTACCATTCCTTGTAAAAACCGTTGTTGCCCTTGCAAACGTTGCTGTTCATTTTGCAGCTTTCTCCCCTCGTCCATCAAACCCTGCTTTTTATCTTCCAACGCCTTCACCTCTTCGTCGGGGGTTTGGTCATAGTATTCGGTCAAAAACTTTACTTGGGTAAGGGTGGCTTGGACACCCTTGCCGCTCACTTGCACGCTTTTTTCTTCTATGCTATCAGGCAGTTGGTCAAACACCAAGGTATGATTGCCCACAGGCAAATCCAGGCGAGCTTCACGGCTTACCTCAGCGCGGTCTTGAAACACCGTCACTGCCACCACCTTCGATTCAATCATTTGGTTTGTCGTGTTTTCCATGGGCTTACATATCTTCTATGCCAGTGAGACTAAAATCGTGGGGATACTCTAAAGCAAAGTGAAAAGGAATTTTTTCTTCTTTGCCTGGGGCAAGCTCATAAGTCCATTGCAAGCGATTGAGCTTGTCTTTTTTTAGCTGCTCAGTGTCTTCTTTGTATTCGGGCAATAGCAAGTGTACTTTTATTTCGTCGTGGTGCGAAATAGGTATTTGATCTCGGAGGGTGACTTTCTCAGTAGTTTTCTTATAATTTTGCACCAAGAGCTCATATTCATATACCACATTTTTGGTTTTCTTGCCAAAAAATTTCCCTTCTTTCTTTTCGTATTTCTTCAAAAACTTGCGCTCTACCTTCATGCCCTCGTCTATACCCAAAAACGTCCAAAAGCTTTCGGTAGCCGCCACTGTATCTATAGAGGCATTTGCCACAAAATTGTTGTCCAGAAAAATATTGGTAGAACCCGCCAAAAAAGGATAATCAGTATTGTTGGTTACTTTTGCCCGCAAATAGGCATACGACGACAGCTTGGGCACTGCCGAGTACTCAAACTTTGCCCCAAAGTCTTCTATCATTACTGTTACCTGCTGTTCGGTATTGTCGCTTTTTACAGTGTGCCTTCCGGCAATGCTAAAAAACACCGAGGTAGCTCCAGTTTCTATGCCCGAAGTAGCCTTGGTCATCTGTTCGCTACCTCCCCCACCAAAACCATCCAAATCGTCTTCTTCTGCCTCTTCCATACTTGCCACTTCAGACTTTGCCTCCTGATCTGCTACTGCCTCAAATCTGGTATTACGCAAATCTTCTTTGGCAATGCGTCCACCCACATCTACCCGCCAAGGCTGTAGTTGGGGTTGGCGTCCGCTTACCTGAGGCTGCGCGGTAGAAAGCTTCAGTGTCACACCTTGCCATTCTTCACCCGTGTTTTGGGTAACCAAAGCATTGTAGGTCAGGTTCATCTTTTTGGCTTCGGTTGACACTCTCAAGTCATAAAATGGTTTCCATTGGGCTCCGTATACAATGTACGACAGTTGGAGCTGTAGACTTCCCTCAGCTTTCATTTGTACAATTACCTCTACTTGGTTTTTGGTGCGGGTATCGTCATACTTCAGCGCTTGCAACTGCTTTTCTATTTTCTCAATCTTGCTTTGCCAAGTCCTTTGCTCCTTTTCGTTGGCAAATATTGCCTCATCCAAGGCTTCAGATTTTTGGCTATAAAACTCAAACATTTTCTCCCATTCGGCAGGGTCGAGCGTCGGCATATCGTCTTCTATGGGCGTGGTGAGTTTGATGGTAATGTTTTCAATAAACTTCTTTTCGTTGTCGAGGCGAGTGCTCTTGTTTTGCAAGTGGGCTAGTTCGTCTTCTAGTCTTTGTTGTTCATCCATGAGCGCTTTTTTGTCTTCGTCGGGCACCTCTTCATAATGGGCTACTTTAAACTTGACACTTGCCAACACTGCATTGCCTACGCCGTTTACTTGCACACTTTTTTGCTCTATTTTTTCGGGCAGGCGGTCAAACAAAAGCAGGTGTTCGCCCGTGGCAAGACTCAGCTCAGCGGTACGGGTTACTTCGGCACGGTCGCCAAATACGGTGACCGATGAAATGACAGAATCGATTATTTGCATGATTGTATTTTGAAAAGTCGGGTAGTGTCCAAAATACAAAAGCTTGTGATTATTTGCTAGTGGTGGGGTGGGTTTATTAAATGTTTGTTTTCTTTATGAACCCCACAATAGCTGAATAGTTATCAACCTATCACGCCTTTATCAATCATTAAAATCTGTTTAAAATTACTGTATATCAACACCCTAAGATTCTCAACTGGCATGTCTTTAATTTTAGATAGGTTTTGGACAATACTTGGTATCATCAGAGGTGAATGAGGAACTTGTTTGTTTTTGATAAAAGGTCCATCAGTCTCTGTCAACATTTTATCATTAGGTAGACGTTCAATTATCTGTTTTCCTTTTTTAGATAATGTCATGGCATTATTTATTGAGAAGTGAAAACCATAAGATAAAGCCTTTTCCATTTCTTTGAAACTCCCAGAAAACCAATGTAAAATAATTGTCCCAGGGAAATTGTCACCAATAATATCTATTATATCGGAAGCACTTCGCCGTGAATGAATAGTGATTATTTTATTTTTTTGTTCCCAACATTCTGCCACAATTGTTTCAAATACTTTTTTTTGAATCTGTTTTTCGTCCTCTGTTATATTTACATAATCTAAACCTACTTCACCTACATATCTTGTTCTCTTCAATATTTTCTTAAACAAATCAATTTCTCCTTGCCTTTCTACAGCCAACTCAGGATGTAGTCCAATTGCTGAACGTACATACTTTGAATTGTTTGCCAATTCCTCTGTGTAATAGAATACAGAAGGTGTATTTGTAACCGCAATTGTATATACCTTTTGTTTCTCTATTTCAGAGAAAATCTCAGGTGGATTAGTCCACAAATCAAGGTGAAAATGTGTATCTATGTAGTTCATCTTTCAGTTTCGATTTTAATGCCTAGAAAGTCACCAACTTCTTTCATTCCATTCTTATATACATCGATGTATTTATCTAAGTTTTCTAAATCAGGTATAGGACCTGCACTCAAAACCTTTAAGCCCAGTAATTTTTTTGCTTCCCATTCTTTGTTGTAATTATGAAGTGCGAGAGTAAAGGCTCTGTAATCTCGCCAACTTTTCTTTTTATAATCTGGAGTTTCTGACATAACCGACACTAAATAACTTTCTACTTTTTGTTTTTTTAGTACGGAGCTAATGGCAGCTATACGTATAATGCAGGGAGTACAGTAACCACAATGGGGAATACCAGCCTTCTTACGATATCTACCAATGTCAGGATGTGCACAAGAAATTGTTTTCGCTAGGTTTGAGGTAACAAACTGATCATCTTTTGCCTCCTCAAGCATTTGACCCTTTGTTTTAAATTGATATGGATTTTCTAGTTTATTGGCTATTCCAACGTTTGCCAATAATTCATTTATTTTATGAATAAAATAGGGATGAGTTGTTCTGGTACTTAAACTTCCTAGTCGAGATGAAGTAAGTGGGATATTTAAAGAAATAAAGCCATTTTCTGGCACTACTAAAGGCGTTTTTTCTCCAATAGCATTAGCTACAGCTATCCCTGTAGCGATGAATAAAAAAGACCTTGCTCTAGAAGTATTTTCACTCCCTCCTTTGCTTAATGGCTGTTTACTTTTACGTCTTTTAGGTTGTACATAAAACAAAAATTTATCAATCTTATTGGCGTATTTTTTAGTAAACTCATTGAATAAAGCTTCTTGGGTAGGTTTCTCTTTACTACCTTGTTTGTGATGTCCTACAAGAAATAGCTTATTCCTCTGATGTAGTAAGTCTGATGCTCCTATAAAAGAATCCATGCCTCCAGAAAATAAACAAGCTTTGTCAAAATCATGTTTTTTGATTGGTGTAATCTCTTCTATTATGGATTCTACTTCTTCAATCTCCCTAAACTCAAATTTCCACTCATCACCGCTCAAAAACGAAGTCGCTTCTTCTAAAGTTTGTTTATATTCTTGCCAGATATTTGGATTTGACACTGGCACGTGAACAATAAATGATCTGCTCCAATTGAAATAACCGTATTTAGACCTTGAAACAATTTGATCAGTTGCGTAAATAGATAAGCCAATATGAAGAAAATCTTTTGCTAGGGCTGATGGACGTAGTTTTTGCTTTTTTAGCTTCGTAAAAATATCTTGTTTTAGCACATCTGCCTCAAGTTCTCTGTTAAAAGGAATGTGCAGGGTTTTACTTCTTCCATCAATTTCAGCAATATCGTATGATTCATCTTGATTAATACTATATATAATATTCCAAATCATTTTTCTAATCTTCTAGTATTTTATATACTTTTTCAAATATTTCATCCATGATTCTCTTGTTAAACCCTTCTTTAGAACCTGAACTAAGAATATCCCTATCTTTAAACTCAGATTCTAATCTTCCCCTAATGTAATCCTCAACATCAACTTCTATATCGTAAGCTTCTGATTTATCTATTGAACCTTTTTCAATGGCAATACTTAGCTCTTCAACAAATTTACTAAACACATAAGTGCCAGTTGCATCTAATACATAGTCTTGAAGTTCTTCTTCACTTAAATTGTTGAGCGTTGATATATCATTGCTTTCAAGTTTATGTTCTGTAAATAAGTCTTGTAATGACTCTAAAATCGCTTTTCTTGCAACTGCATCTTCATTTGTTGCCCCAGTCGGTGCTAAGCTATCTGCAATGGCAGCAAAAACTTGTTCAGAGGGTTTACCTATTAAATGTTTGAGATTGTAATTTTCTAAAGTCTTATTGATACCATCAGAGGCAATTCCTCTCAAAAAATTACCATAACCACCGACAGAAATTTTACCTGAACGTGCTGCCCTAGATGCCCCACTTGAACCTCCACTGGCTCTTACATAAGATTGAACAGCTTTTTTCGGAGTAGAACCTGTATTACCTCTATTCCTGACATAACGACTTAAATTACCTTTAGCAGTAGACCACTTTCCCGTATCAGGATTTTGTATATTTTTTGAATCATTGTTCTGCCCCTGCTGAGAATTATCTTGAGTGCCATTATTTCCATTTTGTGAATCACTAGGTGGAGTGGCGAAAGGAGGTAATAATGAAGTCCCATTTTTAGGTCCTCCGAAAGAACTTGATGTACCCATAAATTAAATATCTTTTCTTGTTGCTTTTGCTAACGTGGATATAGTTCTGGTGGGGTGATCACTCCACTTGGCTAAAATTTGACTAACTTTAAGTTTAAACTCTGGTGCGTCTTTTTGATAATCCATGATTTGGTTAATATTTTTAGCTGTTACTTTTTCTGTTGGCAAGTTTTCAATAAAATCAAGAATATCTGATTTCAACTCTTTACGTACCTCTCCCATCTTAAATAGATTTGTTATTAAGCTTGAAGGTTTTTCATCTCGCAATATTTTTTCTTGAATGGCTTTTATTATTTGAGTTACATCCACTTCGCTTAGGTTTTTAAACTTCTCCATTGCTAGTTTCATTATGCTTTTAGCAGTTTTTTCGCCACTTATGTCTTTGAAGACAGATTCTGCATCACTACTCATGCCCAATGGCACAATAGAGAAAGATGATTGACTTTTTCTGGAAAAATAAAAATATGGTCTTAAGTCCACATTACTTAAATAAGGCTCACTTGCCATAAGTTTTTTAATAAATGTATCTTCTTCCCATTCTTTTAGCACCTCGATTAGTGTTTGAGGGATTATTTCCTTTTTTGTATTGTCCTCTTGTTTATCTTTCTTTTGCTCGCCTTTGTCTTGTTTACCTTGTTTTTTTTTGTTGAGTATTTTCTCGAGAACAGATATTAGCTGTGGTTTTCCTTTTTCTGAAGCTTGTAAATCTGCTAAAAACAAATATTTTTTACTACTGAAATATTCCAATAACATGATTTTGGCTAAAGTGCGTTGACTTAGGGTGATTTCCTTCGTTTTTGCCATTTTAGTACGCATGAGGAGAGTATTTAGAAAGCGCTTGCATTGGCGAGGATTCCCCTGTAGCTGAATAACAAGTACGTCAATGATTTCAGAAGTTAAGGCAAGAGCATCAGTAATATCCGTTTTGCCTTTTTCAAACTCAATACCTAATTCTTGAAAAAGCTTTGAGGCATTTGTAAAGGTGTAAGTAATATCACCAGAATAAAGTTGCTCTCCTTTTTGGTTAATGACACTCTCCCTAATTTTTTCAAAGTCTTTTGGCTCTGCATATAGACTTGTAAATAAAAGATTTGAATAAATCTCCATTTCATTATTACTGAGTCTTGGTATGTGTATCGGAAATTGAATTAGTTTTTCCAAATATTGTTTACCTAAACCTAGACCCTCAGAATAAACATCTTTGAATTTGGTTTTTACACCTTGTTCAATTATTCTTTCATCTGCACTGATAATAAAACTGGTGTTTTTTAGAAACAGGAAAAGCTTGATTGCTTCAAGAGTTTCAATAATTGTATCAGGGTTGCATCTGTCTAAGTCATCAATAAATACGACTACTTTTTCTACCGTGGTATCTTCCAAAATCTCCTCAAAATCTTGATG
Organism: uncultured Microscilla sp.; assembly: GCF_947493425.1. Lineage (GTDB taxonomy): Bacteria > Bacteroidota > Bacteroidia > Cytophagales > Microscillaceae > Microscilla. Next base: position 141,939 of record NZ_CANLRP010000002.1, on the reverse strand, counting down.
AAGTTCCTTAATAGTTACTACAGGCTCCTGTTCTCTGTTCAAGAAATCAAAATCACCAAGGTTGGCTTTACCAATGTTTCCAACTGCCTGACCTTGGGTTGGCATAGACTTAGGATTAGGATTTTGTAAATCTTTTGCCCCCAGCAAAGCCAAACCCATTGGTCCTGCGGCAGCAAATCCAAGCCCATATTTTAGAGCTACCTTGCCAAGCTTCAGCCATTGAATCTTTCTTAGTGCTTTTCCAATTCTTTTAGTAACTTTTTTAGTGTTTTTTTCTTTCTCATATAGTGTGTTTAGGATAACCTCCATTAAAGCACTTTTGGCATCTTCATATCCCTCAAAAAGCCACCCATTGAATTTTATGACAAGTATTTTTTCATCACTTTCTAATTCTTTTTGAATAAGTCTCATCAAACTTGATTTCCCGCTTCCCCATTCACCATATATACCAATAGTGCACGGCAATAAATTCTCATTACTAATGATGTCAATAGCTGATTGAACTAGGTGATCATAGTTAATAAGGTCTATATCTGTATCGTTGTCTGTCCACATGCTTTTTAATATGATTAGTTATCGTAATTTTTTTATTTTGCAGGTTTTATTACTCTACCCAGCTTTTTTTAAAATACCATCCTCGCCTCGGTTGCGTGTCTTTACCAATTGATAAATCCCGTTGTACGGGGGCGATCGAAACTCTAAAATAAGTCGTTTTTTAGACTTGTGAGTGATGTGATTTGTGGAGACACAAATCAAGGCGAAAAATAGTAGGGTAGAGTAAAGTTTTATACTTTTTCACATCAGACTAAATTACATAATAAAGAGATACCTTACTTTCTTCTGCAAGGTTAATTATTCCGAACCCATCCCTCCAAAAATTTAAATTGCCCTCTTCCCCAATTCTTAGTAGCTTCGCAACAGTTGTAATGATGATTAAAAAACACGCTAAAATATGAAAAAAACAATACTATCTTGGGGGGCTTTGCTTGCTGTAGTGGCAGTATTGGGGTTTGCCCCTGCCAAAAAAGCCTATCAACTGTTTGACAAAACCGGCAAGAAAACCACTTACACCCAAATGCTCGATGAGCTCAAAACGGCTGATGTGGTACTCTTTGGCGAAATCCATAACAACCCCATTAGCCATTGGCTACAGCTTGAGGTAACTCAAGATTTGTATGCCGCCAAAAAAGACAAACTGGTGCTGGGCGCCGAAATGTTTGAGGCAGATAACCAGGAACTGATGAACGAATACTTACAGGGCGTTATTTCGCGCAAGCACTTCGAGAAAGAGGCTAAAGTATGGAACAATCACTCGACCGACTATCGACCTTTGGTAGACTTTGCCCAAAAAAATCAACTCCATTTTGTTGCTACCAATATTCCAAGGCGTTATGCCAGTGTGGTGTCTAAAAAAGGATTTGAGGGTTTAGACAAACTCTCTAAAACAGCCAAAAAATGGGTGGCACCTTTGCCCATCAAGGTAGACCTGAGTTTGCCGGGCTATGCCCAGATGGTAAAAATGATGGGGGGTGCTCATGGGGGAGGTATGGGCGGCATGACTCCCAAAAACTTTGCCCGTGCGCAAGCGATCAAAGATGCTACCATGGCGCATTTTATCTTGAAAAACCGCCAAAAGAAACAAACCTTTTTGCACTTCCACGGTACTTACCATTCTAACAACTTTGAGGGGATTGGTTGGTATTTGAAACAAAAACAAAAGAAACTAAAGGTGGTCACCATTGCCACGGTGAGCCAGGCTGAGGTGGGTAACCTTTCGGCTAAAAACAAAAATCTCGCAGATTATATCATTGCGGTACCCAGTAGTATGACTAAGACGTATTAAATGTAAGGCTCTTATAAAGAATTGGGCTGAAGGGTTATTGTATGCTCATGTTTACTCTTCACTAGGGCAACCACAAGGGATTGCCCCTACACTTATCACTTTAATTTATACATAAACACCTGTATATCAGAGGTTTTCAAAACTTCGTGCACTCCTAAAATATATCAGTAGGATGCTTAATAAGAGCCTTATTTAATAAACTCCATTATCTCATTTGCCACTATATACATTCGTCGTGAGAGTGGTTGCTTAATTCCAACGCATAGATTTTCTATATACCTTAGACAAACCAGCATATCCTCATGTTTCACCAGACCTTGACGTGCAAACAAGTCAATTTCCTCTATTTTTTGAGACTTTAACAATTGCATTGCCAATGCATGGTTTGCTTTGTTGTTGCTGACCAACAACTGGAATATTTTCTCAATATTGGTTTTCATACATTCACTTGAGCAATTTTTTAAAGACTTAAAAATCAGTCAAAAGGAGGCAAGCTCGCTGGGTAAAACCGAGCAAAACTGTTCTTTTTTATAGCAAAGTAAATTTAGTACATTTTAACGATAAAATTATGCTTTTCAAATAGTTGTAATACACAAACAACACCTCGTATAAAGTGAAGTGATCATAGTATAAAAACCAGGACGCGAGAGATTTTTATCCGCGTAGGGGTGACACAATCATTCATTCACCTTCTCTGCAGATACCAGAGAAACAAACATCTATACTATGATAACAAGGTATACTCCCATTATTTGCTTGCTTTTGCTGTTTTGCTTCAGTACCGTTCTATTGTCTTCGGCACAGGCACAGCGTCGTTGCCGACAGGCGATTCCACCTCATTTGTTTAAACAAAAAAAACGTAGAATTCAGCAAAAGCGTGGTTCCCAGAAGCTCCAGACAGCCCAACGGGTGGCTCGTAACCACTGCCTTAGTAGTCATCAGGTGAGGGCTATAGCGCAGGTTTTTCGCAAAGACCAAAACCGACTGGCATTTGCCAAGGTAGCTTTTCATAATACGGTAGACCGTCGCAACTTTAGTTGTGTATACAGCACATTTTACCAGGCTCACTTTCGGCAAAAACTCAAAAGATATGTACATAAACACGGGCGCAATGGTGGTGGAAAAAAATGGTGTAAATGCGGTAAAAGGTCTGGACACTATGGAGGATGTGGCAATGGTGGTGGAAAAAAATGGTGTAAATGCGGTAAAAGGTCTGGGCACTATGGAGGATGCGGCAATGGTGGAAAAAAATGGTGTAAATGTGGGCAAAAACTTGGGCATTGTGGCAAGTGTGGAAACGGTGGCGTAAAAAAATGGTGCAAATGTGGGCAAAAACTTGGGCATTGTGGAAGTTGCAGCACTGGTGGTGGAGGCTGTGGTTCTGGGGGACACAGCGCTGGGTTAATCGGGCAACGTGGTTACATGGAAGTGTTACACAGTGTTCAACGCGAACGCTTTAACTCAAGCAAGATGAGCACTGCCAAGAATATGTTTCAGATTAAACGAAAGATGTTTGTAGTGGCTCAAATTCGTAGCATTGCCCAAGAGTTTCGTTTTAGTTGCGATAAAATGACTTTTCTTAAATTTGCCTATAATTATACTTGTAATAAAAGAAAATACCATCAATTATCTAATATGTTTAGGTTTTCTTCAGACCGTGAAGCTTTTTTACGTTATGTCAACAGTCAACAAAGAAGATAATGCACTGATAAATAAGAACAAATAATTCATTTTTAAATTGGCTAAAGACACACTTGACCTAAAAGTAACGAATGGGTGTCATATTTTGTAATTCAAAATCACTTTGCCAGTCTTAAGCCAATTTTGCAGTACTTATCACACGCTTTTATTCGTAGTAATAAAAGTGTGTGGTATCATTTATACAAACCTTAATTTATTAACAATCCATGAAAAAACTTTACTATTTTACCCTTATTGGGCTTATATTCTCTTCCTCGCTTTTTGCTCAAAACCACCGCCGAGGTTGTACCAACCCATTGTCTAACTATGCTTTTCAGCAAAAGTACAAAGGCTTGGATCGGCAACCCAATGAAAACAATAAACTCAAAGCAGCCATCAACCTGGTGCGCCTCAACTGTGTTACCAGTAGCCAGGTCAAACAAATTGCTGCATCGTTTCAAACCGACCAATCGCGGGTAGCTTTTGTTAAGGAAGCTTACCTCAAAACCTACGACCGTCGCCATTTTCATCACGTATACGACGCTTTCAAGAGCTTTCGAAATGTAGCCAGGGCACATCAACACATTATGGCACTACGCAAGGGTGGGTCGGGAGGCACAGGCAACCCAGGCCAGGTTACTTTTCCTCATTGGAACTACCCCACCCTTGCCGGATACCAGGGGACTAATAACTGTAGCAGTTTTATCAGCCAACCCATATTTATGACCTATGCCACCCAAGTACACCAGCAAAGCGATGAAACCAGCCGCTACACCCAAGCTTGGCAAGCACTTACGAGTAATTGTATGACTACCGCCCAAGTAATGAAAATGGTGTCGTTGGTAAAACAAGACAACCACCGACTGGCTTTGCTCAAAGGTGCTTTTGACCGGGTATATGATGTAGGAAATTATGCTTCGGCACGAGTAGCGCTTAACTCGCTCACTACCCAACAAGACTTTGACCTTTTTTTGAATAGCAAGTCGGGCACAAAAAAGGAAGAGTCTTGCCTAATTGATGACAATGATTTTAAGGGTATAAACAGTCAGGTAAAAAAAGAGTGGATTGACCGAAAAAAGTTTAGTTTGTTACAAAGCATTTTTAAAACTAAAAACAAATGTTATTCTATTGACCAGCTTAAAACTATAGGGGGTCAGTTCACTTTTTCGAGCGACAAGCTCAAATACGCAAAATGGGCTTATAATTACGCGCACAAAAAAGAGGACTATCACCAGATGGCAACCATATTCAGGTCTACTTTTACTAAAAGGGATTTTATGAACTGGCTAAAAACGCAAAAATAACTGTTTAAACAAACAACACTTATTGTATATTTATCGAACCATAGTTATAGTCCAACTATGGTTTGTTTATTTATTATACCGAAATATGATGAACCTAAAACTATTGATTGTATGCTTGATTTGCCTGGTTTGGCAACAAGCAAGCTTTGCCCAAACCGATTCATTGAAGTTTCCTGACTTAAACTATCCTGACTATAACGGATACAAAGGCAAGCGCAACTGTGACCTTCCTATGTCAGAAGCCATATTTATTCCGCTTGCCCGGCAGGTGTTCAATACGCCCGATGAGGCACAAAAAATGCTGATAGCTCTAGAAGTACTCAAAGATAATTGCTTGGCAGTGGCACAAATAATGAAGCTGGGGAGTTTGCTAAAAGATGAAAATAACCGATTGAATTTTCTAAAGCAGGCTGCACCTCATGTATACGACTTGCTGCACTATGGACAAGCCACCCAAATACTCCAAACCAGTGAAGCAACCAATGCATTTTTGCAGTTTGCCCGCAAACAGCGACAAAGCGGGGGTAACAACAATCACTCAAATAATAATTCTAATAACAACAACAACGGCAACAACAACAACTCTAACCCCACCAATATTACCCATACCCCCTGTTTATCGGCCATTAGCGAGGCAGAGTACAAGGCTATGCGTAGAAAAGTCAGGCGAATATACACCAACGACATGAAGGAGGCTACCGCCAAAAGAGTAATTCAACAATACCGCTGTCTCAGTGTAAAACAAATACGGGGGGTTTTGCGGTTATTTCATTATGAAAATGCTTCGCTAAGAATTGCTAAGTTTGCTTATGATTATGCAGTAGACAAAAAGAACTACATGAGCCTTAAACGTTTTTTTAAATTCCCTAGTAACCGAAACAGTTTTACCTATTTTGTAAATAGCCGGAAGTAAGCACTGCTTCCAGTCATGGGTATTTTTTGATTTGCGTATTTGATCAAAAACCGAAAGCTTGTCATCTGAAACCTTGTACCTATAATTGATATACAATGAAAAACATACTACAATCTAAAATAGCTTACCTGCTGATCTTCTGCGGGTTATACTCTTGTGCACAAGCACAAAAAGTTGAAGAAAGCATTAAACAAAAGCAGGTCAAAAGCATCATTTCAAGCTTGGCTGCCGACAATATGATGGGGCGAAAGGCAGGCACCGAAGGAGAAAAAAAAGCGGCTGCTTTTATTGCCCAGGAATTTACCAAAGCTGGATTGAAGCCTCTGCCAGGGTTCAAAAATTATGATCAAAAATTTACCCACCAAGGGTTGCCCATGCTCAATGTGCTGGGGGTGATACCGGGTAAAAGTAAAAACAAAAAAACCAGGGAAGAAATCGTGGTATTTTCAGCTCACTACGATCACTTGGGGGTTCGTAAAGGAGCCAAAGGAGACTCTATTTATAATGGTGCTGACGATGACGCATCAGGGGTTACTGCGGTGATTTCACTGGCACATTATTTCAGCAAACAAGGCAACAACCAACGTACCTTGATGTTTGTGGCTTTTACTGCTGAGGAAATAGGCTTGGTGGGTTCTACTTATTTTGGCAAACAACTCAAAAAATCGCAATTGGCTAAAATTGTGGCAGGCATTAATATAGAAATGGTAGGCAAAGCATCTAAGTTTGGACGCAAAGGAGCTTTTATTACTGGCTATAGCTACTCGAACCTGGGCAAAATTTTACAAGAAAACGCTCAAGGTACTGGCTTTACCTTTCACCCCGACCCTTACAAAAAGTATAATTTGTTTCAACGCTCAGACAATTATGCCTTGGCACGTCACGGTATTCCGGCACACACTATTTCGTCGGTTGATATTGCCAATGATAAACACTACCACCAGGTAAGCGATGAAGTAAACACGCTTGATATTGAAAACCTAACCGATATGATAAAAGCTGTAGCACTGGGCGTACGTAGTATTGTAGCAGGCAAAGATACCCCCACAAGGCTGAAACTGAAGTAGTATAAATGATAAAAAAATCAATGGAAGCACACCATGCTTCCATTGATGACAACTTGAAAATTTACCCGATCACCAATCGGAGTATTCACTTGCAATCAGCGATACACAGAGCCTTAGACTCTGGTATTACAAAACAAGCATTATTAAACATATCAACTGTTAGCTGGCTAACAGTTCCAGTTTATTTTTATACAACTTGATTACTTTTCGCTGAAAATCTACCATTCCTTCACTTTTCAACTCATTGAGCAGTGAATTAAGCGTAGGACGCGATACGCCAATCAAGTCGGCAATGTCTTTTTGGGTAAGTAAATGGTTAATCTCAATCGTATTGCCTTTGGCTTCGCCTTGTTCGCTGCCCATGTTTTTCAAAAACTCGATCAAACGGGTACGGGCATCTTTAAACATAAGCAATGACAAACGGTGCTCTAGTTTTTTTATGCGCCAACCCACCAGTTTATAAATGTTAAGGCTAAACTCTTGTTGGTTTTTGAGAAGGGTTTGCAAGGTTTGAGTGTCTACCGCACAAATAGTGGTGGCGGCTACTGCCTGCGCGTAATCATTTCGGTGGCTTTCGCCCAAAGCTGCCAATTCGCCAAAAACTTCTCCTTTTGTTAAAATAGCTTTCACTATCTCTTCACCGTCTTCGGTATAAGAAGAAATCTTCACTTTTCCTTTGATAATCAGGTATACCTTGTCTGCCTGGTCTTGATCAAGGTACACAAAATCATTTTTGTTGTACTGCTCAAAACTATGCTCTTTTTTATAGGCCTTAAGCCTATGAGGGCATAACAAGTTAAATAAATTAACATTTTCTAAAAACCATACATTTTTCATATACATTTGCAGTTACAAGTAGCGGCAAGCAATTAGTTATAAGTCCTTAAATACCGATGTATATCGGTGCTACAAATAGAAATAACTCACTCATAATATGACAGTTACACCTACTCATTAGATATATTTAATTTTGCCTCAGTACTTAGATTGTCAATCGGGTACCAACTATACAAGCAAGCAAGTACAAATGGTTGCTTTCCAGAAAAAAAATCAGGCATCTCGCGAATAAACTTTGTTTACATCTTCATACCAGTGCCCATCAGAGAACTTCTTTTTGCTGGGTTCTCCTTTGATAAGTATGCTCAATACCATCCAAATCATCAGAAAAGGAGAAAATACAAATAAGGCAATGATGACTTTAGCTGAAATAGATAAATGAGGGGTAAACGTATATATCAATAAATATACTGTAGTAACGATAATGGGAATAAGCACTCCTTTTTTCATAATGGCGAGATTTTAGGGTGAATATATGCCTCTTAAAACCAATCGCCTAAATAAAATGTTTTCAATATAAAATGATATTTATCATAGTTTTTGCATAATATCTTTACAAAATTTTCAACTTTTCCAGACCCTTTGTTATGAAGAGAAATTTATCGAGCCTGGAAATATTGCTCATAGGCACTATTTTATTGGCAGGTGTGTTACTCAGTTTAATTTTCTGACTTATTACACTGTAAACTAAATGCCTTATGCTTTTTTCGGCTTCCTTTGTCCCCTGACTTCTTATCAAAAACATCGCGTAGCTCCGGTTCCGATATGCATCGGAATTGTAAACTAACTCTGCTCAATTTTTGATCATCGTCAGAAACCAAACGAACCTCGAGCTACGCAACAACTTATTTATTTTACAATGTACTTATTCTCAGGTAAGTTTAGCCAGGCTTGATAGTGAAACATTTGCCCAACCCAAACGAAGCACTTACCCCAAAAATTCCTCAAAGGAATGGTGAGAAATTAAATTACCATTCTTGAGGTAGAGGTTTTGTTTTGAGACGAGGCTATTTTTTGCGCCCATAGCAGCGCTACGGGCAATAAAAATAACGAAGTATCAAGGCGAAAAATCACCCCTTAGAGTGTAAATTTATTTTTGAACAATTCCAAAGAGGTAAAACCTGATTTTGTCGTCAGCTTATTTAATAGTATTTTTGGCAAATGGACAAGCAATCAGATTACCTTGAGGCCAACCGACAAATATGGGATGACAAAACGCCTTTTCATGTCAAGTCAAATTTTTATGATGTAGACACATTCAAGCAAACCAAAAACAGCCTGAATGCTATAGAACTGGTTGAAGTAGGCAATGTACAAGGCAAATCACTTTTGCATTTGCAATGCCATTTTGGGCTCGATACCCTGTCATGGGCACACTTGGGAGCCACTGTTACTGGGGTAGACTTTGCTCCAGAAGCGATACGTACTGCCCAACAGTTGAGCGAAGAACTTGAGCTTCCGGCACAATTTGTTTGTAGTAATGTACTGGAACTGGAAGGCAAAATAGACCAGAAGTTCGACATTGTGTATACCTCGTATGGGGTTATATGCTGGCTGCCCGACTTGCAACTGTGGGCACGCACCATTGCCGAAAGGCTCAAGCCTGGAGGCTTTTTTTATATTGCAGAAACCCATCCCCTATTAATGACCCTAGATCCTGAAACTACTCAGGTACAATATAGCTACTTTAACACTCAACAACCCGATCACGAAACTATCACAGGTACTTATGCCGACGAAACTGCTCCACTCAAACACACAGAGTACACTTGGGGGCACAGCATTGGCGAGGTTGTCAATGCATTGATTGACAATGGTTTAAAAATTGATTTTTTGAATGAACGGGCTTATTACCCTTATAATTGCTTTGCCAATATGCAGGAAACTACCCCTGGCAGCGGATGGTGGCAGGTAAAAGGCTGGGGAGATAAAGTACCACACTTGTTTTCAATCAAGGCTACGCGTACCTTAGCCCCTACCCCAAAAAAGTAATAATACCCCCTTTGTTTTTTGAAAAAATGAGAGGGCTTTAAGAGCTTATTTAAAATTAGCTGAAAAAGACTGAGCCCCGAAGACAAGTTCGGTTTACAACTCCAAGCTTGTCTTCGGAGCTCATCGAGCTAATTGATAAGTAACTTAGTCAATGTACTAAGAATGCCCTAATGCTCGTTCAACGACCCTATACTTGGCTCATTCCACCATCTACCTCTAACTCTATTCCAGTTACAAACGAAGCATCTTGTGAGGCAAGGAACAAAACCGATTTTGCGATTTCTTCGGCGGTACCAAAACGCCCCAATGTTACCTGATTGGCAATGCCTGCGCCCATTTCCTGAACTGCCTCTTCAGGCATTCCGGTTTTGCCCCAAATAGGTGTATCAATGGGTCCAGGGCTAATGGCATTTACTCTAATTTTGTGCGCCGAAAGCTCGGCAGCAAATACCCTGGCCAGCAAACGCAAACCAGCCTTGCTTGCCGCATAAGCGCTGGCTCCAGGCATTCCCATCTGGTTAGACACCGACGTATTTAAAATAATGCTTGCTCCTTCGTTGAAATAAGGCAAACCTGCTTGTACCAAAAAGAAAGGTCCTTTGAGGTTGGTGTTCATTACTTCGTCGTACATTGCTTCGGTCACGTCGCTTAAAGGCATAAACCGCCCTACTCCAGCATTGGCAAACAAAATATCTACTTTGCCAAATTTGTCTTGAGTAGCTTCAAATACTTTTTTGTTGGATGCTACATCGGCGGCATCTGCTTTGACAGTTAAAAAATGATTGGCGTGTATTTTTGCCAACTCCTCGTTCGTAGCTTTCAATTTTTCGTCACTGCGTCCAGTCACTACTACCTTGGCTCCTTCTGCCAAAAATAACTTTGCTGTGGCCAAACCCATTCCGCTGGTTGCGCCAGTAATAATGGCTACTTTTCCTTCTAATTTGTTCATTTTTTTGTTTGTCTATTGGTGTAACGAACTCAAGCGGTGAGTTCTAAATATTTAATATACTAAACAGACCAGTCTGTCTATTTCTGATTAAAAAAATTAACTTTCTGACAATCAGAAAGTTATTACTCGTTATTCGTTTTTAGTCAAATACTCAAAGGTCATTTTATAAAACAACTCAAAAGGTTGGTCGGTTTGGGTAGCCTTGAGCCTCGCCAAAACGCCCACAAAGTGACTGTGTATATACTCAGCCAATGCTTCGGCTGGGTAGTCGTCTCTTACCTCTTGTTGTTGCTGTGCTTCGCTTATACAACGCGTAATCAGTGTCAATACCTTGGCATATTCGACATTGAGCAATTTTCTAAAACGTTCGTTCAACCCTGCTATTTCCAGTACCAGGTTATTGGCAAGGCAACCACATTTGTATGCTTCGTTTTTGTTAAACTCGGTTAGCCCTGTATATAAGTTTTTCAGCCTTTGCAAGGGCGACTTATCAGTATCCTGCAAAAAACCTTTGACCAACTCATAATTATTATTGCTATAGTATTGTAAAACTTCCTGACCAAAAGCTTCTTTGCTGGTAAAAAAATTATAAAACGAGCCTTTGGGTATATTACACTCTTTGAGTATTTGGTTAATGCCTGTATTGTGGTACCCTTGTCGTCTTAAAATATTTTCACCTTTTTTCAGTATTGCCTGTTTATCATGCTTTATATTCATTGCTTTTTTTCTTTTACTGTGCTACTCAACTCACGTCAATTAGACCAGTCATTCTAGTTAACTTAAAAACTGAATAAAAGTTTCCATTGAACCGCAAAAATAACAAAAGATTGTTTGAACTTGTTTGTCTGTCGATGCCTATTGTAATATATTGGTCAAAATTGAGGCTTCCGGCGTGGAAGAAATTCAACAAATGGAGGTTTACATAAAAAACACTACAACCATTATTTTTTATTAACTGTTGTAAGTGTTTGGTTCTTAGTAGTATTATTGCTTTGAAAGCCGTTTTAACGAATATTATTTCAAATATAGAAACAAAATATTTACAAAAGGCCACTACTTTCTTAATTATTTTATTCTTAATTTTGTACAATTACACCTCACCATACAAACTTATGGCAGAAACACTCATTATTCCTACTACCCAAGACAGGGCTGAACTTTACAAAAGCCTGATTCCTCAAGTAAAAGCTTTGACCTCAGGAGAATCAGATTTGATTGCCAATTTATCGAATACAGTAGCGGCTCTTAAACAAACTTTTGGCTTTTTTTGGGTAGGATTTTACTTCGTCAAAGAAAACCAACTGGTTTTGGGTCCCTTTCAAGGTCCTATAGCGTGTACACGTATTCACTTTGATAAAGGAGTTTGTGGCGCAAGTTATACCCGCAAACAAACGGTCATTGTAGAAGATGTCGAAAAGTTTCCTGGCCATATTGCCTGTAGTTCAGATTCAAGGTCAGAAATTGTAGTACCAATCATACAAAATGGCGAAGTTAAAATGGTGCTGGATGTAGACAGTGATCAGGTCAATGACTTTAGTGAGGTAGACCAACAAGGGCTTGAAAAACTCATGGAAGTGGTCACAACATTTATATAGTATTGCTTCGCGCCTCCTGAGTTACTACTTCTTTTAGGAATTGTTCAAAAATAAATTTACACTCTAAGAGGTGATCTTTCGCCTTGATACTTCGTTATTTTTATTGCCCGTAGCGCTGCTATGGGCGCAAAAAATAGCCTCGTCTCAAAACAAAACTTCTACCTCAAGAATGGTAATTTAATTTCTCACCATTCCTTAGACAGCGTATCAATTACCAAGAAACATAATATTGAGTAAACCCAGGGGCAACGCCAGCCCTATTGCAACCTAATAAAACCAACATGAATGATTTATCAATCAAAGGATATGCCTGCTCGCCTACGGTGTATTTCAACGACCAAACCGGAGAGTTGACGCTCGACGGGGAGTATTATCAAGAGTATGATGTTGCCTTTTTTAAACCAGTATACGACTGGTTGGATGGCTACCTGAGAAAAAAAGGACGCAAAATAACTGTTACCCTCAAGCTTAGCCACTTAAATTCAAGTGCTCGTCGCAGAATAGACCAAATCCTTGAATGCCTTCAAGACTACCACACTAGTCATAAAGGCAAAGTAATGGTAAAGTGGTTTTATTTTGACACTGATACCAAAGAAGAAGGCATAGAGCTTGCCGAAACTTTCAACAATTTACCGATTCATATTTTACCTGTATAACAAAGGTTTATTTTAAATATCATCAGCCTCTATGTTTTTGATTTGCAAATACACTATGCTATAGTTGATTAGATTAAATTACTACTAAACCCTGCCACAAAGTTTATGAATATCGATTGACAAAAACACTGACCAGTTTATAAATTCACAAGGAGCGTTTATGCCAATAAACCTCCATTATGGTGGTTAGAAACTCCCCCTCTCCTCTTTTGCCTGTTTATTGGCGTTTGTTGCTTTTACCTGATTGTTTTTTAAGCCAACCACTGTCCTTGAGTATATCAGGGCGACGTTGCTGGGTGCGTTCTATGGCTTTTTGCAAACGCCACTCTTCGATATTGGCGTGGTGTCCGGTCATCAATATCTCTGGCACTTTCATTCCTTTGTACTCTTCGGGGCGGGTATATACAGGGGGCGCCAGTAAATTGTCTTGAAAAGAGTCAGTCAATGCAGAGGTTTCATCGTTGAGCACCCCTGGTACCAGCCGCACCAAGGCATCAGTCACCACTGCTGCGGCAAGTTCTCCTCCTGAGATTACATAGTCACCTAAACTTATTTCTTTAGTAATGAAATGCTCTCTTACCCGTTCGTCGATTCCTTTATAATGCCCGCATAATATGATAAAGTTTTGGCTCAAAGAAAGTTGGTTGGCCATTTTTTGATTGAAAGGCTCACCGTCAGGCGTCATATAGATAATTTCGTCGTAGGTACGTTTGCTTTGCAAATGACTGATGCACTGGTCAATGGGTTCTATCATCATTACCATTCCGGCACCCCCACCAAAAGCATAGTCATCGGTTTGGCGTTGGTTAAGTGTACTGTAGTCGCGCAGGTCGTGTACTTCTATAGTGGCAAGTCCTTTTTCTTGGGCTCTTTTCATAATAGAGTGACTAAAGGGGCTGTCTAACAAGCGGGGCAAACAAGTAATTATATCTATATGCATGGGAATGAGTTGTATTTAAAACAAGTCACAAATATAAGAAATGCTTTGGTGTTTTGATGGCTTGGTGAAGATGCTTGTTTTATTAGAGCTTATTTGGACTTTCGTTTTTGAGAGTAATTGTGATGAATTTGCTAGCAGTACGCGTTAAATTTTGAGTGAATAGCCTAGCTATTGACGAAAAATGTAACAAAGTATTGCTAGTCAAAGTCGCACTAGAACTCCAATGAATGAAATCCAAACAAGCTCTTACCACCCCCAGGTATTGGCGCCCCCTTTGAAAGGACCTACAATTTGAGAGGTAATCCATCCTCCATAAAAATCGCCTTCCTGGGCTTGTACCAACTCATCGTTTACATAACATGCACTTACCTTGGAGGCATAAAAACAAAGGTGGTTTTTTAAAGCCTGGTACTTAGGCAATGGATTGGCATAAAACCACGCCACATTTTGTACTACGCGACCTTCTAACCGAAGATTATAATAGCTGGCCGCTCCTTTGTATTCACAAAAAGAAGTTTTGTTCTCTACCAGTTCTAAGTATTCGAGGTGTACATCTTCGGGCGGAAAATAATACGTAGGCGGATGACTGGTTTCTAAAATGCGCATTCCTTGATTGGTTTGCGCAATGACCGTATCATTGTAAATTACCCGCAGGGTTTTGTTGGTATTTTCCAGTTTTGGAGGACGTGGATAGTCCCATACAGATTCTTGCCCAGGTTTGGGGGTTATTTTTTTCATAAATTTATAAGTCATATTTTGCCAAAAATGTTTAAAATTGGTATATACAACCTGGTATTTATACTAAGATGAAAGTGATTTTAGGGTTTACAGGATTGATTAATGTTGGTATTCAGGCAATTAGTCAAAATCCATCCTCAAAACCATTTTTGTTTAAGTATAATATTTGAAGCCCTCTCAACTTTTTTATGCGTTACAAAATCACCGTTTAACTCCCTGAGTTGGATATTTTTGTTCGCTGTAGTTCCTAGCCACCACATCTATGAAAAGATTGTTGTCAGCCATATTGTTTATTACACCTTTGCTCTTGTGGGCACAAACTAACCACAAACAAACAACACATTGGGAACAACAACTTGCACAAACTCCACAAGACACGCAACGTGTACACCTGTTATTAAAAATCACACGCTCGCTTACTGTAAACAATCCCAACAAAGCATTGCAACTTGCCCAAGAGGGCTATAGGCTCGCCCGCAGGCTCAAATATGCTCAGGGGCAAAGCAAGCTTGCCAATCAATTAGGCACTATTTATTACTACAAAGGGGTGTATGACGAGGCACTCTTACATTATTTTACTGCACTAGAGATCAACGAAAAAGCTCAAAACACCCTCGAACAAGGTAAAAACCTCAATAATATTGCGCTTACTTACCAACATTTGAAACAGTACCAGCAAGCGTTGCACTACTACATGCAAGCATTGCCCAAAATAAGGCAAAGGGGGAGCCAGGCACAATTGGCAAGGGTATACAACAACATGGGCATTGTGTACCGTCACTTAGATCAAAAATCAAAGGCACTGGATTATTATACTCAATCGCTTGAACTCAACCAACAAATCAATGATTTGAAAAACCAGGCGTCGAACCTAAACAATATTGGGCAAATTTATTTTGACCTGAGGGCTTACGCCAAAAGCATCAATTATACTTTGCAAGCGCTCAAGCTGAACCGACAGTTAGACAACAAATACGAGGTAATCAATGTATTGAACAACCTGGGTAAGGCTTATACTGAGCTTCATCAACTTGAACAAGCCCAAACCTACTTAGATGAGGCGATGGCGCTTTTGCCACAAATCAACTCTCATACACTACAAGCCAATTATTATGACAATAAAGGGCAACTGCTGGAAAAACAAGGGAAGTACAAAGAAGCCATCAAAGTATACCACAGGCTTGCTCAACTCAAAGACTCTGTGTTTAGTACCGAGAATAGTAAGCGACTGGCAGAACTACAAACCAGGTATAATTTTGAAAAAAGAGAACGGGAAAACAGGGTATTGAAACAACAACAAAACCAACAGCAAAAAACAATCACTCATCAGCGTAAACGCAACAGCACTTTACTTTTTACTACCATTTTTGGGGTGTCTATGGGTCTTGTTACTTTATTGGTGGCGCTCAAGTTGTTTAAGGCCAAAGAACAGCAAAGACGGGTAAATGAAGCGTTGGCAGATAAAAACGAAGAAATCAAAAGCCAGACAGATGCCTTGCAAGAGCAAAAAGAAGCTATAGGGCAACAAAAAGAAGAACTGCAGTCGCAAACTGAAATACTGAAAATGGTGAACCAACGCCTCAAAGATTTAGACAATTTTAAGCAAGAAGCCACCCACATGATTGTGCATGACCTCAAAACACCTCTCAACTATGTAATTGCCATCACAGATCAGGAAGATGTAAGACAGACTGGGCAACAAATGCTGAATATGGTATTGAATATTTTGGATGTGCACAAATTTGATGAGGCAAAAATGAAGTTACAAAAGGCAAATTGGGCACTGAACGACATTATAGAAGCAGCCATCAAACAAGTATCATTTTTGGCCAATCAAAAGTCAGTTAGAATCAGCAGTAGCTTACAGCAAAACGTGCAAGTAAAAGTAGACCAACACCTGATGGTCAGAGTTTTTGCCAATTTGCTCACCAACGCCATTAAGTACTCACCCAATAGTGGCACCATTAGCATTGTACAAGACCATTTGCCAGAAAATGGAGCAAC
Source organism: uncultured Microscilla sp. (assembly GCF_947493425.1). Taxonomy (GTDB): domain Bacteria; phylum Bacteroidota; class Bacteroidia; order Cytophagales; family Microscillaceae; genus Microscilla. The sequence goes on along the minus strand of NZ_CANLRP010000002.1, from coordinate 125,421 downwards.
CAAACACATCAAAATAAAAGTCATTGATCAGGGAGAAGGAATTCCTAAAAACCAACTGGATCGTATTTTCGATAAATTTGCTCAGGCAAATGCCCGTGATCTGAATAATTTTCGGTCGTCAGGGTTAGGGCTTACCTTCTGCAAAATGGCAGTAGAAGCACACAAAGGGTTTATATCGGCCAACTCACGTCCCAAAAAAGGAACTACCATTACGCTTACTTTGCCTGTGATACAAGTTTCTGAAAGGCTGGTGGCTAATGTAGCCAACTGGACTCAAACCCTGGAGCAAAAAACCAGTGACTTAAAAAAGTGGATCACTAAAACTGATCAAGAGTTGTTGCTTCCTATGGTAGAGGTTTTACAAACCTTGGATGTATATGACTACAGTGAAATCAAAAAGGTATTGCAAGGTTTAGAGGGAGTGAATAGCCGTGCCCTCAATGTATGGAAAAATGCCATGCACCAAACTTTGCTTCAGTGCGACGAAGAGGGGTATAAACGTTTGCTGGAAGTCATTGCAGTTTAACACTCCAGGTAATGCTTGGATTGGTTTATTGATGTCTCTTTTAGGCGACTTTTCACACGATAAAACCTATTTTAATGGCTCCACTTGCATTTATAGGTATCACAAAACTCCCCTTTTTCAATAGGTTTAGGTATTGAAAATGAGGAGCTCGTTCCATTAACGGTACTCAAGTGATGCTATCACTTGTTTAAAGTCTGCTACAATGTCTTGGTAGGCATGGTGACGTTGTTGCTGTACTATCCATCGGCCATTGACAATAGTACCTAAGGTGGCAGAACAGTCGCCAGCATATACTATAGTAGAAAGTAGATTGTCTAAAGAAGTAATGGCAAACAAGGGGAAGTTAGCATCCATTACTACTGCATCAAAATGATCGCCTACCTGAAAAAATTCACTGGTATGATGTCCCATTGCCCTCCTCCCGGCAAAGGTAGCCATAGCCAAAGCATAACGCCCGCTATCAGTTTGCTGGGGTGAGTAAAACGAGTTGCGTTTGTGAGTAGTGACACGTTGCCCATAGTCTAGCCAACGAAGTTCCTCCAAGGGGTTGAGCCCAATGTGGCTATCGGTACCTATGCTCCATTGCCCGTCTTGTGCCTGGAACGATGCCAGTGGAAATAAACCATCTCCCAGGTTTCCTTCGGTAGAAGGGCAAATCACAACATTTGCCCGTTTTTTTGCCAAACCACTTACTTCTGCCTCCGTAAGGTGAGTCGCATGTACCAGGTGATAGTTTTCATTCAATGCAAGATTATTCAGCAACCACTCTACCGGACGTGCTCCCAAATACGCCTTGGCATCTTCTATTTCTTTGAGCTGTTCGGCTACATGAATATGAATGGGTATATCAGTGGGAAGGTTTTCACAAGTAGCCTTGATTACTTCAGGGGCTACTGCCCTCAAAGAATGAATACCTGCCCCTACTGACGCCTGGGCATAAGGTCTGGCTGCTTTCTGTGATTGTTCCAGCAAATCCAGGTAACTGTCCATATCAGGCGATATAAAACGCCGTTGCCCTTGGGTAGGTGCTTGTCCAAAACCACCTTTTTGGTAAAAAATAGGCACTAGTGTAATGCGAATGCCTGCTTTTTGAGCGGCCGCCATCAACCTTTCACCCATTGCGGCTTTATTGTTATAAGGTTTTCCGGCGAGGTCGTGATGTACATAATGAAACTCTGCTACTGAGGTGTAGCCATGACGCACCATTTCGGCATACAACATCGCAGCAATGGCTTCCATTTGTTCGGGTTGTACACTTAGGGCTAGCTGATACATTGCGTTTCGCCATGACCAAAAATCATCAGGATTGGCAGTACCACTATGCCGCTCGGCAATGCCCGCCATTGCATATTGAAACGCATGAGAGTGTGCATTTTGAAAGCCAGGTAAGACATATCCATCTACTTTTTCTATGTTGGTGACAGAGTCAGGCGGAGTAGCCGATAAATGAGTGATTTTTCCTTCCTGATCTACCGACACATAAGCCGGGGCAATCCACTCGTTGTTTTGATATAATGCTTTAAACTGAAAGTGTTTCATATTTACTTACCCAATCACGGGCTAAATTCTTAGTTGTTGTTGCTAATTTTTAAGCTAGTACCGGAAAGATAGTAAATTAAGGCAGCAGGCAAAAAAAACAGGGACACCTTTGGTATAAGGTGCCCCTGCAAAAAATGTATAGAGTTGTATTTTTGTATCAACCAAAGTCGTCAAAACGAATATTCTCATCAGGAATACCCATATCGTCTAACATCTTAATTACTGCGGCATTCATCATAGGAGGACCACAGAAGTAAAACTCGATTTCATCTGGTTCCGGGTGATCTTTCAAGTAATTGTCGTACAACACCTGGTGAATAAACCCTTGGTAACCATCCCAGTTGTCTTCTTCCATTGGCTCAGAAAGCGCAATGTTGTATTTAAAGTTGGGATATTCTTCTTCAATGTTACGAAAGTGATCAGTATAGAACAATTCACGCTTAGAACGACCACCATACCAGTAAGAAACCTTGCGATGTTTGGTTTTTTCGGTGTGGAATAAATGGAACAAGTGCGAACGTAAAGGAGCCATTCCGGCACCACCACCTATATAAATCATTTCGCGGTCGGTTGGGTTGATATGGAATTCACCATAAGGACCCGAAATAGTTACTTTGTCGCCTGGCTTGCGTGAGAACACATAAGAAGAACAAATACCAGGGTTCACTGCCATCCAATCGTTTTTGGCACGATCCCAGGGGGGCGTAGCAATACGAATATTCAACATAATGATGTTTCCTTCGGCAGGGTGGTTTGCCATAGAGTAAGCACGGAAAATGGGCTCATCATTGACCATTTTGAGTGGCCAAAGGTTGAACTTATCCCAGTCAGGTTTAAATTTGTCTGGTCCGGCAGGATCATCAGGGTGAGGTTTGATGTCCATTGTTTTAAAGTCAACTGTAATCTCAGGAACATCAATCTGAATATATCCTCCTGGATCAAAGTCCATCGTTTCGCCATCGGGCAGTTTTACAACAAACTCCTTGATAAAGGTGGCCACATTATAGTTCGACACCACTTCACAATCCCATTTTTTGATACCAAAAATTTCTTCTGGGATACCAATGCGCATGTCTTGTTTTACTTTTACCTGACAAGCCAAACGAACGTTCTCTTTTTGTTCTTGACGGCTGAGGTGGGGCGCCTCAGTAGGCAATACATCTCCGCCACCATCAAGCACCTGACACTTACACATGGCACACGTACCACCTCCACCACAAGCAGAGGGCAAGAACATACTTTGATTTGACAAGGTAGTAAGGAGCGTAGAACCTGCGGCTACTTCTACCGGGTTTTCTTCGTCTCCATTGATAATAATTTTTACCGGACCGCTTTGTACCAAATATGATTGAGCAAATAAAAGCAGAAATACCAGCAACAAAATTACAAGTGAAAAGGCTGCTATCGCGGCCACAATCGTAATTGTCATAGTAGTGTTTTATTGTAGAATTAAAAATAACTTCTTTTTGTGCTTTTGAGAAACTGTTTGAATTCAATTTACTCAAAAATTCAATGGTTTCTTATTTCAGACGCGCAAATTTATTGAGGATTCGCTTAAAAACCCAACAAATATAATATGATTCAAATAAATTCAGCAATTAAGACAAAAATAGTCTTTAGCAGGTGGTTTTTAGTGGTTGTCTTTTAATGCCAGCCTCTATATTTTGTCTGATGATGAAAGGCTTAACAAGTTAGTTATAGCCTGTTTGACCTTTCTTGACTCACTCAAGCACGAGAGCGCGTTTACCTTTCAACCAATTGTATCTAAAAATGTTTGGTAAAAAACGGACGTTTTACAATCCTTGCGCATTTATGATAAATTGCTGTAGTATTTTTTTGCTGTAGGCTTTCCACCCTCCCCTAAAATCGCGCGCTGATACTTCTATAAAGTCTTCCATTGCCTGAGAGTTAAGCTGGGGCAATAGTCTTTGGTAATCGCCTTGGTACTTGATACAATATCCTGAGTAATAAGTAGTATGGGGGTTGGTGATGTGGATAAAGTTGGGCTTTTTATTCATAGGCGAAAAGATAATTTTTTCACCAAAGCTATTATCCAACCCCTGACTACGCCCAAAAGCATACCAGGCAACCGAGTTGGGTTTGCCATTGTCGCGTTTGTCGAGTTCATTTTTGATGGTAAGCAAATAAGCAAAGGCTTCGGGGTAGTTGCCCGCCAACTCTTTTTCGGGCATAATCACGTGTTTATTTACTGGCTGTCCGTTTTCTTCGGTGGTTTCCAGTTTATAAGGAAACAAAATATAGTCGGTAATGGCGTCTCCTTTTTTAAAGGTGGAAGCCTTGATAATGGGCTTAAGTACTGCCTTTTCTATTTTTACCCGCCCTTTGAGTTTAGTGTCTGCCCAAACAAAAGTATCATCCAACGGCTCTATCGGAAACACATACGCCTTGTCCATCAGCGTAGCCAACCCAGTATGTATTTGGCAAATATCGCCTAGTTTTATCCCCTCAGAGTTCAGTTTTCGGGTAGCAGACAGTTGCCAAATAGCTTTGTCAGTAATTTCTTCTATGGCTACTTCCCGCTCCTGAAAAGCATCTTTATCGATGGCTTGTTGGTATAAAAAAAACTGGTGTTGAGGAGAGTATATTTTCTTGGTAAAAATAGTAATGGCGCTGTAGGTGGTGGCGTTTTGAAAAACCTGGATTTTACCATAATTGGTAATCTGTCGAATGTTTTTGAGGTGGGCAAATGCATCACGCATTGCCTGGGCAGTTTGGGTATAAAAATAGGTATTAGGGGTGATCAAACCACATACTCCGGTAGGAGTCAATAACTTATGGCATAGCTCAAAAAATGCCATATAAATATCGGTAGAACCACTTTTGCAAAAAGAGTAATGGGTTTGAATATATTTTCGTTGGGTTTCGTCCAGGTGTTGTATTCGAATATAAGGTGGGTTACCCACAATAAAATCAAAACGTACTTCTTCGGGATGCTCTATATAATGCAATGAATCGAGCTCATAAATTTTCCAGTTTACCTGAATATTCAGTGGCTTGACCAAGTGGTTCATGTTCTCTATGCACTCTTCAACAGCAGCACCGTCTATGTCCCAACCATAGAGTTGCTCCAGGTTTTTTGCCATGTCTTTCTTGGGCGAAATAGCAATGACCCGTTTGGCGGCTTCTATCAAAAACCGACCATTGCCACAGGCAGGGTCAAGCAAGGGTTTACCCAATATTTCGGCGCGCGAATGATAGTCTATATCATCAAGAATTTTTTCTATGATGAAAGTAGGCGTATAGATTTGTCCGAGAAGCTTTTCCTGAGAATATGTTTTTGCCAATGAACCCATAATAGGCAATGTATAATTTAGATCAATAAAAAAGACGAAGATTGTTTAAATTCCATTTTGCTGGTTTTTTAAACAATCTGCTAAGATAACTTTATCAAAGCAGAAATGTAAATTTTAGAAAGGGTTTTCAAAGGAAATTTAGCGGGTCAATATACCATTGTTTTGCCTAAAATCATTCAAGACTTACCCCACCCTAAGCCCCATAACCAGCATATCATCTAATTGGTCATAAGATTCCATCCACTGAAACATCGTGTCTTTTAAAATGGCTTCCTGACGAGACATAGGCTCGGTATGTATGCTATGAAGCAACTTATAAAAACGCTTGGTGCTAAATTTTTTACCAGCCTCTCCACCAAACTGATCCCTAAAGCCATCAGAAAACAGGTAAAGCGTAGTGGGTACCGAAATGTCTACCAGATGTTTTGAAAAACGCCTGGCTGTTCCACCTATCCCACCCACCGGAAAAATATCTCCTTTGATACTCCTCAACTCACCATTTTGTATCACCACCAAAGAACTAAGCGCCCCAGCAAATTCTATGGTTTTGGCGGTTTGGTCTATCACAGCCAGCGAAACATCCATACCTACACCACTTCTAGCTTCTTGATTATAGATTAACTGTAAAATATTAAAGTTGAGTAGATTCAAAATTTTATCGGCCTCTACTATTCCCCGGTCAAGGACAATTTTATTCAGCGCATCATTGCCTACCATACTCATCAAAGCTCCCGCTACTCCATGCCCGGTGCAATCGGCTGCAACAATTACAACTTTTGAGTTATCATACTGTATTTTACTACGCTGGTAGTCAGCACCTTGGTACATTTTATTTCTCACTAACTGTGCTCTGCGGTTAATTTTGGCAAACCAGTAAAAATCGCCTGAAACCACCTCTTTGGGTTTAAAAAATATAAAGCTCTCTGGGAGCAATGCCTGAATTGCAGTTTTTTGGGGTAAAAAGGCTTGCTGGATATAACGGGCATAGTTGATACTATCCATGATGTCTTTATTTTTCTGCTTAAGGTGATCACGTTGTCGGGTAATTTCATAGTTGGCTTGGGTCAGTTGTTGAGTATGCAGGCTCACTTGCTCTTCCAACAGTTTATTTTGATTTTGCAACAACTTTTGCTTTGCTTTTTGGGTACTGTTGTAGCGATACCCAATGCCTATCGAAAAAATCATCATTTCAAGGGTAAACCCTATTTGTTGTCCCACTCGAAACACATTATTTACAAACAGTTTATTATTAGTGAAGGTAAACACATAGTTGATGATATAGTAACCTGATACACTGAATAAGAGTATAAAGCTCCCTGCTATATACCAGCTGGCAGGTTTGTACCCTTTGCGGTAAATGACCACTGCCTGTAAAAAAAACAAAAAAGGAATGAGGGTAGAAATCAGTATAAAAACGAAGCAAATATCAATTAAATAGGTATACAATGTTTTGGTAAATGCAGATACGGGCACCCATTGATAAGCAAGCAGAAAGTCAATCAAACCATACAACAAAACCCAGCAAAAAAATACCAACAATAAACGGTTGATGCGGGCAAAACGAGGCAAATGTTCTTTCACCTTTAGATAATGTTGTAAAAACACCACAAAGCTGGAGCAGTATAAAAACACAAATATGATCCAGACAGGCACCAGGTGTGCTTTGGTAAAATAAAGAGATAGTAAGTGAAACGAGGTGTCGCTAAAGCCAAGCCAGGTAAATATATAAAAGGTATAGATCAGGTATAAGCGTTCTTTGATTATCAGAAAAAGTAATCCATTGTATACCATCAAAACTACCCAGATGTAAATAAATACCTCGTGTAATTTTACTATGTTTAACACATAGCCCGAAGTTTCGTACACTTTTGCCGGGTATAGGGAAAGCAACACCTCGGCATTAAAAAATGAGCGATAACCCATCTTATAATGGATGTATAGGGTAGTTGCCTGCTGAGCCTGAAGTAGTACTCTTACAAAGTGTTTTCGGTAGCCCCTTACATCTTTTTGTGAAGGATGCACGTGATAACCAGTCTTTTTTAATCCAACTTTGTTTTTTGGGTACTCTACAAACACATCTATGTCAAACGAAGAGGGAAAATACAAAAAGTAGTCTTGGGTAATGGGAGATTGTAAGGTGATTTTTACCCAGCAGCTCTCAAAATGTTCAAGTGGCTGTTGGTGGGTATTGTTGGCAATAAACTTAGAAGAAAATTGCTTTACTTGAGGGTAAGTTAGCTGTTGAGACTGATCGCGTAAGATATGAAGTTGCCTGGTTACGTCATGAAAGCGACCTCCATTGTACGCGGGCAGCTTTGCCAAACTATCTGGTATAATCACTGTTTCCTGAGCCATCACCAAGCTTGATATTCCTAAAAATAACCAATAAAACAAGCAGTATTTCAGATAGTGCACAGGCATAATTTATGGTTTAGCAAAACCTAAATTATACATTTTAAGGCAATTTATCAACTCAGTTTTACTCCTATCACCAATATATCGTCTATCTGTTCGTACTCGCCCTGCATCCATTCGCTCAACGTTTGTTCCAGTATTTCTTTCTGCTCAGGCATAGGCTTTCGGTGTATTTCAGCCAATAATCTTCGGAAACGACGTACCATAAACTTCTTATTGTCTTTGCCCCCAAACTGGTCTTGAAAGCCATCTGAAGCCATATAAAAAGTAGTGGGCTGATCAATGCTTATGCGACAACTGTCATACAACACATCACTGTTATGATGCCTGCCTCCAATAGATGACTTTGTACCCTTGATTACCTTTAGTTCTTCATTTTGTATACAATAAAGTGGGTTCTGGGCTCCAGCAAAGTCCATTGTTTTCTGTTGTTGGTCAATCACCACCAGTGTTATATCCATTCCATCCCTGTTATGGGTCTCATTCTGTTTCAACGATTGTTTTACGTGCACATTCAATTCATGCAAAATAACATCCGCGGCAACTATTTTTTGCTCAAGAATAATCTGGTTAAGTAGGTTATTACCAATCAGACTCATAAAAGCCCCAGGCACTCCATGTCCGGTACAGTCAACCGCAGCTAAAATGAGTTTTTCGTTGGTAAGCCCTTTAAAAACCCGATGTACTCCATCAAAGGTCATGGTTTCTTTATAAAGAGGTTCGGGAGGTGTTTTGGCAAACCAGTAAAAATCACCCGATACAAGGTCTTTGGGATGAAACATTAAAAAACTCTCTGGAAGATCTTCCTGCACCTTTGCCCAACGAGGCAGCATGGCGTTCTGAATTCTTTGTGCATAGTTAATGCTTGCGGTAATGTTATCGTTTTTGCGCTGAAGTTCCCCTCTGGTGTTATCCAATGACTGCGTCCTGTCTATCACTTTCTGCTCCAGGCTTTGGTTCAAGTCGTTCAGTTCAAAAGTGAGGTCTTCTGCCCTGATAAAAGCCTTGGAAAAACGCCCAGATAATACTACGGCTTGTGCCAATACAAATATAAATAACCCCCAAGGGGCATAGTGTCCCGTATCAATGATGTGGTTGGCATATAAAATATCATTGACTATTGACACTGCAATGGCAATGAATCCTAGCAAAAAAGTAAGGGCACCACTTTTTTTGCGAATAGCTGCCAATATTAATACATAAAAAACATAAAGAATGATTAGCAAAGAAAAAAGCTGATAGTAAGGTAAAGTCTTGTTATAAATATAATTATGGCTCAATATCACCAAGGCAGTAAGTGGTGCTACTACTACTGTAGCTATTTTTATGACCACACGCTTAAATTCCTCAGTAAAGAGGCTTCGGATAAACAATAAAAATGTGAAAGTGCCTAAATAATAGGTCAAGTACGACGCTTTTTGGATATGTTCATAAGTAATCCAATTCAAATGACTTGATACGTTAAAAGCGCTCAGGGCAAGCAAGCGTAAGGCAACAATGAAACAGAAAGTACCAAAATAGATGGGGGCAAGGTTTTGACGGCGAAAATAAAACAAACTAAAGTGATACAAAGCAATGATGAACAAGCTTCCCATCAGCAAAAAATCTATGTATATACTGTACTGAAAGTTTTGGGTGAGATAGTCGGCTCTACCTAACTCAATGGCACGCGACAAACCACCTGAGTTGTTATGAAAGCAAGCCACTTGTAAGAGCACTTCTACTGTATCAGATCGAGGCTCAAAGGTATATACCCTGGCGTGAAGCTCAGGGCGAGTAGCCTGAGCAGAAGCCGCAGGGGTACCACTTCCACCCAAATGCTTTCCTTGTACGTATAGCCGATAAGCGGTCTGAATTATTCTGGCGTTGATAGCCAGTGGCTGATTTATTTGAGAAGTATCAAGAACAACCCTAAGGCGATAGGTAGCAAAACCTTTGTCGGGAAGTAGATGTTGGTCAATTGTATACTTAGTCCAGGCTGAGGGTACTTTTACATAGGTCGGGGTTACAGAGGAGGTGTGGTTAGGAAGGTGGTGCTTTTGCCAAAAAAACTCCCACTGTCCGTTGAGAGAAATTTCAGGTTGTTGGTCAAACGACCACTGACGTAAGTCTAAGTAACCCTTGACTGCCTTTGGGCGCTTTTCTGCCTTTTGACACCCCATAACAAACAACAATAAAAAAATACAAGATACCCAAACCTTATTCATTCATTACAATGGTTTTTATGCCTTTTACCATATTAGCAAAAACTCATCCTAATTGCAACACATAGACATATTATAACCTGTAACTATTTATTTTATTAGCGTTTGGCCAACGTCGATTTGTAAAAGCTTTGGGCAAGTTCCTGCAATGCCTTTATACGATTAGATGGGTAATGTTGGTATGCTTTAGATAGCTTGACCAGTGCTTTACCAAATATTTTTTTATTAAAATGATGTACTCCCTGATTATAGTACTGTAAACCAATCAATTGAGATAGGGTAATTTCCTGATTAAACTTATGTTGATTACCCTCAGTGTAATGACGCTCTCTTTTACGAACTACGTATGGATTGTACAAAAAACCGTGGTGTGGGTCAGTAGAATCAAATAGAATTTTGGGGTAATTTTGGGTATGCACTATCAGGTATACATGAAAAGCTGTTTCTCTGATAGAATACTGATAACCTAACTCTTGTAAGATAAGGGCATATAAAGTAGTACCTGATACACAGTTGTATTTTTGCTCTTCGCTAAAAATTTCTGAAAAATCTTGATACATTTCATATTTTTTCAGAAACTTTTTGTGCGTACTAAAAAACAAATACTTTAAAAACTTACGCTCATTTTTATAACGCTTACGCTTGGTTGTCAGGTATTTTATGTAACTCTCCAGCTGCTGGTGTATGTGATGGGTTGATACAACAGGGTTTTGAATGAGTTGAGTAATCCGACGCTTGAGGTATTGGTTGCTTTGAGTAAATCCGGTCATTCCTCCCAACAATCCCCAGGTAACAATAGTAATTATTATCTTTTTCATAATTCCGGGTATTTAATTAAGCATATTAATTTATATTAACATAAATTTAATAATAAATTAATACTAATACTAAATTATCATACGCAAGTCCCTTTAATGAAGTTTAACACATTCTAATATTATGTAATTGTTAAGCAAACAAATTACCCTTTCAGCTTGTTATTTATAGCAGGTCCCTGAAACTTACGCAGGGTTTCGTGCACACATAAACAGCCCTATTATTTCTAATAACGGTAATTACGAAAAAGTATCTATTATATTTTATATATTTGTAAAATACAACTTTCTACTTAAAGCTCGAAAATCAAAATAAAATGAATACAACTATTGATACTCTTCAAGCTCCTTCCACATTTGAGCACATCGACCAGGTTTTTGAGGCGCAGCAAAGAAACGCTCAAGCATTAAAAGCCACCACTGTCAGCCAACGCATTACTAAACTTAAAGCGTTGAAAAAAGCCATTCAAGACAATGCCACCGAACTACGGCAAGCCATTTATAACGACTTTCGTAAGTCGGCCGAAGAAGTAGATGTTACCGAAATATTTGTGGTGTATAAAGCTATAGATCATGTTTGTAGCAAGCTCAAAAAGTGGATGCGCCCCAAAAAAGTAGCTACCCCAAAAGCGCTGTTAGGTACCAGTTCACGCATTATAAAAGAGCCCAAAGGTGTAGCATTGATCATTGCCCCCTGGAACTACCCCTTTCAGTTAACCATTGATCCATTGGTATATGCTATAGCAGCAGGTAATGCCGCTATACTTAAACCCTCGGAGATGACACCACATACATCGGCTTTTATAAAAAAGCTGATAAGGCAGGTTTTCAATGAAAACGAAGTCGCTGTTTTTGAGGGAGACGCAAATGTGGCTCAACACCTGCTCAAGAAAAGGTTTGATCATATATTTTTTACAGGAAGCCCAGCCTTGGGCAAAATCATTATGAAGGCAGCATCAGAACACTTGACTCCGGTCACGCTCGAATTGGGGGGAAAATCACCTACCATTATAGACGATACTACCAATGTAGATGATGCCGCAGAAAAAATTGTATACGGAAAATTTATGAACTGTGGGCAAACCTGTATTGCTCCCGATTATGTATTGGTGCACGAGTCAGTAAGGGAAGCGCTGATAAGTAAAATGAAAGACAAAATTCACCAGTTTTATGGCGAAAACGTGAAAGAAAGCCCTGACCTCACCCGCATTGTCAACGAACGACATTTTACCCGAGTAAAACAATTGATAGATGACGCTGTAGCCAAAGGAGCACAAATAAGTGAAGGGGGCGATATGGACGCCAGTCAACACTATATAGCTCCTACCCTGCTCGAAAACGTTGCCCCTGAAATGGAGGTAATGCAAGAAGAGATCTTTGGGCCAGTACTACCAATTATACCCTTTGAAAATCTACAAGAAGCTACTGACCTGATTAATAGCAAAGCAAAACCGCTTGCTTTATACATTTTTAGCAAAAATAAGCGCAACCAACAGTTTATAATAAACAATACTACTGCTGGGGGAACTACCGTTAATGATACAATGCTACATATTGTCAACCCTCACCTGCCTTTTGGTGGTGTAAATAATAGTGGTATTGGCAAAACACATGGCTACTATGGTTTTGAAGCTTTCTCGAACGAAAGAGCACTACTCAAACAAAGGGTGGGGTTTACTGGCATCAAGCTAATTTACCCTCCTTATACCGACCGGGTACGCAAATTTATCAAGCTATTTATTAAGTGGGCTTAAAACCATAAATCCCCTGACAATTGACTTGTCAGGGGATTTATTATTAGTTTTTTTAAGCTGTTACGCGAGTGATGGCCGCGATAGCCTGACGCAAATCTTCTACCAGGTCGTCAGCATCTTCTATACCCACACTCAGGCGAATCAGGGTTTGTTTCAAACCACGGGCTTCACGCTCTTTTTCTGGAATACTGGCGTGGGTCATAGTAGCAGGGTGTGTACAAAGCGACTCTACTCCTCCCAAAGACTCGCCCAAAGCAAACACCTTGAGGCTTTCCATCAACTGTTTGGCTTCGTTCATGTGGTTGCCTTTTAGGGTAAACGACACCATCCCACCAAAACCACGCATTTGTTTTTTTACTATATCGTATCCTTTATGACTAGGCAAGCCAATCCAATATACTTTATCTACTTTATCGTGATTGTTTAAAAACTCTGCTACGGCTTTGGCATTCAGTTCATGGCGATCCATACGAATATGCAAGGTTTTGATACCACGCAACATTAAAAAGCAATCATTAGGACTGGGTACAGCACCACAAGAGTTTTGGATAAATGCCAGTTGTTCATACAATTCGTCCGAACCGGTCACTAACGCTCCCATCACTACATCAGAGTGCCCTCCTAAGTACTTGGTAGCCGAGTGCATCACCAAGTCAGCCCCTAGGTCAAGCGGGTTTTGTAAGTAAGGGGTAGCGAAAGTATTGTCTACACAAAGTAATACATTGTGTTTTTTAGCAACCTTAGCCAACTCCGCAATATCTATAATGCTCAATAGAGGATTTGTAGGTGTTTCTGCCCAAATAAGCTTGGTATTACTGGTAATAGCCGCTTCTACATTGGACAGATCGCCCATGTCTACAAACTTAGGCTTGATACCCAAAGGCGCATATACTTTAGTTATCAAACGGTAAGTACCTCCATATATATCGTTGCAGGCAATGATTTCATCCCCAGGCTTTAAAATTTTCATTACGGCATCGGTAGCCGACATGCCTGAAGCAAAGCAAAGCCCATGCTTGCCATTTTCGAGCGCTGCCAGATTAGCTTCTAAAGGAGCACGGGTAGGATTTTTGGTACGCGAATATTCATAACCTTGGCGGGGCTTACCTAAACCTTCCTGTACATAAGTAGAAGTTTGAAAAATAGGGGTCATAATGGCACCAGTGGTGGGTTCTGGCTCAACTCCTGCGTGTATGGCTTTAGTTCCAAATTTCATAAGCGTGTATTTATTTGTGTGTTCCCAGGAATAGCTCCAAGCCATTGGCCATAAGTTCCAAGTATTTAAGGGCAAAACTTAACCTAAGTTGTGGCTTTTTACCTAAAACCTGTAAGCTAACTAAAGACAAGTTAAAAGTAAAAACCGAAAAGCTAAAAGATTCGTTTCAGATTGATTATATTAGTTATGTTAAACATGTGCTTTAAGCATAAAATCGGAGCCATACACTATGCCATAGTCATTTAGTCTACCTGCTAATGTAAGACAATAGGCATCACAATTTAATTATCGACTATAAATAACAAGGAAATGCACACGACTATTCAAAATGAACTCGCCAAACTGGAAGAGTCACAAAACATAGAAATCCTCTATGCTTGTGAGTCGGGCAGCCGTGCCTGGGGTTTTCCATCTCCTGACAGTGATTATGATGTCCGTTTTTTTTATCGCCATTCACGCGATAAGTACTTGTCTATTCATCCCCCTGATGATAACATTAACCTGTTTGTTACCAAAGATCTTGATTTCAATGGGTGGGAAATACGCAAAGCTTTGCACTTGTTTGGTAAGTCAAATGTATCTCCTTATGAGTGGATGCAATCGGACACTTTGTACCTACAAAAAACCGATTTTATTGAGCGCTTGAGAGCCATTGCTCCTCAGTACTTTTCACCCAGGGCAGCCATCCATCATTACCTGGGTATTGCCCACAATACTTTTGAAAGTGCTTTAAAAGAGCCTGAAGTAAAGCTTAAAAAGTATTTTTATGCTTTGCGTACTGTATTATCAGCTTACTGGATTGCCCAATACCAAAGTATTCCGCCGCTACAGTTTTACAAACTGTTGCCACTCATAGAAGACGAACAACTGATCAGCATTATTCAGGATTTGCTAGAGCAAAAAGCCAAGGCCAAAGAAGGAGAAACGATCGCTCCAGAACTTTATGTACACGAGTTTATCAAAGAGGGGCTTAAAAAGTGTGAAATTGCGGCTCAGAAGTTCGAGAAACTCACCCCTAACTGGGAACCTTTGAATGCGTTATTTAGAGAAAGCATTGGTGATGGAATGCAGGTGTAAAACAAAAAACCCCATAGTTTTGAGCTATGGGGTTCAATGCTTTGTTATTTATTCAAAAATCTCGACACTTACGTGAAACAAGGCATCTCCCTTATTGACAATTGCTGCCATATTTATATTGAAAATATGACAATCAAATGGGGCAAACACTTTCTTTTCAAACTCACCATAAGGATCTGTAATTCTACCCAAAAGCGTTTTTTTGGTCACTTTGCTTCCGTTAGCAACCAAAGGTTGAAACATTCCAGAAAAGGGGGCACGTATCCATTTAGACTTTTTGATAATCACGGGATGCGCACTACTTGTGGGGGCATCGTCCCGCATTCCCAGATAAGTCATAATATTCAAAGCACCATTTACTCCATGGCTAATGATAAATTGATCGAGGTGTTTTGATTTACCTCCCTCATACAATATCACTGTTTTGCCCATTTTGGTCAAGGTCTCCCGCAACGACTTGGCAATACACCTCGAGTGCAAAATAAAAGGAGCACCAAACACTTTGGCAAGTTCAAACATTTTTTCGTTTCCTAAATCTCCCCTTACATTAGGAAAGTTTTCCCGTGCCGATCCTCCCGCGTGAAAGTCTATCACATAGTCAACCAACGGAGCAATGTCTTTGGTAAAACGATGGGCAAACTGGCTGGCAAGTGATCCACTAGACGACCCAGGAAAAACTCTATTTAAATCACGACCATCGGGAAACTCTCTGGTTTGGTTTAAATAACCAAAAACATTGAGTACAGGAATACATATAACAGTGCCTTTCATAGGCTTGTTATACTTTTTCCGAATAATATCGCGCACGATTGCTACGCCATTTACTTCGTCGCCATGCACACCTCCCATCAATAACAGTGTGGGACCATCTTGCTTGGCGCGTTCTACAATGATAGAAATTTTAAGACTACTTCGGGTATGTAGCTTGGCTACATCCAGCTCTAAAAAAGCACGCTCACCTTTTTTTACTTCTTTCCCCAGAATAACAAATGGTTTGTCAGACATTTCTTTCGATATACCTTATGATTTCTTTAGCAACGTCTTTACCTGTGGCTTCCTCTATGCCTTCTAGCCCTGGCGAAGAGTTAACCTCTAACACCAAAGGGCCACTACTTGCTTGTAACATATCTACTCCGGCCACCCCCAAGCCCATTGCTTTGGCGGCTTTTAATGCTGTGTTTTCTTCTTCGTCCGACAACTGAATCAAAGTTGCCGATCCACCCCGATGCAGGTTTGACCGAAACTCGCCCTCTTTACCTTGTCGCCGCATGGCACCTACCACTACACCGTCTACTACAAAAGCGCGAATGTCAGCACCTCCGGCTTCTTTGATAAACTCTTGAGCTATCACTCTTGCCTTCAAACCATTGAAAGCTTCTATTACCGAGGTTGCAGCATTCTTAGTTTCGGCAAGCACTACGCCCAACCCTTGAGTGCCTTCCAGTAGTTTCAATACCAAAGGTGCTCCTCCAACTGACTCTATCACATGGTGAACATCTTTGGTGTAGTTTGTAAATACTGTTCTGGGTAGCCCTACGCCTGCCCTTGCAAGCACCTGTAGACTGCGCAGTTTATCTCTTGAGCGCACCAAAGCTTGCGACTCTACTGCGGTAAATACTTTCATCATTTCAAACTGGCGTACTACTGAGGTACCATAAAAGGTAACTGAGGCTCCTATACGTGGAATGACTGCATCTATATCGTTCAGATAAGCTCCTTTGTAAAAGATTTTAGGGTTCTTTTTTTCTATCTCGATAATACATTTCAAATGATCTACCACCAGTACTTCATGTCCCCGTTTTTCGCCAACCTCTACCAGTCTTTGGGTAGAATACAGCTTTGGATTTCGTGATAATATTACTAATTTCATAGGTCTCTTTTGGTTGCTGTCTATATTAAAAGGCTTAATATCCTTCAGGATATGTTTAAAACCATAATTTAGAGGCTAATCTCACTATTTTTACTCCCAAAGACAAACTTTAAACATACGTTTACTCATTCCTTTTTCTTGGCGGTTTGTTGCTTTTGTTGAAAGGATACATTTTTCACCGAGGTATCTACCACAAACTTTTTATTAAGGAATTTTCTCCCTAACAAAACCGGGTATTTCATATTACTACGCTCACTCAGGGAAAGTTCTATAGGATACTCTTGCCCAAACATGATGATGATTGTAGAAATAATATAGCGCTCCTCTGATTCTCCAAAAGAGCTCTTAATTACCTTTCTCTCATACTGTTTGGTCTTAAACTTTTTATGTACATACTTAGGATGAGATGGGTCTAATAAGTAGAATTCAATATAAGCCTCCCCTTCTGCTTCTATTTCCTGAATGTCATGACAATGAATACTGGAAGTATAGGCTCCTGTGTCTGTTTTTACACTCAAGTTTTTAAGCATTAACTCTGGAAAGTCAGCCTTATCATATCGCCCTATAACTGTTTTCATGTATGTAGTATATTTATTAAAACATTGCTTACTTCTACCCCAGGTAGGTATCTGATCCAATCTATTATTATTCACCACCAAATCAAAACATTGAGAATGTTTGTTTACTGTCAAAGGCAAAGTTATGCAGGCAAACCTGGGCTCCTTCCCTCTTCTTAGCCATAAGGTCACTTGATGTTTTTTCAAAAAACGCTATAATTTCAACCACCTTTATAAATAACTGATAACAAAACACTTACAGTCAAAAAAACCAACCTTTTATCACCCTAATCATCAATTGATTAGTTTTGTTTTCTCCATTTTTTTCTCACATTTCCAGTATTACCCAATCAGAAACCAGCCACTTATACGTTGCCTGCTTTCACAAAGTTATAAGCAATTACACTTAGAAGTTTATCACCGTAGCGCTGCTATGCTTCAAAAAAAACGCTTTGTTAGCAAACAAAAGCAATCATTTTCATCAACACCCTAAAAGTCGAGATGGCTTCTTATTACTATTTTACAAACACTAGAGCAATGAAAAAAATAACCGTTTTTGTCTTCACCGTTTTACTCATCGCAGTTACCCAACTGGGCTCCGCACAAAGTTTGCAAGGGCAATCGTCTAACAGTCGCCCAGTATCTACTACCTTATCGTTTTTAAGTATTACCCCTGATGCCCGTGCAGCTGGCATGGGAGATGTAGGCGTGGCTACTTCGCCCACTTCTAATGATATATATTGGAACCCCGCCAAATTAGCATTTAATGATTCAAAAATTGGAGCTTCTCTTTCATTTACTCCATGGCTTAGCAAACTGGTCAATGATATGTCTATATCATATTTGGCAGGGCACTACAAACTAGACGACAAGCAAGCCATTGGTTTAGGTGTTCGTTATTTTAACCTGGGGGATATTACTTTTACCAATACTGAAGGAAATATTACAGGTAACTTTGTGCCACGCGAATTTTCTACTGCTTTGACCTATTCGCGTAAGTTATCAGAAAATTTAGGCGTAGCGGTTTCAGGGCGCTATATCCACTCTAATGTCACAGGGGGGATTACTCTAAGCAACCAAGAAGTAAGTAAACCAGTAAATACCGTAGCTGCCGACATTGCGGTGTTTTACACCAAGCCCATCTACATTGCAGGCAAAGAAGTTAAATGGAATTTAGGGGCAAACATCTCTAACATAGGCCCTAAGGTAAGTTATACCGATCAAAATAACCGCGATTTTATTCCTACCAATTTACGTTTTGGAACAGCTTTTACAGTAGACATTGACGAACACCAAAAAATTACCTGGGCTGTTGATTTCAACAAGCTAATGGTACCCACTCCTCCCCAAACTGATGCTCAAGGCAATATTATCAAAGGTACCAGCCCTCGCGACAAGACTTTATTAAGTGGAATGTTTGGTTCGTTTGGCGATGCCCCCGATGGGCTTTCAGAGGAGTTAAAAGAAGTAATTTGGTCTACTGGGGTAGAATATTGGTACCGCAATGCTTTTGTCGCTCGTGCTGGCTATTTTAGCGAAAGTGTAGATAAGGGGAACCGTAAGTATTTTTCGGTAGGAGCTGGAATTAAGTATACCCAATTTGGTTTAGACGTGGCTTATTTGCTTGCCACTGACCAAGCGAACCCCCTGGCTGAAACTTTACGTTTTTCGCTTACATTTGATTTGAGCGGAAAAAAGAAGAAATAAAAGATGTTGAGTAACAACAATCTAAATAAACAGGTGTAAAAGATTTTGTAATGTAAAATGTGTAATAAATTTTAAGGTTAAGCATTTGTGAAATAATACGCTGACTAAACTCCTGAGGCTATGCTTCAGGAGTTTTTTTAATTGAGTATTAGCAGTCGCCCCCACAAACTCCGGCACATACAATACGAATAATTTTAAAGGTACCATCTACTTTACTAAAAACCAATGTAACAGTTCCCTCTCCTTGTCGCTTACCATACACACGGTATTTCATATGAGCCTTGAACCTATAATACCCTTTTTTGTCTTGGGTGACCTTGGTAGGAAATCGGTTTTTGATAAACTGCTTACGCAAACAGCGTGAAAAAATTTTGTAATAACAACTTTTAAACTTCTCTTTTGAGCATTTGGGCAACTCATCGTCAGTTTTGGCTTCTATGTCATGGCATATCAGATTTTCTACCGGAAAATGAGTCATTTTCATTACTTCATGCCTGTTTTGCCCAACCACTGCTGTACGCAAGGCCTTCCAAAACTTACCAAAACCTTGATCTACTGCTGGGGCTTGTTGAGCAGAAGTTTTTGCCACTCCCACCAACATTACCATACAAACTAATAGTATCCATTTTCTCATCATAAATAATTTTGTTTCAGAAACTCAAACATAAGCTTTCCTTGTTTCAATATCAAAAAGCCCCTTAACATTGACTATGTCAAGGGGCTTTTATGCAGTCCAAAACTGTTACTTAGTATACAGGAGCTGCCCTTACCTTCCCACTTTTGTCTATTTCTATCACCCGAAAAGCATCAGTTACCGCATAAGCTTTTCCATTCTTGGCCACCGTTAATTCAGAGAAGTATTCTGGAAAACCAGGCAAGTTATCAAGTTCAAAAAACACACTTTTCATTGAACTTAGTTGAGTCACTGTCCCTTTTCTTAGCCCTCCCACTGCCAACATTTTTCCATCATCACTAAAACCTTTGCCGTAACAATAGCTATTAGGCAACATAAAAAACTCTGCCGAACCATCCTTGCTCACTTTCAAGTGTCCATTGGCATAACTTGTAATATACACTTCGTCTTTATCGCCTATGAATAACTCACCCGAAGAACCAAAGGGTCTGTACCACAATGTATGGCTTCTTTCCTGTTGATCACTCTTTATATTGTATACTATCAATTGGGTTTTACGCCCATCATGTTTTTGAGTAAACAAATAACGCTCTTTGCCTTTGAGGTCTCTTGGAGTACGTTCTTTTGGTTCAGATTCATCCTTGCTTGAGGCAGTCAACAGTGCCAGTTTAGAACCCTCTGCATTTAAACCCAAGCTTGAAATTCGTATTTTTTCTTTGAGCTCTATAGTTTTCAATACCTTACCATCGTCCAACGATACCAGATTAAATGAGGGCAAACTAAAGTTTCGCACCTGATATACTGCTACATTGGCAAGAGGTGCTGCTACTGTCAATCGGTACACGTTTTTCTCTATTTTATGTACAGGCTGCCAGGTTTTGGTGTCATACCACACCAATGCCCTTTCATCGGTCAACACCATCAGTCGATTGCCTTTTGTGTTAAACACAAGGCGCTTGATTCTGGCATTTGTCCATACGCGTTTAGTTACCTTTAAGCTACTTGTATTTATTATATACAAGGTTCGGTTTTCACCTCCGGTTACCAAATATTTTCCTTTGGGATGTACCGCTATTGCTTCCAGGTTTTTGGCAAACAAAGACGACTGGAATAATAATGTGACAAGAAAGGGAAGAAATAAATGTTGTTTCATAATTAATTCAACTTAGGTTCAATATACATCTGGTTCATACATAAAATGCACAAAAAGTTAACCTAATCTTAGGTAAATCCCAAATATTAAGCGTTGAACTAATTATTAAAAAATGGGTGGGGTTACTCTATAGTAATAATTTCAAATTCTACCCTGCGGTTTATCTTTTTATCTTCATCGGTTTTTTCACTTTTGATAATAGGTACCGTGTCACCATAACCAATGGCAGTGACTCGTTTGGGGTCAAACTTACCTTTATCCACTATGTATTTTTTTATCGCATCTGCCCGGTCTTGCGATAGTTTCAGGTTAGAATCAGAGTCACCAGACGAATCGGTATGCCCCGATATTTTAAGGCCTAATTTGGGGTGATCAGCAAGTAATATCACTAATTTGTCCAGGTCTGCCTCCATGTCAGGAATTACATCTGCTTTTCCTTCTTTAAACTCAATAGAGGTAAACTTCCACTTTCGGAACTTAATCGATGGCGTAGATATTTTGATGGCAGTATCGCCACGGAGCAAAAACTCTTTTTCTATTCGATAAAAATCCTCTCCAGTAATAACTACTAGGTAATTGTTGTTTTTAATCAATTCAAAATCATAAGAACCATCAGGACGTAAGCGTTTGGGCGCAATCTCTATCCCGTTGTCCAGGTCAATGATAGATACAATTCCTGAAAAAGCCTTGCCCGAAATAGAGTCTTTTACACTGCCCGAAAGCCTAATAGTAGCATTGGGGTGTGCCTCCATAGGCAAAGGGTAAGAGTGTATATTGAGGTCTTCTACCTTGACCGAATCCCGCTTAAGGTGGTCCCAACGTAAAATAGTATCGGCTTTGGCAAAAAACATAAAAGCAGACTTAGGGTCAATCGCAAAATAATATTCATTTTGATCATGATTGACCAAGGGCCCTACATTGCGTGGTTCTGTCCATCGCCCATACATTTTATAAGTTTTATATATGTCAAAGTTGCCAAAGTTCACCATTTGCCCATTAGAACTAAAATAGAGTATATCGAAACTAGGGTGAAAAAATGGGCTTACTTCACTTTGGCGAGTATTAATATTAGGTCCCATATTTTGGGCGGGTGCCCAGGTACCATCGCCCCGTTTACAGGTAAAGTAAAGGTCAGACATGCCAAAGCCCCCTATACGATCGGAAGCAAAAAACAAGGTATCGCCAGAGTGTGACAATGCCGGGTGAGAGTCCCAGCTAATGCTATTAATCTGAGGCCCCAGGTTTTGAATATTGCCATAGGAACCATCTTCCAGTTTTTCTGCCATAAAAATATCGCAATTGCCATAGCCATCCGGGCTTTCACAACGTACAAAAAACACCGTTTTTCCATCTGGACTCATCACTGCTGAACCTTCATTAAACTCATCTGTATTGATGCCTTTCAGAGGCTTTGCCAACGTCCAGGGAATCGTATCAATTCCCCCACTCTCTTTGTCAATATAAAAGGAGTCAGCCCTCACCGAAAAGTATAAATCTTCGTCAAAGGTGACCTTCCCAGAAGAAAATTCCTTACGTTTACGCTTAGAAGTAAAAACCATCATCGATTTTTTACCCTTTTTGGTAATACTTGGTCCGTAGTCGCTGTAAGGCGAGTTAATACTATCATTCATTTTGGTAGTATTCGCGTTTGCCACATCCATAGTATCCACAAATTTATTAGGAACTCCTACAAGGTTTTTGTAATATTCTATAGGTAAGTAATAATCTTTGTCAAGGGTATTTAAAGAGTCGTAATACAGTCGTATTTCTCTTTTTCGGGCACTGTGGTGGTGCTTTAATACCAAACGATATAAGCTTTTGGCTTCTTCTATATGCCCCAGTTGCTCTGACAACTTGCCCAAACGCCAAAGCAAATAGGTATCTTTATAAAAATTTTTGACCCCAAACTGCAACACATAGGCTTTTAGGGCAGTATACATTTTGCGCCAGTTTTTCCGCTTGTATAGCTTTTTGATTTTTAGAAGTTTATCTTTATCATAATAATAAGGAACTCGGTTGACATTTTTAAATTTGAAGTGATTGATACTAAAATATGACAATGTGTCCTTATTTCCGACTTTTACTAAACGTTGTCCGGGGGGTTGAGCTAGTATTTTAGGTGGGAAAATAAAAAGAAAAGCCAGAAGGCAAAATATATAAGAATAAGCTTTCATCAAACAAATAAGTCCTGTTAACTTTGTAATTATAACGATTACACCTGATTAAATGTGAACGTTAATGTATAATGTTATGGTATATTAATCAAAAATAAGTTTCTATACGAAAGTATATGCTTATCTGTCAAATGGTCGTAAATCAATAACTTGGTATAAGGCTTGTGTATGATGCAAGTATACATATAAAGAGACCACGCTATATGCTAGTAAATATTACTAAATTTGTGCCAACTTCATTAAACCTTTGATCAAAATTACTCTATGAGTCATAATAATGATTATTCATATATAGACATGATTCTTTCAGAATCTTCAGAAGAAAATAGTGTGGAAATGATCCCTTTACTTTCGATGGAGGAAGAAGCGGAAGATTTAAATAGTGAAGATATAATTATCGACGATCTCCCTATTTTACCAGTAAAAAACACCGTTTTGTTTCCAGGTGTAGTTATTCCGGTAACTGTAGGTAGACAAAAGTCTATTAAACTGGTAAAAAAAGCTTACAATAGTGATAAAACTATTGGGGTGATTGCACAGGATAACTCAGACATAGAAGACCCTACCACTGATGACTTATACCAAGTAGGTACAATAGCACACATTCTTAAAATGTTGGTATTGCCTGATGGCAACACTACTATTATTTTACAAGGGAAGAAACGGTTTAATGTTCTGAACTTTACCGAGGATGAACCTTTTATCAAAGCCCGTATAGAGACGATTAGTGAGAGCTTTCCAACAAAGGATGACCGAGAAACTACTGCTTTGATTTCATCTTTGAAAGAGGCTGCCTCCAAAATACTCAAACTCAACCCTGAAATACCTCAAGAAGCTCAAATTGCACTGGATAATATAGAAAGTGCCAGTTTTTTGACTCACTTCTTGTCTTCTAACATCAATGCCGACACTTTAGAAAAGCAACGTTTGCTTGAAACCAACGATGGTTTGAAAAGGGCAACCATGCTGCTGGAATTCATGCATAAAGATATTCAATTGCTTGAACTTAAACGGGAGATTCAAAGCAAAGTGCACTCTGACATTGACCAACAGCAACGAGACTACTTTTTGCGTCAGCAAATGAAGGTTTTACAAGATGAGTTGGGCAGTGAGACTGGTGACCAGGAACTGGATGGGCTAAAAATGCGCGCCAAGAAGAAAAAATGGCCAGCAGAGGTTGCCAAACAATTTGAAAAAGAAATTGTAAAAATATCGCGAATGAATCCAGCTTCGGCCGAATACCCCATTGCAGTAAATTACGCTGAATTATTGGTTGATTTGCCCTGGAATGATATTACCCGCGATTCGCTGGACTTAAGCAAAGCCCAAAAAATACTGGATAGCGACCACCACGGACTTGAAAAAGTAAAGGAGCGTATCATAGAATACCTTGCGGTGTTAAAGCTCAAAAACAATATGCGAGGACCTATTTTATGTTTTTATGGCCCTCCGGGAGTTGGTAAAACCTCCTTGGGTAAGTCTATTGCCAAGTCACTTAACCGTAAGTACATTCGTATGGCGTTGGGTGGTTTGCACGATGAGGCTGAAATAAGGGGTCATCGTAAAACTTATATTGGGGCAATGCCTGGTAAAATTATCCAGAATATAAAAAAAGCGGGGTCATCTAACCCTGTCATTATTTTGGACGAAATAGACAAGGTTTCTTCTGATTTCAGGGGTGATCCAGCTTCAGCTTTGTTGGAAGTGCTTGACCCAGAACAAAATAACACTTTTTCTGACAACTACCTGGAGTTGGCTTATGACTTGTCTAAAGTGTTGTTTATAGCAACCGCCAATTCATTAGATACTATCCACCCTGCTTTGCGTGATAGAATGGAGATTATTGAAATTACTGGTTATACCGAAGAAGAAAAGGTACAAATAGCCAAAAAACATTTGATCCCTAAACAACGCAAAGAACACGGTTTGTCTGCCAAAGAGGTGAAGTTTCAACCACTTGCCATCAACAAAATAATAGAAAACTATACCCGTGAGTCAGGGGTAAGAAACCTGGAGCGTCAAGTTGGGAAAGTAATACGCAAGGTTGCCAAATCGGTGGCAATGGAAGAAAAGTATAGTAAAACTATCCAACCCAAAGACATTACTCGTTTGCTAGGCATCGAGTTGTTTGATAAGGAAGAGTACCAAACCGAGGATGTGTCGGGGGTGGTCACCGGGCTTGCCTGGACTCAGGTAGGTGGAGAAATTTTATATATAGAATCGATATTAAGCCGAGGCAAAGGTAAGCTTACCCTTTCGGGACAATTGGGTGATGTAATGAAAGAATCGGCTTCAGCAGCATTATCTTATTTAAAAGCCACAGCGAGCCACTTAGACATAGATCACCGGGTTTTTGAACACTTTGACTTGCATGTGCACATTCCGGCTGGAGCTGTGCCCAAAGATGGACCTTCGGCAGGTATAGCTATGTTTACTTCGCTTGCATCGGTATATACACAACGTAAAGTAAAAGAAAAACTGGCAATGACTGGTGAAATTACACTTCGTGGACGTGTATTACCAGTGGGTGGCATCAAAGAAAAAATCTTAGCGGCTAAACGTGCGGGCATCAAAGAAGTGATTTTGTGCGAGAAGAACCGAAAAGATATAGATGAGATTCAAAGCAATTATATAGAAGATTTAACTTTTCACTTTGTAAATCATGTAGACCAGGTGCTGGATATAGCCCTGTTGCCCGAAAAGGTAAAGCGTCAATTTGATTTATCTATCAAAGAAGAAAACGAATCTAAATAATCATATGGGTCTTTGAACTTGTGAAGTTCAAAGGCTTTTTTTATGCAATAACCTTATGCAACGAATCATTGCTGTTGTTTTGCTTAGCTTGTTTTTTTTGAGCGCTCAAGCACAAATTGGCGGACGAAGAAATTTTGAGTTTCTTCAAGTGCCAGGCAATGCCCGCCTGGCTGGTGTGGGCAGAGTCAATGTATCGCTACATCAAGCAGACCCCAATGTACTCTGGCAAAACCCGGCTTTGATTGATTCGTCCAGCTCACGCAAACTAGGTTTTAATTACACTCCGTATTTTGCCGATATAAAAAACACCCATTTATCTTATGTACACCATGTGCCCAAAGTAGGTACATTTGGGGCAGGGCTACAGTACATGGCTTATGGCAGTTTTGAACAAACCAACCCTAATGGGCAAGTCATAGGTACTTTTGTTGCCAATGATTTTGCGTTTAATTTTGGGTATGCTCACCAGGTAAAGTATTTCAGGATGGGCGTCAGTCTCAAATTTATCGGTTCAAGTATAGAAACTTATCACTCTACTGCTATTGCGGCTGATATTGGTGGTGCTTTTCGTCACCCCAAATATGACTGGACAATTGGATTGGTATTTAAAAATATAGGAATAGTACTGAGCCATTACAATGAATTTACCCAAAGCCGTTTGCCGTTTGAAGTACAATTAGGTACATCGTTTAAACCTAAACACATGCCTTTTAGGTTTTCGCTTACACTACAACAAATGCAACAGTTTGATATCACCTACCTTGACCCATTACAAGATGTTACCTTTGACGCCAATGGCAATACCGTGCCTAAAGAAAAAAGTTTTGGAGACAACTTACTACGTCACTTTGTAATAGGTGGAGAGTTTTTACCTGAAAAAGTTTTCAGCATAAGGTTGGGGTATAATCATTTGATTAACCGTGAGCTACGCGAAACGGGTGCATCACGATTTAGTGGTTTTTCGTACGGATTTCGTATCAAAGTAAAAGCCCTGGAGCTTGCTTTTTCGCGGGCAACCTACCATGCCGCAGGTGGACGCAATTTTTTGTCTTTGTATTTAGACTTTAACAAAGTGCTAAAAAAACGTAGTATACAATAGGGGTTACCCCCATAACTCAGGCCTTAGACCCGAAACCACCCCATTGGCATAACTCATGGGGTATTGTCGGTCTTTGGTTAAAAACAACGCTCCATCTAAGTCTACAAAATCACAGAATTGTGCTACTACAAAGCCAGGTGCCATTGCCAGCGAAGTACCCACCATATTTCCTACCATCAATTGTACCCCTTTAGCTTTAGCTGCCTTTACTAGTTTTAATGCCTCAGTCAGTCCACCTGTCTTGTCTAGCTTTACATTGATCATTTGGTAATTTTTGGCAGCTTGCTCCAGCTCGCTGGTATCTAAACAAGACTCATCGCCACAAAGCACAATGGGTGAGTTATAATTGGCAAGCACATCGTCTTTTCCTCTGGGCAAAGGTTGTTCTATCATTTTTACCCCCAATGCTTTAAATTTAGGCGCTAAATCTTGCAATTGGTTAAAAGTCCACCCTTGATTTGCATCTACCACTATAGTAGCATCAGGGCGCGCTTCACACACTGCAGTAATACGCTCAAGTGGCATTTCATCATTAAGTTTTACCTTGATATGGGCAGTATCTGCTAGTTTGGCTTTAGCCGCCATGTAACCTGGCGTGTTGATGCTAATCGTGTTAACAGTATGTACTGGTTTGGGTGTAATGTTTAGCAGTTGCCATATTGTTTTACCTGTTTGTTTTGCTTCTAAATCCCACAAAGCACAATCAATGGCATTGCGTGCCCCACCTGAAGGTAGTAAGCCTTGTAGTTCCTGACGAGTAACGCCTTGTTCCAAGGCTGCTTTTACCGACATTGCCCGCTCTAGTATTATCCCCCCCCGATCATTGGTATAAAACACACCCACACTCTCGCCCCTACCTGTTATTCCGTTTTCAGTAATAGTTACATACAACAACTCGCTTTGGGTCATTGTGCGCCCTGTAAGCACAAAAGGCTCTTTGTATATCCAGGGGGTTAAGGTGATTTGTACTTGTCTCATAAATTTTAATGGCTACAAGCTCAAGATACAAGCGACAAGGAACAAATCCTAACGGTGAATGAACAACTCTCTCCTTGTGGTTTACTTGCTTGACTGCATTAACTTTGCTACCAGGTCATCGCACCCGGTAAGCATAGGGTCAACACAAGGTAGGTCAAACTCTTGGGACAAACGACTAAGGTAGGGCAATTGCTCGGCTTCGGGCAAACGAGCAGTGTTTACACTCATGCCTATACACCGAATGTTTGGATTGATGATACGCCCGTTCAATAAAGTATACTCTATGCACTGGGCTATATTAGGAGTGGCGGTATTTGGAAACCCTTCCATAGTAAGGCGAGTAGGCTCGTGGCATACTACGAAGGCATCGGGCTGAGAACCATGCAACAAACCCAGGCTTACTGCAGCATAACCTGGGTGTAAAATAGACCCTTGCCCTTCTATTACATCCCAATGGCTAGAGTCATTATCAGGCGATAAAGCTTCTGCTGCTCCTGAAACAAAATCGGTAATGACAGCATCAATGGGTATGCCACTACCTGCAATCATAATTCCGGTTTGTCCGGTAGCCCTAAAAGTAGTGTTTATTCCTTGCTCTTTTAATGCTTGAGTCATTGCCAACGCTGTATACTTTTTGCCCACAGCACAATCTGTACCCACCGTAAGCAAACGCTTACCTAGACGTTTTTTGCCTGTACCTACCGAAAAACTTGGAGCAGGTGTACGCACATTAATTAATTGAGCTCCTGATGTTTTGGCTGTTGCCACCAAAGAAGGGAAACGTTCTAAACGGTAATGCAAACCGCTCACCAAGTCCATTCCTAATGCCAACGCCTCTTCAAATATACGCAACCAATGATCTTTGATTTGCCCACCAATAGGGGCTACTCCCAATACCAGGCTTTTTGCTCCTGCTTTGGCGGCTTCCTGCACAGTCATATCTGGTACATTCAAGCTTAAATTATTTCCTGCAAAACGCAATTGCCCTTTTACTAGCTCAGGGCACCATTGAACAATCCCTGCACCAGTTTTGGCAAATACAAAGTTGTCTACATCTCCTAAAAAAATAAGGTAAGGAGTTTTCAGTTGAATGGTTGTGAGTGACATTGTCTTTTTTTGAGAACAAGGTAAACTACTCAAGGTACAAAAAGCAAGCAACAGGCTAATTTATCATAGTTTCACCGCAGGATAATTGACTATATTGCTGGCTCATTGACATAAGCAATCACAATTGATGGAAAACTTAGATTATTTTGACGATAACCTCAATTATTTGGGCACTGCCTCAAGAAAAGAAATACACGAGAAAGGGCTTTGGCACAAAACTATTCATTGTTGGATATTGCGTACAGACTCTACCAATAAACAATCTTATGTGGTGTTTCAACAACGAAGCGCCCAAAAAGAATATAACCCATTGACCTTAGATATTTCGGCAGCTGGGCACTATGGAGCTGGTGAAACTGATAAGGAAGCCACCCGCGAAATAGAGGAAGAACTGGGTATACAGGTACAATGGGAGAAGTTACGATTCTTAGGTATATTACAAGAAGCCAATATCGTTCAAGGACAACATGGGTCAATCGCTATCAATCGCGAATTTTGTTATACCTACTTTTTGGCTGACAACCGCCCTTTGAGTAGCTATAGAATTCAAGAGGCGGAGCTTGCCACTGTTGTACAAATTCCGGTAAACGAAGGGCTCAAGTTGTTTTCAGGTGAAACAAGCAACGTGCAAGGTCGAAATATACACGATGAACTTACCACCTATTCTATTGCCGATTTTTTACCCAGAGACAATACCTATTATCTCAAAATTTTTGTGATGGCAGAACGTTATTTTGAGGGTAAAAAACACTTGGTGATTTAAAGCAACAAAAGTTGTTTTAACACTCATTTAACAACCCAAAGGTATTTTAAGGGTTATATTTGAGAAGATTGCTATACATTGACCAAACGTTTATGAAAAAAATAATATTTACTTTATTGCTTATTGCCACTACTACTATAGTACAGGCACAAGAGATAAAAAAAATAAAACTGGCCACACTTGAAAAGCTAGTAAACCCTCAAGATGATATTACTTATGTAGTAAACTTTTGGGCTACCTGGTGCCGCCCTTGTGTCAAAGAGTTACCATATTTTGAACGACTCCAGGCAAAATATAGCCACCAAAAAGTAAAAGTAATATTGGTGGCAGTAGAGGACTCAGAACAAAAGGTAAAACTTTTTGTTAAGAAAAAAAAAATCAAGACCCAGGTACTATTGCTAGATGAAACCAAAAGTGATGTATGGATTCCTAAGGTGAATAAAAGCTGGGATGGAGCCATTCCGGTTACGTTGTTTATCAATGGTAAAGCTGGCAAACGTGGGTTTCATAAAGGAGACCTAACTGAGGCTGAACTAAACAAGAAAGTCGAATCAATTTTAAAACAAATTAAATAACCTATATTATCTATGAAAAAGATAACCACTCTATTTTCCCTTGCTCTAATGGCACTTTTGGCATTGAACGCTCAAGCTCAGGAAAGCATGCTAGGTAAAGAAATGAAAGACTTGCCTAAAATAAAGGATGCCAATAATAAAGGTAAAAAGACCTCTTTTGCTGATTTTAAAAATGCCAAAGGCTTTATTTTGGTTTTCACTTGCAATCACTGTCCTTTTTCGGTGGCTTATGAAGATCGCCTCGTTGCTTTAGACAAAAAATTTAAAAGCAAAGGGTATCCAGTAATTGCAGTAAATCCTAACGACCCTATCAAATACCCAAGTGATGGCTATAAGGCTATGGTCGGCCGTGCTAAAGACAAGGGTTTCACTTTTCCTTACTTGCTTGACCCTACCTCTAATGTAGCCCGGACGTACAAGGCAAGCCGTACTCCGCATGTATATATTTTACAAAAGCAGGGACAAAAATATAAAATAGTGTATGTAGGAGCCATTGACGATAGTGCTCGTGATGAAAGCAAAATCAGTGAAAAATATGTAGAAGCAGCCATTGCTGACTTACTCAAAGGCAAAAAGCCTTCTAAAAACTATACACGCGCTATAGGTTGCTCTATCAAAATGAGAAATCAATAAGCGAAAAAGTTTAATAAACTGCATCAAAAACGAGGTCTTTCAAAAGGTCTCGTTTTTTTATTTATACAATATCATACTATGTAATACTTTTAGCATAATACGCGAAACTTTTTCAAATTGTCTTAAAAAAATCAAGATCAAACTAAGTAAATTTCTACCCACAATAAAATGCTTTGTGTAAATAAAGTAGCAAAAAAGATCAAAACTTACTCCTTAAAAAAGCAAGCTATTCCATTAGCAATCTCATCCTTTCATTTCATCAAGCAAAAAACCTGCACATAAAGCACTTAAAATCAATTATTTATACCACACTCATAGGTAAAACACCTATATGACTGAAAAAAAATCTTAGTACGTTGTACAAATTTCCCCTTTACGCATGTATTTCAAGCATCAGACTAAAATGCTATTTTCAAACTTTTTGTAAGATTTACACACGTAAATATACCTTTGTAATATTTATAATCTCTCAATAAAAATTATCAGATAAATTATTATTAAAAGGTAAAATTTCTCAAGCTATTTAGTTAATAAGATTAACTAAATTAGGAATAATACCTATATTACCTTTACTTTGTAACCATAGAAAGTAAGATATGGCATTAAGGCATTAGCATTAATAACATACTTACAAACACCGTTTACTTTTAGATTTACTACAAAGCTTCATAACGTATATTCGTATTCCCGATGTAGTTCACCTGCTTATTCTTTTAAAAAAAAGAAGCTCCTAGTAAATTATCAAACAAAGTAATAACTAATAAGAGGTGTACTGCTATTTAGTATAGAAATAGTTTGTGAGTTTATAAATATTAGTTTAACTGGAATGCCTGCTAAAGTCATTCAAAAAAATGACTGTAACAGTTAAACTTTCAGTTACATCATAGTTCGTAATCCAAAGTGTGCTGGACGCATTGCTCCAGCTCACTTTTTTTTTGCCCTTTTCTGAAAAATAACTTTCCCTTTTGCACACAAAAAAAGCGTGTCCTAAGTAAGAACACGCTTTTAACATACAAGTATTATTCAACTATTTATTTTACTGCTATTGGATCAGCATTTCCATCTGGGTCACCATTTACGGTGCCATCAGTGCTTAGGTTAGTATTACCTTTTAATAGTAACAAACCAGCTACGTGAGGACTAGCCATAGAAGTACCACTGATTGATCTATATCCTCCATTGTTCCAAGTAGAGTTTACGCTTACACCTGGGGCACAATAATCTACCGCATTGCCATAGTTAGAAAATGAAGCAAAATTATCATTGCTATCCATAGCTGATACCGTTACTACGTTGGGGTGGTTGGTACGCGCAGGAGATACATTATTAGCATTTTGATTTTCGTTACCAGCTGCCAAAGCAACCAATACACCAGTGTTGCCCAAGTTTATTACAGCATTGTCAAGTGCGGTAGAAACACCTCCACCTAAACTCATATTAGCCACATCGCCTGGCGAAGCATTGGCTGCTACATAATCAATACCATCTACAATGTCAGAGGTAGAACCACTTCCACCAGAACCTAGCACTTTTACGCCTACTACTGTAGCACCATACGCTACCCCTACTACTCCATTGCCATCATTTTTAGCTGCAATTGTTCCAGCTACGTGAGTACCATGACCGTTGCCATCGTTCGGGTCAGTATCATCACCAATTCTCCATATCCAGAAGTAGAGTCCAGCAAACGATACACTTCGGTTTACGTCTACGTTCAAGTCAGGATGGTCTAAATCTACCCCAGTATCTATTACCCAAGCAGTTTTGCCTGCTCCGTTGGCACTACCTACACGATTGATACCCCAAGGAGTACTTTGAGCAAAGGCTTGGAAATACTTTTTCTCTTGTTTGTAGTTAATAGACAAAATACGATCTGGCTCTATAGCGGCAATACGTGGATCTTTTTTCAAAGCAGCTACTTGTTTCTCAGTAAGTTTTGCTGAGAAACCCTGAATAGCAGTACCATACGCTTTGTATATGTTTTTGGTAGGTACTTTAAAGTCCTCTTTCAAGAGTCTACTGGTATAGTTTCTTACTGTAGATTTTCTTGCCCTGAAATCTTTGCCTGCCAAGTTCATGCGGGCATTTTGGTTGTTGTAGGTTACTACATACATTCCAGGTATTATCTCTCCTGCCTTGAGTTTTGATATGTCAGTTTGCTCTACAGTTGTTTCATTGTTTGGTTTTACTTCTTCCTGGTTGTTATTACAAGCAGTAAAAAGAGTAAAAATGATTAGTGTAACGAACAGATGTTTTAGCTTTAGCATAAAATTAAAATGATTAGTAATAATATAATTTGGGTTGATTGTTTGAATAATAGAAATAGCTA
This sequence comes from uncultured Microscilla sp., assembly GCF_947493425.1. Taxonomy (GTDB): domain Bacteria; phylum Bacteroidota; class Bacteroidia; order Cytophagales; family Microscillaceae; genus Microscilla. Next base: position 92,228 of record NZ_CANLRP010000002.1, on the reverse strand, counting down.
TTTTCTGATGTAACATTATCACTAAAAATCAACCAAAACAAATATTCGTAGTATACAAAAAGTAAACACAAGCCTATCTTATTACGCAGCACAAGTAAACTTCAGACATTTTTTTACTAACTAATAGTCACAAAAAAACTTGAGCTTAAAAAACTAGTAATCAGAATATTGAACACAAAATAAGGGCTAATTAACAAAAGAAAACATTAACAAATAAAAGTATACAAAGACTTCTCAATTAAAAAAACACCTTATAAAAAGTGTGAAAAAACTTTTCAAACAAAATTTAATATTACATCAAATACTTACCACCACATAAATATCTTTATTTAATATTTTTATCATATAAAATGTAATTATACACATTAGTGCTTTTTATAATGCCAATACACTCAAAAAAATCACGTGACCTTTAAGAATGTAATATAATTAACAAAAATTTCATATTTTTACAATCAATGCATACAAGGGTATGGCTATTTAAACTGAGAGCACTCTTTTTATTACCTTTACAACTCTGTCCAAATCTACCACCTGAAGACTAGCACCTGACGGCAAGCATAGCCCTTGCTGGAATAAACCCTCGGCAACAGCATGACCATAATAGGGACATTGCCGGAGCAGAGGTTGCAAATGCATCGGTTTCCACAGTGGGCGGGACTCTATGTTTTCAGCCTCCAAAGCTTTTTGCAACTGTAGTGGGGTTACAGAAGTTTTTTGCTGATTTAATACAATGCAAGTGAGCCAACGATTTGAGAAAGTACCAGCAAGTTCAGGTTGAAAACTCAATACATCGGTAGGTAAATTTTGTTGATAATAATCAAATACGCGTCGTCGGTGGGCTACTTTTTCTTCTAGTTGTTGCATTTGTCCTACCCCTATAGCTGCCAGCAGGTTACTTAAACGATAATTATAACCCACTTCGGAATGTTGGTAATGAGGCGCTTTATCTTTTGACTGGGTAGCCCAAAACATGGCTTTTTTAGCTTCATGTATATGCCTGGTAACCAATGCTCCACCTGCCGAAGTGGTCACAATTTTGTTTCCATTAAAAGAGATAACACCAAGGTGTCCCCAAGTACCTACCTTTTGCCCATTGTAACAGCTCCCAAGAGCTTCAGCAGCATCTTCTATTACTGGTATGTCATACTTTTGTGCTATGGCCAGCAATTGGGTAAGTTGGGCGGGTTGCCCATAAAGGTGCACGATAATAATGGCCTTGGGTTTTGGCTTGCCTTGTTTGAGCCTATCTTCAATGGCTCTCTCCAACTGTACTGGACACATATTCCAGGTATCAAGCTCGCTATCAATCAATATTGGGGTCGCTTTTTGATACATTACCGGATTAGTAGTAGCCACAAAAGTAAAAGTAGGGCATATCACCTCATCTTTTTCTGTTACTCCTAATAATCTTAACGCCAGATGAATAGCTGCTGTGCCTGAGTTAAGGGCAACTACGGGCAAACCATCAAGGTATTGGCTTAATAGTTCCTCAAATTTATCGAGATGATGTCCTATAGGGGCGATCCAGTTGCTCTGCAATGCAGCTTTTAGATGCTCCAACTCTTGCCCTTTGAGGTCGGGAGGGGATAAGTATATGCGTCTTGATTTCATAATTTTGCCCAAAATAGACAAAACTTATGACAGGTTAATTTTTGCCATTAAACTTTTCAGCAAGTTCATCGCCATCCCTTTTTCTGAATATATTCAAAAAGGTCAGCCAAAGTATTTTTAAGTCTAACCTAAAGGAGCGATTCTCTACATACCACAAATCAAGCTCAAACTTTTGCTGCCATGTAAGCGAGTTTCTCCCGTTTACTTGTGCCCATCCGGTAATGCCCGGTTTTACACTATGACGCTTGAGTTGTTGGGGAGTATATAAGGGTAAGTATTCGGGCAATAATGGACGTGGTCCTACCAAACACATATCACCTTTGAGTATATTAATCAATTGAGGGAGCTCATCCAAGGATGTTTTTCTCAAAAACCTGCCAATGATAGTAACTCTTTGTTTGTCAGGTAATAAGTTGCCTTCTTCATCCCGCAAATCGCGCATGGTTTTGAGCTTGATAATATAAAAGGGTTGGTTTTGATACCCTATCCTTTTTTGTAAAAAAATTATTCTGGATAACATGCTTTACAAAGAAGCAAAATGGTTGTTTAGTATTATAGGTAGTGGCAAAGTTTTTATTTATCAATTATCTGCGCATTATAAGTACGCGCCAATAATTGAAACGCCTGTTCTTTTTGCTTTCTAAACTTTATTTTATGTTGTTTAATCACCGCCTTTGCGTTAAAGTTCCGCTTTGAAAAAAAACGATACAAGTCTCTCTTGCTTTTTACTTGATACAAAACGCCTTTGTGAGCATAAAAATACGTTGTTTTTCGGATAAATTTATCATAGTTATTCCCCACATTGAGTGCTACATTGTAGTTTGACTTCAGAATATCTATTTTCACCCTTTTTACCAGTTGTACTTCTCCATCTTCTATCAATTGAACAAAGCCATGTAACTTAGTGCTTTTAAAAGAATAGTGATTTGCGTTGATAAATAACAGCCTTTTTCCTTCATGATAAAGGGCAAATTCGTTTAAGTCTACCCCTCGGATATAACGCTTTTTGTTTTCAAGTACGACTTCTATCTCATGGTTAAATGCATCATAGCGCATGTTGGCAAATGCATACTCTTTGTTGTAATGGTGCTTTATCTTAACCGCTCCTTTTTTGGTTTCTTGAAACAAAAAAGGATTTCCTTTCAGCGCTTCTTTTTGCTTGACACGGGTACGTACCAAACTGGAAGGAGTCATTCTGGAATTGAGTATGACCGCGTTTTTTTGCATTTCGGGATCATGAGCCTGCCCTTTAGCACCAAACAACGTACATGCCAGTAATACGGTAAAAAAATATTTCATTATTGACTTTTTATCATGAACACCATTTCTTGACTGTATTCATAATGACGGTTGCGCCCTACTACAGCCCCTATCATTAAACGATGATGTTTGGTCATAATTGTTGGCTCAAAAACAACTAAACAAGTAGTTAAAAAGCTTTTAATGTTTAACCAACTGATCGCTGATCACTTCACCTCCTTTGAGCTGAATAATGCGTTGAGTCTTTTGAGCAAGTTCGATGTCATGGGTAACCAAGACAAGTGTTGTTCCTGTTTCTTTGTTGAGGTTAAATAAGAGCTTTTCTACTTTCTGACTTGTTTCTTCGTCGAGGTTTCCGGTGGGTTCGTCAGCAAACAAAATTTTCGGATGATTAGAAAACGCCCTTGCCAATGATACACGCTGTTGTTCTCCACCCGACAGTTGAGAAGCATAATGGTGGTGCCGATTTGCCAGTCCTACTTTCTCTAAAAGCTGTAACGCTTTTTTTCTTGCATTTTTCTCCTTTCTTAACTCTAAGGGCACCATTACGTTTTCGAGAGCAGTAAGGGTAGGTATCAATTGAAAGTTTTGAAAGATAAAACCTACATTTTGGTTACGTACTGCGGCTCTTTCATCTTCATTTAGCTTATCTAGTATTATGCCATTGAGGGCAATACTACCAGTACTGGCACGGTCTAGCCCAGCACACAAACCCAACAAGGTGGTTTTGCCGCTACCCGAAGCACCTACAATGGACACAGTACTACCAGTATTTAAACTAAAACTGACATTTTTTAGTACTGTCAGGTCTTTTGTTCCACTGACATAAGATTTAGACAGGTTTTCTACTTGTAATATGGTAGACATCATGGTATATAATGAGATTTTGACTTAGACATTCAGGTCACTTTCTATAATGGTTTGCTAATAACCAAGTTACTGTTATTCATCAAAAATGGCTACTACCCTGGCAGGTGATGCTGAAGCTCCTTTTATTTTAAGGGGAAACACGGCTACTTTAAAACCTTTGGCAGGCAACACTGACAAGTTAGTAAGTTGTTCCATGTGGCAATACTCTTTGTCTTTGCCTACTAAGTGTGCCTGCCAAAACAAATCTGGATTGTTGGTTCGTTTGGCTTCGTTTACCAAATATCGCAAAGGTAAATCCCAACCCCATTGGTCTATCCCCATTACTTTAATGCCTTGGTCAATGAGCCATTCGGTAGCTTCTTTACTCATTCCAGTACCCTTGTCTACAAAGTCAGCCCCTTTGAATTTATCTCGGTCGGTACGAATCAATACTATATTTCCGGAGGTAAGCATTACACCATTTTTTTGTAAATCGGCTTTCAAGTCATCTACCGTAATCTCTTCAAAATCGGGTTTATGACTCATATCAATGACCACCCCATCGCCATAACACCAGTCCAGCGGTACCTGATCTATGGTTTTGGCGGGTTGCCCCGCTACTGTAGGGCTATAGTGCCAAGGGGCATCGATATGAGTAGAGGAATGAACCCCCATTTTCTTAATGGCATCGTCTGCCCAACCCACAAAATCTTTTGGAAATAGTTTTGTCGGTAATTTTAGAAAATACCGGATCAGCATAAATGCTTTACGGTGAGGTTTATGCTTCACTTTGATGCGCATAAACCAAGGATCTTCTTTTTTATATTCTATTGTTTTAGACAGGTCTACTATTCTAGCCATGTTCTTATAGTTTTTGAGTTTACAAGCAAGGCAAGATACTTCGTTTCGAGAGATTAAGCAATCAAACCAGTAGAGTTAATACACTTGATTACCTTTGCAACCATATACCTAAACCAATAAAAAACACATTCATGCAAATGGCTGAGTACAGGTTTAGACGCATGGTATTTTTAAAATTAGCTTGTCTGGGATTTTGGAGTGTTTGCCAAAACCACCAACCAAAAAACAGCACTACAGGCGAAAGAGTTGCCAAAAAAGCAAATGCTACCTGTATAGAAAAATACTGGCTAAAATACCACACATACCCCATAGTAGCCAAGGCAAATGCCCCACCTGTAAACAAAAATGTACCTCTAATGCCCAACATACGGCTAATGGTCAAGTCGCCTCGTCGGGCATCTTCGCTGTGTTGGTAGACTTGAGTCATAGGATAAGACCCCAACAACAATACAGTGCTTAACAAAGCTGCAAACAATATTTTGCCGTCCATTAATTGAGTCATACTTGCCAAGGCAACACCTTGGTATACTATCAGAAAAGTAAAACCTCCTTGAAAAAACCCCACTGTTAACCAACCCAATATGGGCATTTTTTTTAAGCGAATGGCGTCATTGCTATAGGCTTTAGATACCAAACCATATAGTAAAATACCTAGAGTAAACCACAGGCTCACCATCAGGCTTAATAAGAGGGCAATGCCATCTATCAACAATGATACATATAACAATTGTTTGCTGACGGGTGGGGGTTGTTCCAAGCCTCCTATGCTTTCTTCGTCTTTGTCATAATAAGAGTTATATCCATTGCTTGCAGGGTATACCATCAAGTGTAAAATGCCAAAAGTAAGCAACAACCTGAACCAATCGCCCGAAAAAGCAATGCCAGCAGCAAAGCAAAAAACCGGCATTAAGAAAAATGAAAATGGCAAACGGAGGTGTAACAGGGTAGATTTAGACAACATGAAATAGTGCTCAATTACGTTTTACTTAGACTCTTTCCAGAAAGGAATATAGGCATATATATCATCTTTCATCCCAAATTTCTTCAGTTCTTCTAATTCTTTTTTGGTACTTACATTCAGCTTTACCTCTACAGTATGTTCACTGGGGGTCAAGTGGTTGATAGGAACCAAACTAATAATACCTCTTTCGTTGGTATGTGGGTGTTGATAATAACGCCATTTTAAGTGAGGTATACGCTTATTGTCTATATAAATTCTGTAAAAATTTTGATAACAATGAAGCATTTTTCGTTGCCGGATTGCCTGAACTTTGTAATGTTTTTTTTGCTGACAGTCAACATCCATTAATCTTTCAATGGCTTTTTGATGTACAATAAACAGTTTAAGGTATTTGCTACCAATAATATCGGATTGGATAGACACATGCTGAACCAGGTCATTTTTTTTGCGCATGTTTTCGTATTGACGCGTATGAAATTGATAACGATTTGATTGAATGCCCAAGTAACTTTTTAGGTTGAGATTACCAAAGCTCAGGGCAGGCATTGGGCTTGACCCAGCAAAAGAAAACTGAGTAATGGCAAAAGCTACTACCATGTATACTACTACACCTATGACAAACCACCACTTTCGCCTGATATTGGTTACCAACGCATAGTAAGCACTGCGGTACAAAAAAGAAAGAGATAGTATAGAAAATACCCAGTAGATAGGGTAATATATTTTGGTAAGTTTTTGTTGCTTTTTGATAAGACCCAAGGTTAAGAAATCGATCAGGTATACTCCGCCTAACAATAACATGATTCCTGAGCCTATTTTTAAGAGTAGAAACCCTGTTTCGCCCCAGGTTTCGCGCAGGCCACTATGTGGAATAATGATGAGGAGGGCAAGCAAAACCCCTATAATAAGCGAGAACAAAAAAAATGAGAGGAAAAATATAGTGCTACTTGCCGACTCCATCCATACTACCAAATCTACAGAAGTGTCTGTTACTTTTTTTACCTTTTGTTTAAATGGTGGTGCATAATCGCCTACTTTATCAGCTTGTATGCCTTTAGGAAAAACGTAGCTCAAACACACGGCGGCTACCCAAAAACCCCTAAAAACCAAATGCAATCCAAAGCCAAATATAAGGGCATTGAGTGCTGCTATCAAAAAATTGGCAATGACCACGGTTTCATAATAACCATTGGTTTGCAGCAACAAAAAACTTTGATGTTGAATAAAGGTGGTGGTTTGAAGCAGTGTAAAGATGATACCACCAGAAATGAAGAGTTCAGGCTCCCAGCTATTGTTTTGAATATGCTCCAGCCATTTTGGTTTCGGGTTTTTGTTGCTCATGTATTTGCAAAACAAGTGATTGTACAATGACAACAAATATTACTAAAAATAAATTTCGGCGCTGGGTAATAGTTCTCTTATTTTTTCTTTTTCGCCTGATGAAAGCATATTATTTTGAGCATGTAAGTATTTGAGCTGACTTAGCTGCGCTATTTCTTCGGGTAAATGGGTTATTCGATTATTTTCTATGTACAATTCTTCTAAATTTTGCAGCAGTCCTATTTCTTCAGGCAGTCGCTTAAGCTGATTGTTTTGCAAGTACAACACTTCTAACTGAGCAAGTTCTCCTATGCGTATAGGTAAAGTAATCAAACGATTATAAGAAAGCACCAACTCTCGGAGGTTGGTCAAGTTGCCTATTTCAGATGGCAAAGTGAGTAACTCATTATTGTCTAAATATAGGCTACGTAAACTCACCAATTGTCCTACCTCCAAAGGCAAGCTCTCAAGTTGATTGTCGTACAAATAAAGGTTTTGTAAAGAGAACAGCTGCCCTATTTCGGGCGGAAGCCCTACCAACTGATTGGTACCCAGCCAAAGTTCACGCAAGTTGGTAAGCTCTATGACTTTGTCAGGCAATTCGGTTAGTTGATTGTTCCGAAGGTTGAGCTCTTCAAGGTCACGTAATTCGGTAACCTCTGCCGGAAGATTAGTCAATTGATTGTCGCTCAAGTTAAGCACTTTTAAGCCTTTTAGAAGACAAATCTCTTTGGGAAGTCGGGTAAGGTTAAAATGTTTGAGGAACAGTTGGTTGCCACGGTAATAGGGCTCTAAAATCACTTCTGGAGGCGCCGTTTTATTTTCAAGGCAAAAACGAATGCCACGCCCCAAGAGCTCAAGCACTGTATTACCCATTTCTACTTTATCGATGGGAGCATTTTCGCTGATCACGTCCAAAAAACCTGAAATTTCTTCTTCGTCTACGTGGCTATACAAATAGCGCCATTCGGGTTCGGTAGCCTGGTAAAACTCAGCAGGCGCTAAGTGTTTGTACATTTTCTTAGACTTTTCGCGAATGGTACGATCGCTATGGAACAGAGAGAGAGCAAAAATATGGGTCAATAATTTATTAGAAATATCTTGCCCTTGTAATAACTGAAAAGCCAACTCAAGATTTACTTCATTGTTGCTTTCCAGCAATTTTTTTATTTTAGGTAATGCCTGAAAATAGTCCCTAAAATTTGCCTGCTCATCCATAGTGTTAAAACTTAATGTGATTATGGTTAGAATCTAGGCAATAGATGTTCCAATTAGGGTGAGCAAAAGTTTTTTTTTTATGCATTTTGAACGTAAAAAGCACACAGTAGGATATGGTCAAAACTTAAGCAGTGAAAGCTAGTCAAGGAGATCATTACCAGTTGTCTGAAATGAACAATTCCTGCTCCATATCATCAGCGGCAGCCCCTACAATATCAATAATAGACTTTATGTTTTGAGGCGACTCATTGGCTGTTACCTTGGCATTAAACAATATATGATATTGAGCATCTTCGTAGATCAATTCCCAGGCTCCTAGTTTTTTACGGCTATTGTCAAACAGTACTTTTGCCAACATGTATTCAGGGGGGCGTTTGTCTGACTTATAAATGACAGAGTATATTTCACGTATTTCTAGTTGATCATACCAATCGGTTACCGACCTGATGTACAGGGTTTGAGATCGTTTATTTTTGCTAATGGGTAAAATAAACTTAATAGTACCATCGGGCTCTACTTCGTATTGATACTTTAATACAGTAAGGCGGTCTATCACTCGTTTGTCTATTTTAGCCGACGACTTGTAAATATCTTGTGCCCTACCAGGCGTAGTAAAAAAACTTAGTAAGATACTTATGCAGAGGGTTTGAATAAGTGAAATGCGTTGATACGCTAATATTTTGACTATAAATGTTCTCAATTTCAATGCAGTTTAGTATTGCTAAATTAACGCTATTTTTCCTTAAATCGTAAGCTTTTGGAAAGGGAAAGCAAACAACCCTCTTTTTTTGACCAAAACACTTGGCTTGTATACTTTGTTAATCGGGTGTTAAGGCGGTTTTTATGTTTGAAATGCCTCTGGATTTGGGTATATTGAACAAGAGGTACAATCTGCCCTGACTTACTTTTTCACTCCCTAATTTTACTGCCATGTATTCATTTTTTTTTAGCCTGATAGGGTTGTTCCTTTTCACTCATCAGGTGTTTGCCCAAGAGTTTCATACGATTGAAGATGCCGTGAAAATGGAGAATGGATGTATTATGCTCACCGCCGATAAACCTTACCAAAGAGGCATTGCTTATTGTAAAACCAAACTTGATTTGTCAAAGTATTTTGAGATTGAGTTTGATATATACCTGGGCAAGAAAAATGATAACGGAGCCGACGGAATCACTTTTGTGATTCATAATGATGCACGGGGCTTTAGGGCTATAGGCACTTGGGGCGAATGTATGGGTTATGGGCGTTGGAACCGTGGTTATTATGGAGGAAACTATATTGCTCCTTCAGTAGCAGTAGAGTTTGATACTTACCAAAACTATCGCCAAAACGACCCTACTTGCGACCATGTGGCTTATCTTGAAAATGGCACCAATTACCACACCAAATATTGGAATAATAAAGATATTCGATTTAACCTTGAAGATGGTGTATTACATAATTTCCGGTTTCGCTGGGAACCAACCATCCAACAGGTAACGGTATACTTAGACAATGTGGTGGTACATAGAGGCAAACGAGATTTGGTCAAGGATATTTTCAAAGGTAATACCAAAGCAATTTGGGGATTTACTGCTTCTACTGGCAACAAGCATAATCTACAGTTTTTTTGCTTGCGCAGATGGGCACAAGCACCCTCTAATAAAAACATAAAAACTTCTCCTACCCGACGCCGTTAAATTGCTACTCAAATAAACTGCGGCTGTAGCCTTGGGTAGCTAAGAATAATACTTACATTTATGTAAACAATACTACAACCACTTTTTCGGTTAGAGGGTTTCTTTGCTTGGTTATATAGTACTTCACTACAATTAAAATGTTTGTTTGAAGGCTTTTGGTACATGAAGCAAAAAAAACACTGCCCTTAAAAATACGTTGGTAAAGCATTGCTTAACGACATTAAACTCAGTTTTCAATATAATAACAAGTACTGGGTTGGTTAAAGCGGTTATGGACTAAACACTTCTAACTACGCTTTTTGTAAATAACTGAAAATCAGTACAATACAAAAGTATGGTTACTTATGGAACAGGGTGTAGCACCGATATTCATCGGTATCTAAGGACTTGCGACTTGTCGCACCGATATGCATCGGTATCCAAGGACTTGAAGCTTGCCCCTGTTGGGGCTGTGGACTATTGTGTAAACATATCTCTATAATTTTATGAAAAAAACATCCTTGTTTATAATGTTAGGGTTGGTATTTTTGATGAATGCCTGTGGTTCTAAAGACCCTATCCAACAAAAATGGAAGGTGAACGACGTAAAAGTACCCAATGTAAAGGCGTTGATGAAACTGGCACCTATGCTCTCTCAATCAAATAAGTTGTCACACCTAATTCCTAAGAGTGTACTTGACGGAGGAAGTAAGGCGCTCATCATAGAAATGCTCAAACAAACCACTTTTGAGTTTAAAGCGGATAACAAGTGTATTGTCAATATATTTGGCAAAAATGCTACTGGCACTTATCGCTTGAGCAAGGATAAAAAAACGCTTACCATCAATTCTGACGATATAAAAATGGGTAACAAAATGGATGTCAAGTCATTAAGTGCCAACCAATTGATTTTTGACATGCACCTCGAAGGGCAAGCAATTACTTTTGTGCTGGTTCCGGCATAAGTATTTGCACTTTTGCAAAATCAATTCATCTGGAGCCAATTTTCTGGCAGTCAACCACCCACTGTTCCAGATGAATTGCATCACTTATTTTTTGATATACCCTAAAAAAGCCCAAAACTTCCGTTTTTTTAGGTAGTTCATATCTTTTTCGTTGGCATAAGCCTCTCGCTCATAATACATTTGCCGATACGCTTCATAGTGCATCCCATACTTTATGTAGTTAACAGTATAGTTGACGATGTAGAGCAAGTAAAAAGGGATAATGAGCATTTCGACTTGTTGCCTAAAGTGAATGCGCTCATGGTTGAGCAATACAGGGTCAAACTCAAAGCGACGTTCGCGTACTAAAATAAAGGGAAACAATGCCATTCCTGCGGGCTTCATCCAGGGAACGTGTATAATCCATCCTTTCATAACAAAAAATTATTTAAACAAAACTAAATTTCTCAGTACACAGCACCGCCATTTCACAGGTTTACCTGCCTAATATCTGGCACTTGTTCTGACACCTCCTATTAACACAGTAAGGGGTAAAATGTCTCCTTGATTGTTTGTTTTAAAATGTTTACATTTACTATGTCTGCCAATTTGTATCTTCTTGATTTGAACCAGTTGGGTACGCTTGATAAAAAACTGGCAAGTATTTAGCTTTAAGTGACCACGTAAGTCAAAACAAGTGCTTATATCATAAGGTTTAAAACCTTGTTTTGCTGTGTTTATACAAAAGACACTGTTTAAATTGTTTATGCCAAAAACTTTGATACGCATATTAGGGTGTATTTTACTGGTAAGTTTTTCACTTACTACGCTTTGGGCACAATCGTCTAACCCGCGTAGATTTGATAAACTTATTCGAAAAGCTGATGCCTGGCTTCAGGCACACTATTATGACCAGGCACTATTGCTCTACAAAGAAATTCTGAAGAAAGACGCAAACAATCAAGAAGTGATCTTTAAGACTGGCATAGCCCACCTCGAAAAGCAACAAGAAATACAAGCGCTTACTTACTTTAGACAACTCTATAGATTGAATAAAAAATATCACCCTTTACTCGACTTTTTTATGGCAGAAGCCTATCATTATACAGGGTCGGTAGAGCGTGCATTGATGCATTATCAATTTACCAAACAAAATTTGGCGCAAAAGAAACAAGATCACATTGTACACATGGTGCATGACGAACTAAAACTGCCCGCTTTTATGGCATTGCTCAACAAAAGGGTAACAGAATGCAATTTTGCCGGGGAATATATCAGAGACTCCCTTGCCATTCCTGTAAAAAACCTGGGCATTGCCGTAAACTCTGACGAAGCAGACTATGCGCCTATTGTTTCGGTAAACGACACTACTTTATTATTTACCTCACGCCGGGCGGGTAATACAGGAGGCAAAAACGACCCTTACGATCATCACCCTTACGAAGATATTTATATTACCTATAGAAGCAATGGCAAATGGAGTGCTCCTAAACAACTGAGCCAATCAATCAATACTAAAACCCATGACGCAAGTCTGGGGTTTTCACCTGATGGCAAAATGCTGTTTTTGTACCGCAAAGGCAATATTTATGTATCAAGCTTAGCAAATGATGGAAACTGGAGTTCACCCAAACCACTAAAAGGCAAAATAAACAGCAAATACCAGGAAACCTCTTTTTCAATTGCTCAAGATGCCCAAACAATTTATTTTTCGAGCAACCGTCCTGGTGGATATGGAGGCTTTGATATTTACCGTTCGCAGTTACAGGCAGATAGTACCTGGGGTAGTCCTATAAACTTAGGCAGCACGATCAACACCCGATACAACGAAGAGTCTCCTTTTATAAGCGTAGATGGTAAAACATTGTACTTTAGTTCTACCGGACACTCTACTATGGGGAAACACGATATTTTTGAGAGCACTTGGGTAGATGCTTCCTGGACTCCTGCCCGCAATCTGGGGTACCCTATTAATTCTACTGGCGATGACATTTGCTTTATCTTGTCGGCTGACGGGCAAACTGCTTATTATGCTTCTGATCGTAAAGGAGGATTGGGCAAACTTGATTTGTATTCTGCTGCCAAACCTTTGCCTTATATGTTCAATGGCATTCCTCTTACCTTGGTGGGCATAGCCAAAGAAAACTATATGGCAGTAACCAAAGATACAGTAGAAGTGAAACTATACCAACGCCCAGTGCTAACCCTTAGGGGGATGATTCGCGATAAGGACAGCAAAAAACCACTGGATGGGGCAAAGATAGTACTGGTAGATGTAGAAACTAATCAGGAATTATCGCTTTTTGAAAACATGTCGGATGCAACCAACAGTAACTATATAGGCACCATAGACTCTACAGGAAGGTATATTTTGCATGTTACCCGTAAGGGGTATATGTACCATAATGAATATTTGCAGGTACCTAACTTGATACGCGCTAAAGAGGAGGTACTGAATATGACATTGAAAAAGCTGGAGCAGAGTCAACGCGTATATGTCGTGGTGTTTTTTGATTATAAGTCTGACAATATAAAAAAAGAGCACGAAAAAGACCTGGAAAAGCTGGTAAGCTACCTTATTTCTAACCCAGATGCTAACCTGGTGCTTAATGGGCATGCAGACCAAACGGGTACCGAAACCCGCAACAAACAGCTGTCGTCTGACAGGGCACGTAAAGTGATGGAGTATTTGATTGGCAGAGATATTAACCCCAACCGGGTAACCCTGAAGGCCTGGGGTGAGCAAAAACTGATTGATAAACGTGACAATGAAAAGGGCAGGGCAAGAAACCGCAGGGTTGAGTGTGAAATCATTAGTGGTGAGGCATCTACTGCTCGTTCAAACTAAGGGAGTAATCCAGGGTGAAGTATCACCCAGTAAATGCGTATACTATTTGTTGGTTGCTCCCTAAAACCTTTATTAATTGCATTCGCTATCTCAAAAGAATGTTTTAGTCTTCTACTACAATCATCATTATTTATTTTACCTTTGAAACAAAAAATATCAAGTAAGGCATTTTGAAATCAAATTAAAACCCCGCAGACTCTTGCGAATTTTGGCAAGGATTTAGTAACTTGTTGAGTCTATTATCAAGGTACTGGCAGATACTTACCTAAACAATGGTATTAAAGCATTTAAACATATTTTTTGGTGTATTCATTCTGTGCTTATTTTCGCATCAGGGGTTTGCTCAAGGCAACAAGTTATTTGTTACTGCACTTGATGAAAATGAACAGCCAATACCAAAAGTAGAGGTGTTGGTAGATAGTTTTTATGCGGCCGTTACCAAACCAGACGGCAAGTTGATTATTAGCATGAAAACCACCGATGACCCTAAATCACTGACAGCAGTAAAAAACGGGTTTGCTTTTAAAGACTGGGGGTACGATACTACTAGCCGAGAAATTACCATCCATATGGTTGCTACTGGGCTTATCAAAGGAAAAGTAACCAGTAAAAAAGGTAGCCTCCCTGTACCCAATGTAGAGGTATTGCTGATAGGCACCAGGGCAGCACCTGCTCACACCAACAAAAAAGGCGAATTTACCATTAAACTCCCCGCTGATATTTCGCCCAATTTACCTAAGAAATATGCTGTCTATAGTTTTGGACTTGAAAGCTCTGACTTTGAATTTTATGAACGCAACGGATTGTCTAACATACGTTTGCAGCAAATGCCTGCGCATAAGGTAAAAGTGGCTTATGTGATAGACAACATCACTAAAAAACCCATTGCCGACCTCCTGCTAACCGCAAATGGCAAAGAGTATACCTCTGACCAAAATGGTTATATCAAGTTTAGGTATGCTTTGAGCACCAAAAACGAATTTAAACTCCAGGGATACCAAGTAGTAAACCTGGCGTATGATGAAAGGAATGCAACCTTAAGGCTGAGGGTACAACAAGCACTGAGCAACGTAAGCGATACAGTAGTAGTAACCACTCGCTCTGGCGAACGCCTCATTGTAAAGGTAGATGAGTTTAACAACTTGCTTGCCGAACGCAACAAAAACCTAAGCACCGAAAGAAGCCAACTGGAAAAAGAGGCTGATGCAATCAAGAAAAAACTGGATAGTGGCGATGTAAGCGACGAAGAAAGGATAGAGTTGAAGAGAAAGCTGGATGCTATTTTTTCTAGCCTTGCTCGTAACCGAAAGGTGGGCGATAGTATAGAAAATATTCGCCAAAAGGTGTTGGAAGAAGTAAACAACAAGCTAAAGCTTGCTCAAATACAAAGCGACCTTGCCAAGAAAAACGCCCAAACACTTCAGCTAGAGCAAAAAGCCGCTAAAGCACGCAGCCAACGAAACAATCTTATATTTGGTTCTATAGCTACTATTTTGCTGCTGATAGCCATTGCCTTTTTTATGTTCAATCGTCGCAACCGTAAACAAAATAAGTTACTGGGCGAAAAGGTAACCGAGATTAACCGAAAGAACGAAATGCTGGAGGAGTCTAAAACTATTTTGGACAGAAAAAATGCCCAGTTGAGCCAACAACGCCATGAAATGGAAAGGCAACATACCAAAATTACGGATAGTATACGGTATGCCTTGACTATCCAAGAGGCCATATTGCCTGCTCAAGAGTTGATCACTGCCGCCTTTAAAGACCATTTTATATTATATAAACCCAAGGATATTGTAGGGGGTGACTTTTATTGGTTTGCCCAAAAAGGTGACAATTACATTATTTCGGCTATTGACTGCACCGGACATGGGGTGCCTGGGGGGTTTATGACTATGATTGGCAATACTTTGCTCAATCAAATTGTAAAAGAAGATAACATTACTGACCCTAAGGAGATATTGACCCAGTTGAACATAAAAGTAAAAGAGACTCTCAAAGAGCAAGTAAAAGACGAAGGACGCGATGGTGATGGAATGGATTTGGGGATATTAAACTTTGACATGGCAAACAAAACGGCTACTTTTTGTGGTGCCAAAACGCCCTTGTTTTATGTAAAAAATGGCGAAATTACCTACCTAAAAGGCACTAACATCTCGATAGGTAGTACACTTTCGCGGAAGAAAAAAGAGTTTAAATCGCATACCATTACTTTTGAAGAAGGCGACCAGTTTTACCTGGCTTCTGATGGTTTTCAAGACCAACTGGGTGGACCCAATAATGGAAAACAAAAGTTTTTGAAGAAAACTTTTATTGCACTCATTGAGGAGGTAAGTGTATACCCACCAACCGAGCAGATTCAAAGGTTTGAAGAAGCGCTTGCCAAGTGGCAAGGGGCAGGTGATCAAACCGATGACATTGTTATTTTAGGGCTAAAAGTATAAATAAGTCAATAGTTGATAGACAGTAGTTGAGAGCTACTACACTTCATCGACAAGTGCGCCTTGGTGTGCAAGCATTTACGCTTTAGCAGGATTTTTAGCAATTTATAAAACCTGCAGATGGAAGACTATAGTCGCTGGAGAGCATTCGTTGAATTGTGCTTTTTGAAAAATTTAACACTGATCAGCAGTGAGTGAAAAATCATAAACCTGACTTTGT
Organism: uncultured Microscilla sp.; assembly: GCF_947493425.1. GTDB lineage: Bacteria > Bacteroidota > Bacteroidia > Cytophagales > Microscillaceae > Microscilla. The sequence continues at coordinate 76,033 of NZ_CANLRP010000002.1, read as the reverse complement.
AAAACCTGCCAAAACTACTAAAAATATATTCACTCCAACTTTACTCCTACCACCAATATATCATCAGTTTGCGGATAGCCCAACATCCACTCTTGAAGCATATCCTCTAACAAACTTTTTTGCACACTTACTGGTTTGGCTGCCAAATCTATCAACCTCTCTCTTAATCGTCGTTTCATCATTTTTTTACCTTCTTTGCCCCCAAACTGGTCTTGGTAACCGTCTGAGTACATATAAAACATAGTGGGCACTGAAATGTCTATAGTGTGTGCAGTGTACTTCACCATTGCTTTGGAACTACCAGACTCGGTATTGATTCCATAAATATCACCCCTGATTTCTGTCAGTTCACCGTTTTGCACCAGCACCAAAGAGTTTTTTGCTCCGGCAAAATGCAATTGTTGCTTTTGCCTGTCTAATACAGACACCACTACATCCATTCCATCATTTATCTGGGTGTCTTTTGTTTTGAGCAAATAAGGCAAAGTTTCGTTTAAAGCATTGAGAATTTCATCAGGCTTGGTTATTTTTCTTTGTACCACTATATTCGACAACGCCTGAGAACCCAGCATAGTCATGAAAGCACCAGGCACCCCGTGTCCGGTACAGTCACCTACAATCAATATTTGTAAATGATCTACCTCTTCGCACCAGTAAAAATCGCCTGAAACTATGTCACGAGGTTTATATAACACAAAGTGCTCAGGAAAAACTTTTTTCATACGCTCTTCAGACGGCAAAATGGCTTCCTGAATACGCTGAGCATAACTAATGCTGCTCATAATGTCGTCGCGTTGTATTTCTACTGTTTCGAGCGTATCCTGCAATCTTTCATTAATCGCATTGATCTCTTCACTGGCAGCACTTATTTCAGCGTTCGACTCTTGCACCTCTTGGTTGAGCAACATGAGCTCTTTGCGTTGCCTTTCAAGGTCATCTTTTTGTTTGGTGAGCGCCGAGTTCAATTGTTTTTGTCGCTGACGGCTTCTAAAAATAAATATAGTAAACAGTATAATGGCAACAAGTGCTGTTACAGCAAACCAACCTAAGTTTCGATACAATCGCTTTTTGAGTACTTCTTTCTCTCTTTTTGCTTTTTCGTTTTCCAACCTTGTATTAAGAATTGCCTTTTCTTTGTCTTGTACAAACCTGAGCGAATCTTTTTGCTTTTCAAAACCAAACTCTGCCTCCACACGGGTCAGTTTTTTTGTATTAGCTTCATTAAATAAACTATCTGACATTTGCTTAAACAATTGATAACTTTGGTAGGCATTGACAAAGTCACTAGTAGCAGCATATACTTTTGCCATTAGTTCGGCTCCTTCTTTTACAAACACCAGGCTTCCTTTTTGTTTTGCTATATTTACACCACTTTTTAGGTTTTTGAGTGCCTCCTGATAATCTTGTTGATGATAGTTTACCCTGCCCAACTCTACATAAGCTTGAGCTGTCCAGGCTTTTTCCCCTAGTTTTTTATGAATGGCCAATGCCTGGGTCAGGTACTCTTTGGCTTTGGCATATTGGCGCTGCTCCAGCCAAACTTTCCCCAAGTTGATATAAGAGTTGGCAATGCCACTTTGATTTTTATTTTTTTTCCTAATGTCCAACGCCAGTTGCAAATATTCAAGGGCTTTATTGTACTTCTTTTGCACCTGATACACTACCCCTATGTTGTTGTAACTATATGCCATTCCACGCTCGTTTTTAATTTCCTTTTTGATTTCAAGCGATTTAAAATAATAGTTCAAGGCTTTGGAGTAGTTGTTTTGGTTGCGGTGAATATCACCCACATTGTTATAGATAATGGCTTCGCCTGACTTATTACCTATTTCCTGCAATATTTTCAATGACTTAAGGTAGTGTTTCAGAGCTTGTGAGTAGTTCCCCTGCTCGTCGTATATAATTCCTATATTGCCATAGCCATAAGCCACTCCCATTTTATTATCCAGTTCTTCATCTATCTTTACCGATTTAAAATAGTAGTCTAATGCTTTAGGGTAGTTTCCTTTTGCCTCATAAACATTGCCCATATTGTTATACAATGCCGACACACTAATTTTGTCGTTCAACGACTGATCTATCACCAATGCTTTCTGGTAATACTCTAAGGCTTTGTCATAAGTACCTTGTTTTTGCTTAACCAAGCCCACTCTATTATACATCTTAGACAACTCCCTTTTTATCTGATGTTTTTTACTTAAAGCTATTCCTTTTTGGTACACTTCCAGCGCCTTGTGGTTATTACTTACCCGTTCGTATAATAAGCCAATATCATAATAAGTCCTCGCTCGATGGGCAGGTGTAATACCCTCAGTATTCAATGATTTTTGATAATATTCTAAGGCTTTTTTTTCCTCCTTTTTTGATCGAAATACATTGCCCAGTCCATTGTTTGCCCTTACTATTCCTTCTGTATATCCAGCTTTTTCTGATTTTACCAAAGCTTTCCCCAGATATTTGCTTGCTCTAGGCAAGTTACGTTTACCCTGGTATAAGCTGCTTAAATACAGGTAGCTATCTACTTCGCCTTTGACATAGTTATTTTTTTTAGCAAAATTCAATGCTTTTGCGGTGTACTTCAATACATTCACCGAGTCGGCATTAAGCGCATACTCTTTGGCAATGCCATTGTATATATCTGTTTTTTGGGTGTCTGATAAGTCTGTATTGAGTAATTGTTGGAGAGAGTCTATTGTAGCTTTATTTTGACAAACCACTTGAAAGCACGCCAAAAATAGGAGAAAAATAGTAAAGTATACTTTCATAAACACCTGTGTTTTCGTAATATTTCTTAATTACTTTTTTATCTTTCAAACATAGCATAAACCATTCGACATACTATAACAAATGAGATTTCGGATAAAATCTATTCTGCATCAATAACAGCTCTAGATTAAAAGGATATGCGTTATCAGCCCTTGTGGTTACTGTAAACCTTTAGATTTGTAGGAAATAAAAATACAAAAAAAGGCAGTCAAGAAGCAATATTGTACAACAAAGAGTCAGGAATAGATCACAAATAAAACCTTATTACTCTCAACTGTTACTTTTTGCTCCCCAAAAGCCTTCAAAGTCTGGTAGATCTGAGTAGATTATTTCAAAAATAACTGTGCTTTTCTTTTTTTCCAGACAAAGGCGATGGTTGTCTGGTTTTTGGTCGCATCATAACTAAGTTTGATGCTTTTCTTGTCAATCTTCTCTGCTTTCTTAATCGTGGTAAACTTTTTATGGTGAATCACAAGAGTCACTTTTCGGTGTTTGGGAGCATTAGGATAACGATGCTTGCTACGGTTGAACTCTATCTCATAATGTCTGGCTTCTTGTTCTGCTTCAAACTCTAGCAACTCGTATTTTTTACGCTTTAGCGCCTCCCCATCTTTTCCATCGTCTTCGTACATTTTCCCTTCCTGTTCCCCTTTTAGGTCTTTGTCAAAATAGTAGTGTATAATGAGGTTTTCGGAACTATAAGCACTGGTATTGCTCAAGTTGGCTACCATAGGCACAAAAGCTCCTCCACGTACAAATACTGGAATTTTATCAGAAGTTACAGCAATAGTAGCGGTTGTTCCACCTTTGTATACTTTGTTGCTCCAGAAGTCTGTCCAATTGTACCCTTTCGGGAAATATACCTGTACCTTGGTTTGGTCTTTTTGCAGTACTGGTGCTACCAAAAAATCGTTGCCCCACAAGTAATTTTTGTTCTCTTGGTATAGTTGAGCATTTTCGGGCTCTAAGAAAAACAAAGGACGCATCAATGGTGTGCCTTTGGTAGCATTTTCATAAGCCAGGGTATAGTTATACGGCAACATCTGGTAACGAAGCTTTATAAACTCACGCACGATTTTTTGGGTAGAATCGGCATAATATATTGGTTCAGAAGGTACTGCTTCTTGTGAATGCGGACGGTAAATGGGTTGAAAAACACCGTACTGTAACCAACGGGTATACAGCGCTGGGCTAAGTTTGCCTTCGGCAAAACCGCCCAAGTCAGAGTGCATATAGCCCAGCCCTGCCAACCCCATATTGAGGGTAAGTGGAATTTGTGACTGTAGACCTCCCCAGGTACGGCTCACATCGCCCGACCACGGAATCAATCCAAAGCGTTGTGAGCCGGCAAAGCCAGCTCTCATCAATATAAATGGTCGTATACGTGGGTATTCTTTTTGGTAACCTTCAGCAATGAGTTTAGCCCAATAGTGTCCATAAATATTGTGCACCTCATCTGCCTTGCCTTGAGTATGCCTCATGCCAGCCGGGTGCATTTCGGGTTCGCCCAGATCGCCCCACCACCCGTGTACTCCAGTATCGATATGTTTTTTGTATTTTGTCCAAAACCACTGTTGGGTAGCTGGTTGAAAAATGTCTAATAAGCCGGTTTTGCCAAAGTAAAAATCAGGGATAATAAAAGGCTTGCCTTGAGCGTCTTTTACCAGCAAGCCTGCCTTGGAAGTATACTCAAAGTTTTTGGAGTTGGTGAGCACAAAAGGTTGGGTAATCAATACAGTTTGAATATTTTGCTTTTGGAGATCGGTTACCAGTCCTGCACCACTTTGCCAGTGGGGGATATACCAGTCAAGGTCACCCATTGCCACCGACTGTTTAATTTCACCCTTGCCATACCAGTAATGATCTAAAATGACGGCATCGAGTGGAAAGTCTTTTGCCTGGTAAGCTTTTACTACTTTGCGTACCTGTGCTTCGTTGCGGTAGCCATAACGGGTAGCAATATTGCCCAATGCCCAACGTGGTGGCAAAGGCTGTCTTCCGGTAAGCGCAGTATAATGCTCTACCACTTGAGTAAGCGATGGTGCAGCAATAAAGTAGTAGGTCATTTTGCCACCAATACTCTCAAAAGTCAGCTGGTTTGGGCGGGTTTTACCCAAGTCAATAAACCCTTTAGGGGCATTGTCAAAATAAATGGCGTACTTTTTAGAAGATAACACCAAAGGAATATTATACCCCATTAGTTTCGATTGATTACTGTAAGCATAGTGGGCTTTATTGTATAGCTCCAGTCGATACCCTCGCCTATTCATTGGCAACGCCCGCTCTCCAGTACCAAATAACTGTTCGTTTTTGTCAAGATTAAAAGCAAACCCTTTGAGGTAATCTTGTTTGCCCTTGGTTTCGAAATATCCAGCAGATTCACTGGTTATTAATTGTTTACCTCGATAAAACTTTAATTGAAACGGTATTTTTTGAATAATTACTGTCAAAGCCGAGGTACTCCACTCAAGCGTTTGACTGGTAGTTTTCAGGCTTATTTTAGTATTTTGGGGCTGTAGTACAACTGCGTGCGAAGAATCGGGGTTTTGAAAACCTTTTTTCTCAAAAGACACTTCTATAATATAAGGGGTAAATGTCCGGAGGCTAAGTGCACCATCATTGGTTTGTATATTCAAGGTGTTTTGAGTGCTATAATGGCTTTTGTATTGTCGTTGAGGGTTTTGAGCGTACACATATTGCCCCAACAACAACAAACTCCACAGCAAAACCACTGCAGTTTTAGTATGCTTAGTCATTGTTCTATAAAAGTTGTGATTTTTCTAATTAAGGATTAAATGTACAGAAAAAGTTTAAAACCTCCTCAATATTGATCAAATCAGATGATTTTTTGCTTGTATTTGTAAATAGAAAGATATTCAAAGCTCTTTGCATTCAACCTTTTATCTCGTTCAGAAATTCACTATATTCTCACCAAAAGCAAACCACCCAACAACTACCTAATGATTATTTATAACCGCACGTATATAGAACAACATAAAAATACCCATGAGTTTAAATCAGTCAAAAAAGCCTTCGACTGGTTTATCAAACACACCTACCCTACGCTGAACACCCAACAAAAAAAGAAGCTAAAGAAAGCAAAACGTGCCCACAAAAAAGGGCGTAGCTTGTCGATTAAACGAATGAAAAAAATCTTGCAAACCTATGGTGAATTTGAAGTAATTTACCGTTTTAAAGCCCCTGGTTAAGTAATTACCATCGTTTTTTTGACACAATGAAGGAGAAAATAAAACTGGCTTTTGAAGCTAAAAAAGGCTATATTTACCTTAGATTTCAGAAGAAATTAAGCCCAAGAGGTTCTGTTTGACGACACACCTCAAGGGCTATTGTTAAATTAAAAAATATAACAATGCAAGATAATCAAAATTTACAGGTACAACCAAACCAGACCCCCGAACAGAAAGCAATTTCTCTGCGGATAGAGCACTTACTTATTTTTCAGCTGAGTCTACGTCATCGGCTTGAGAAATTTGCCTTTGATGCTGACGATATTCTGGAGTTGATGCCCCGCACCACTCAACCGTACAACAGACAATTGGTACAACAAGCAAGCAGTCAACTACAAGCCATGCGCAAAGAACTGGACTACCTCATCAATGAAGTAAACCTCTGTGCTGGCTTGATTCCTCTGGACGACCTTGATTGACACCAATAGCAAAATATAAAAAGTAGCACATAAACTCTACGCTGCAATTAAAAACAGCCGACAGTTGAACACTGTCGGCTGTTTTTAACTTTGCTTGATGACAGAAGTAAAAACTATGCTTCTACCTGATCCACCACTATTTTTTCCATCACATCACCCTCACGAATAGTGTCTATCACTTCAAGCCCTTCTATCACTTTACCAAACACTGTATGTACACGGTCGAGGTGCTGTGTGTTTTGGCGATTGTGGCAAATAAAGAATTGTGAACCACCAGTATCTCTTCCACGGTGCGCCATAGACAACACCCCTTTATCGTGGTATTGGTTGTCGCCATCCAACTCACAAGCAATGCTATAGCCTGGTCCTCCGGCACCTGTACCATCTGGACAACCACCTTGTACTACAAAGTTTGGGATCACACGATGAAACGCTAAACCATCGTAATAGCCTTCATTGGCAAGTTTTATAAAGTTAGCTACTGTTCCGGGAGCGTCTTTTTCAAAAAACTCTACTTTCATTACTCCCTTATTTGTATGAATTTCTGCTGTTTTCATATCAATTTTTTGTTTGTAATTTATTGGCAAGGTAGGAGATTCGAAAGATAGATAAAAACTTTACCCGCATCTTAAGGGGTGGTAACCAAATAAATACGCATTTTTAATCTTAGGAATGGTACCAAAATAAATACGCATTCTTAATCTCATCTTTTGAGGCTATACTTTGTTAAAAAATAGCCGAATAGCGTTGCTATTAGTCGGCCATCCCTCAAGCTCGCTCAATATCCACTAGGAGCCACAACTGGTATTTAATAATTATAAAGTGATTTTTCTATTAAAAAGTTGTCAATCATTAAACACACTTGTGTAATGATTGATTAGAATATCGGTGAGCCGTTACTTTTTTCTACAGGTAAAAAAGTAACCAAAAAACCCGCAGCTGTAGTTTGTTTTGCCTAAATCTGCTCCACTACGCCGAAACTGCTCAAACTCGCTTCGCTCAAACAGTGATCAGTTTTTACGGCTTCGTTTCACAGATTCTTAACGGCAACAAACTAAGGCTGAGTCCAGCTGACGCAACCGCTATTACTCGATTATTAAAAAACAAATGCCTGTCCTACTGGATATTGCCGTGCCTCGTCTAGCAACAAAATATTTTAGCGTTACTATAGAAATTTATTTTTACACCATTCCTTAGGAATTGTTCAAAAATAAATTTACACTCTGAGGGGTGATTTTTCGCCTTGATACTTCGTTATTTTTATTGCCCGTAGCGCTGCTATGGGCGCAAAAAATAGCCTCGTCTCAAAACAAAACCTCTACCTCAAGAATGGTAATTTAATTTCTCACCATTCCTTAGCTTTACCAGACACACTTTGTAAAAACTTATTTTGTAAGAAACTGGCATAGTGCCATACAGTTCGTTGCCTTGACCAACCAAAGTACCTTTTACTATAGCACTTTTTTTATAGACTATTCACCCCTTAACACTAGTTTAACAGGGATTTTCTCCCCTAAAAGAATTCTTATTGCCGATATATTGTTTACTTTACCACAAGAACTCCTCTCGGCTTTTAATAGTGCGCTACAAACTGTTCATTTTGTCTATTGACTTAAAGATTTTTTAACTAAAGTAGGGAGCACTTCATAGCAAAGCTTCCCGAAAATATCGGATTTGCAACGCTGCTTCTTTTTGCTAAATCCCGGTCTGCCAGAAAATCTTTTCGTCACTCAACAAAAGCAATTATTTTTGCAAACATTCAAAAAATAGAGGTGAGTTTTAAGGTTCAGTACTCAATCATTCATTATGAAAAAGATATTACCACAATTTTTACTGACGTTGTACACGTTTTTACTCCTGTTTTTTGTGAGTGCCTGCAAACAACCGACTTCAGAAAACAAACAAACTCAAAAAATGCCTCTACTTGCCTCTGGTATGTGGCGTGCTACTATACAAACTCCGGGGGGCAAATTGCCCTTCCAGCTAGACGTCAAAAAAAACGAGGAAAACCAACAATATACTGCCCATATCATCAATGGCGAAGAACGCATTTTGCTTGATGAATTTGAGTTTGTCAAACCTGATTCGGTCAAGGTTACTTTGCACGTGTTTGATGCTTACCTTACGGGTAAAATCATTGATGGAAAGTACATCAAGGGTTTATGGATAAAAAACGGACTCAAAAAGCCTTATGAAGTAGCATTTGAAGCTGAACACGGTAAAAACTACCGTTTTGCTCCTGTGACTGATGCCAATCAACCATTAGTTGACTTTAATGGTAGGTGGCAGGTAGAGTTTACCAAAAAAGATGGGAGCACATATCCAGCTATAGGTATTTTCAAACAACAAAAACGCAAGGTAACGGGTACTTTTATGACTACTACTGGTGACTACCGTTATCTTGAGGGGCAAGTAAACCAAGCTGGTATGCTACAAATTAGTGCCTTTGATGGCAATCATGCGTTTTTGTTTCAAGCCACCCAACAAGGCGACAGCCTCAAGGGGCAGTTTTGGCACGGTAAAAGTGTATACGAAAGTTGGACAGGGATAAAAAACGCCCAAGCTAAATTGCCTGACGCCAACAAGCTTACTTATCTAAAACCTGGTCACGACAAGCTTGCGTTTAGTTTTCCTGATATGTCGGGCAAAAAAGTATCGTTAAATGACCCAAAATTTAAAAATAAGGTGGTGTTGGTGCAAGTATTTGGCACTTGGTGCCCCAATTGTTTGGATGAAACGGCTTTTTTAGCTCCCTGGTACGACAAAAATAAAAGTCGTGGAGTAGAAATTATTGGTTTGGCTTATGAACGCAGCCCTGAGTTTGCGAAAGCTAAAAAACGCATTGAGAAGATGATTAAGCGGTATAATATAGGGTATGACTTTTTATTTGCGGGGCATAATGATAAAAAAGAAGCAGCGAAAACATTGCCAATGCTCAATCATATTTTATCTTTTCCTACCACCATCTTTATTGATCGTCAGGGCAAGGTGCGTAAAATACACACAGGGTTTAACGGCCCCGGAACAGGCAAATATTATGAGGATTTTAAAAGAGATTTTAAACAAACAATGGATGAGTTAATCGCTGAAGGGAAAAGTCAATAATTATTATACTAAGGAACGGTGTCAAAATAAATACGCATTCTTAACCTCATCTTTTGTTGCTATACTTTGTTAAAAAATAGCCGAATAGCGCTGCTATTAGCCGACCATCCCTCAAGCTCGCTCAACATCCACTGGATATTGCCGTGCCGCGTCTAGCTTCAAAATATTTTGTAAACTATAGAAATTTATTTTTTCACCATTCCTAAGTAACTGACTAAAAAGCACCTACAAAAAAAACACACCCCAAAAACAATGATTTTTGGGGTGTGCAGGTGCTTGCTTTTTATGGAAAAATTAAACTTTTTAGAATGTCTAATTTTATTTATAAGGTAAATCAACTATGCTCTTGTCTATGTATACCGTGTATGTGAGTATAAGGTCAATCAGTTTAGACTAAACAACTTGATATTTCGATAAGTAGCACTATTTCAAGGTTAAACATAACGCCTATATTATGACTACTTTGTCATAAATCTCCTTGATAAAAATGAAAACTTTAGAATATAGTAGGGTTTTTGTATATTAACTTTTAAGAATAAGCTAAAGCAAGTCATATCAATGTATGCTTATTCAACTAATATTGAGATTTACTACTTTTTAGGGCTTTTGCCATGGCTAATAATCAACATCTGGACAACTCGTCTGAAGAGCACTTTCAGACCATACTTGACTTACTCGAAACACTGGACAAAAGCAATATCATTGGTGCGTTTCAACTCTCCGAAAACACCCCTAATCTTTCCATTGATATCCTTTCTTACCTTTTTGCTATCTCACTTTTTTTTCCTGACGATTTTGTGAATGAACAGTCCAGATTAATTGTTGAAAACAGCCTGGCTTCAAGCTCTGATGTGTATGCGCTTAGCTATAACTTTGACCTGGAGTACCATTTGGACAATGAGTCAAAGCTTTCTGATTTTTTGACTGAACTACACTTTGAGTTTAACCTTAACTCTTCTATTGTAGGCAATACTGCCTTGCGGTTATTGAATACAGGTTGGATGTTTTGCCTCCAGCAACAAACCGCCAGTGCCGACCAACTACAGGATTGGATTCATAATCGGGAGCTTTCGCTTGACAACCTCGACATTGAGGAAGTACCTGCTGCAGTGGGTGGACTTACTAATTTAAATTTTCTATTTCTTGAGCTCAATCAATTAAGAGCCTTGCCAGACGAGATTAGCAACCTTAAATATTTAAAACGTTTGTACCTCAATGATAATTTTTTCAGTGAGTTTCCTGAGTGTATATGCCAACTAGAATATTTGCGCGAATTGCGATTAGAGCATAACAAGATAGAAACCGTTACTCCTTTGATAGGTCTCATGACCAATCTTGAGGTGCTGCATCTGAGCTACAATCGTTTGACAACCTTGCCTCCCGAAATTGGTCAATTAAAAAAACTACGACGGGTATGGCTGGTAGGAAACCATTTTTCAGGGGCTGAAAAGGTAAAAGTAAGAAAATTGTTTTCTTCCTCTACAATGATAGAAATTTAAACTACTGCTTCTATGAACAATTTTAAGTCAATTACAGGTTTGATCGTTGCCACTCTTTTGTATACCTTGCCACTACAAGCACAACGCGCTACCCAAGCTATACAAGAAGTAACCCAAGCCATCGAAGTGTTTAACCAAGCATTTTTAACTGCTGATGTAATTTTCTTAGACCAGCACCTTACTGAAGAGTACATTCACTCAAACAGTGGCAGTGCCTTGATTGACAAAAAAGGGTGGCTCAATTACATCAAAAAACGACATACCCAACTCAAATCAGGAAAACTAAAGGTGCATACTTACCACATGACCGAACTCACAGTGAAAGCATACGGTAATAGTGCCATTGCCAATTGCTTGATTACTTCGAGTGGTGTTTTTCGCGCTAAAAAATTTAAATCTATCATCCGTGTAACGCAAATGTGGGTCAAAGAAAAAAACGTGTGGAAACGTGCCGCTTTTCATGACTCGAAGCTCAGTAAATAGTCTGGTCAAAACTTTAATATGATGCCAGCAAACTGTCTGGTGAGTTTCTCTTGATGAAGGGGTGCTATGGGGTTGTTCTTCAGATGAATTGCTTTTAAGCTAGGCATTCGCCGGATTATTTTAGGTAAACTGGTTAGCTGATTGCTGTGCAAATACAAATACTGCAGTTTGGTCAACTGCACAATTTCTTCTGGTATTTCGCTCAGTTGGTTATCATACAAATTAAGCTCGGTTAAATTCGTTAGTGCCAACAACTGCTTGGGGAAAACCTTGAACTGATTGCCTCCTAAATACAATTTTTCAATTTTTTTTAAGTTTTCAAAACCATCTGGTAAACCCTGCAATTGGTTATGAAACAAGCTCACCCTTTGTAACAACCCAAGTTCACTTATTTCTGGCGGTAGGCGGTGCAATTTATTGTACTTCAGGTTCAACGATTTGAGTTTTTGCCATTGGGCTATTTGTGGGGGCAACTCGGTCAAACGACAATAAGTAATAGATATTTCGATGAGGTTGCGCAACTGCCCTATTTCTTTGGGTAGCTCAAACAATTGTGAAGTAAGTACAGCCAACGCCTTAAGTTGGGTCAATAAACCTATTTCGGGAGGCAGTGTCAATACCTCGTTACGGTATTGGTTGATCATGAGGCGCTCAAGGCTCGCAAAATGCTGTAAACCAATAAAACTTTCTCTTAAGGGTAGGTTATAATGTTTTAGATAAGGGTTAAAATTCCATTCGCGTAAATGAGGAAAAGCCTCCACCAAGCCATACCGCACGCACATAGCTTTTTTTCGAAGGGTATCACTCTCTATTTGCATAAAGTACTCAAGCGCCTTGGGCAAGCCTCTGCCTTGGATAATTTGCTCGGCAAGTACTTGATTTTCTGGTTGCCCATTGCAAATGAGTTTTACAAGATTAAGCACTTCTTCGGGCGTATAGTGACCAGGCATTTGTGATTGTTTATGCTATTAAAACTAAAAAAGGACTGTCTCATAATAATTTCAACTAAAATATTATTTTGAATATTAACCCATATCTGCCAGGTATAATACACCTTGAGTTATGAGACAGCCCCTTAAAATTTCATTACTTTTAGTTACTTACTTTCGATCAAACCAGCACGACGCAACAAAGCTTCTGGTGAAGGCTCTTTGCCTCTGAAACGTTTGTACAACACCATAGGATGCTCGCTGCCACCTTTTGCTAAAATATTGTCTTTGAAAGACTGGGCAGTTTTGGAGTCAAAAATTCCGTTTTCCTGAAAATACTCATAAGCATCAGCGTCTAATACTTCTGCCCATTTGTAACTATAGTAACCCGCCGAATAGCCTCCGGCAAAAATATGACTAAAACCACAGCTCATGCTATTGTTTTCTTTGCTTTCGGGAAACAAACGTGTCTCCTCTCCTACCTCACGCTCAAACGCTGCTATATCACCCACATTGCGGGGATCTTGAGCATGCCACGCCATATCTAACCTGCCAAAACTAATCTGGCGAACGGTTTGGTATCCTTGCATGTAGTTTGCACTGTCTTTGATGCGTTGAATCAGGTCAGCAGGAATACTTTCCCCGGTTTTGTAATGACGGGCAAAAATGTCCAAGGTTTCTTTTTCAAACACCCAGTTTTCCATAATCTGCGAAGGTAGCTCCACAAAATCCCAATACACATGGGTGCCACTCAGACTTTCATAATTACCACTTGCCAACATCCCATGCAAAGCGTGCCCAAACTCATGGAAAAAGGTCAGTACCTCGTTGAAAGTAAGTAAAGATGGGCGGGTTTCGGTGGGTTTGGTAAAGTTGCACACAATAGACACGTGGGGGCGTTGTTCTACCCCATTGACTACTTTTTGCCCTCTAAAGCTGGTCATCCAGGCACCATTGCGTTTACCTTCTCTTGGAAAAAAATCAGCATAAAATACAGATACATGGCGCCCCTCCTCATCTTCTACCTCATACGCCTTTACCTCTGAATGATACACTGGAATGTCGGCATTGGCTTTAAAGTTTAAGCCATATAGTTTTTTTGCTACCGCAAAAATGCCCTCAATCACCTTATCCAACTCAAAATAAGGTTTGAGCATTTCGTCGTCAATGTTAAACTTCTCTTTCTTGAGTTTCTCAGAATAGTAGGCATAATCCCAACGCTGCATTTCCTCTATGCCATCCAGTTTTTTGGCATAAGCCGCCAACTCTTGCATTTCTTTGTCAGCTGCGGGTTTGGCATGCTTGAGCAAGTCATTCAAGAAGTTTTCTACCGCCTTGGGAGTACTTGCCATGCGTTGCTCCAGCACAAAATCGGCGTGGGTAGCATACCCCAATAAGTTGGCTCTTTCATAGCGTAGGAGCGCAAAGTCTTTTACTATTTTTTGGTTATCATTGTCATTGCCCTGGCACCCTCTTTTGGCGTAAGCCTTGGCAAGTTTTTCACGCAATTCACGCTTGCTGGCATAGGTCATAAAGGGCACATAACTTGGGTATTGTAAGGTAAATACCCATCCTTCTTTTTCCATTTGCTTCGCTGTCATTGCAGCCGCCTCACGCACTTGGTCTGGCAAACCTTCAAGGTCGTCCTCATTGGTCAGGTGCATGGTATACGCATTGGTATCTGCCAACACATTTTGCCCAAACTGTACTGAAAGCTTCGACAACGCTACATCTATTTCTCTTAGCTTTTGCTTATCTGTATCGTTTAAGTTTGCTCCATTACGCACAAAGCTCTTGTAAGTTTTGTCTAACAAAGTAGCTTGCTCTGCCGATAGGCTCAAGGTTTCTTTTTGTTCGTATACTGCTTTGATTCGGGCAAACAGAGTCTCATCCAACAAGATGTCGTTGCCATACTCAGTAATCATTGGAAAAATATCTTTTGCCAACTCCTGAATCTCTGGGCTGGTTTCGGCGCTATTGAGGTTCGACAACACTCCTGCTACAATATTCACTTTAGCCCCGGCACGCTCCAGGGCTTCTATAGTATTAGCAAAAGTGGGAGCCTCTGCGTTGCCAGTAATGGCTTTTACTTCGGCTTTGCCTTCTGCCATGGCTGCTTCTATGGCAGGTTTAAAATGCGCTGTTTTGATTTTATCAAAAGGCACCGTTTCAAAAGGTGTATCAAATTTCTCTAAAAAAGGATTCATAGACATCTATAATATCAATTTATGTTTTTGTCAGTGTTATAAAATTCAAGATAAGAATTTCTTGTAAGCTAGTCAAAAGTTGTAGTAATGCTATACAGCAGGTAAAACCTCCTTCTCAATATTGAAGATAAGTGTATTGGCAAGCTACATTTTTATCTTTTTAATACGCTCAAATGCTATCAGAATTAGGATATAGTAATGTATACCTAGCACCGAAGGCTAATAAAGCATAAACCAAGGCGATGATATTGTTTTTATTACTTATTGCTTGAAACTAATAATTTGCAACTACGGTTTTTATAAGTTGCTAAAAATCAACTTGATATAAAAGTGTAGTTACCTGTAGAACAGGATGTAACTTGCGACTTGTCGCTTGAAGCTTGCCCCTATGGGGCTTTCAACTACTTATTATCCCACTTTCTTTTTGTAGAAAACCACCAGCCAACCATCGTTGATGGTGTGTTTTTCCATCGTATAAAAGCTTAGAAAATTAGGCACGAAAAAATTGCGTCGTTGGTTGCCTAATTGTATGATAAGCTCTTGTCCTACGCTGGTTACGCTCAAATCTTCGCTGTCTTCTTCTACAAAAGGTAAGTGGATTTTTAACAAGTAACGACTGCCATTTTCAATGATTTGAAAAGGAGACTCATTGTACAATGGCTTGGAAGGATCGCTGTCTGGATAAAGCAATGTAGCAATGGTTTTGAGCAAATCAATTCCAAAAACTTCTTCCCCCAAATGTTTTACCTGGGCAATAGGCAACGGGTCAAAGCTTTCTTCTATAGTTTGTAAATACTTCTTTTGGCTCTGGATGTATTTATGAAAAACCGAATTGGCTTCCATTTCTGGAAAGATACGATTAATCACCACTGAGTCTACCGGATACCCATACATTTGCAAATAAGTATAAGCACGCTTGGCTTCTTTGATGACCATTCGTTCGGGGTTTACCACCAAACGAATAGAGCATATTTCTGGGTTACTCATAAGCTTTTGAACCTTTTGCAACTTATTAAAAAGCTCATCCAGTTCTTCATAGCCCTTGTCTAGTGGAATCCCTGTAAACCCACGTACCATAGATCCTACCGCCTTAACAGCATACTTCTGAAAAGGAAACGCCTTGCTCAACCACCACTGGCTTACCTGCGGAATGGTAAGTAAAGTAAGGGTTTCGCCAGTAGGCGCACTGTCAATAATTACCACATCGAAGGCCTTTTCTTCGTAATACTTGTCTATCCACAAAAAAGCAGAGGCTTCTTCCATACCAGGCAATGCCGACATTTCTTCTGCCACTACCCGGTTTACCCCTTGTAGCTTAAAAATAGCCAACAACATCTCGCGCATTTGCCCCCAGTATTTTTTCATAGAGTAATATACATCTAGCTCCTGCCCATAGAGGTTTTCTCGAATAAGGGTAGGCTCAGGCTGTAGTTTTACATCCAGGGCATCGGAAAGGCTGTGCGCCGGATCGGTAGAGATTACCAGGGTTTTATAGCCCATTTCGGCAGTTTTTACGGCAGTGGCGGCGGCTATAGTTGTTTTGCCTACCCCACCTTTTCCAGTATAAAGTAGTATGCGCATATTATTCTCATATTTGCAAGTAAGATATCACCTGTTTAACATTCTTCGCACCCTATTTGTTTGTCAGTCGCTCATTCGTCTATCTACCCAATCTATGATTGTATCAATTTTTTGGGGCGAAAACCAATGGATTTCTTCGTCTCGCCTAAACCACGTCATTTGCCGCTTGGCATATCTACGACTGTTGCGCTTAAGCAAACGCACCGCCTCCTCCCAATCGTGCTTGCCATCCATATAGTCAAATACCTCTTTATACCCCACTGTTTGTAATGCATTGTGGTTTTTGTAAGGGTACAAAGCTTTTACCTCCTCTAACAGCCCTTGCTCCAGCATCAAATCCATGCGCAAATTAATGCGCTCGTACAGCTCTTCCCGGTCACGCTCCAACCCTATTTTTAAAATATTAAAAGGCCGCTGTACTTTGTTTTTTTTACGAAACGAAGAATAAGGTTGCCCTGTGCTCAAACACACCTCCAAAGCACGTACCACCCTATGGGGGTTGGCTTGGTCTACTTGTTGGTAATACACCGGATCTAGCTGTTCCAATTGCTGCAACAAAGGCTCAAGCCCTCCTTGCTGGAGTCTCTCCATCAACTGGGCACGAATTTCGGGAGCTACTTCAGGCATTTCGTCTATTCCATCGCACGCTGCCTGTATATACAAGCCCGACCCACCTGTAAGGATAGCTACCTGCTTACGGGCAAAAATATCCTCCAGGCAAACCAAGGCATCTTTCTCATAATCTCCCACATTATAATCATCCATAATAGACTGAGAATCGATCAGGTGATGAGGAGCTTGCGCTAGTTCTTCGGGGGTTGGCTTGGCGGTTCCTATAGCCATTTCACGGTAAAATTGTCGAGAGTCGGCAGATACTATCTCAGTGTCGAAATGTTGTGCTAAACGAATACACAAGGTTGTTTTGCCCACTGCCGTAGGTCCTACCACTACCAGCAAGTATTTGTTGAGATTGGTCAATTGTAGCTTATTTTGTAATGATTTAACTATATTTGAGTAATATCAAAAGTCCATAGCAATAACAGGTTCAAGCTTTAAGCAACAAGCTTCGAGTTAGTCCCTGCTCCACAGGCAACTAACAAGTTGATAACTTAAAGTATTTTAAGTATTTATAATTTTGTTAATTAAAAGTCCCTGACAAGGGTAGGCTTCAAACTTACACCTACCAACACTATGGGCTACTGTAATATCAAAGATTAAAGAATAGAAGGCAATCAATTCGCCGTATTTTTTCTGTGAACTTATCTTGGATTTTATCGGGTACACAGCATTGTAATGCTTTTGCCTCTACAAGACGAGTTCTGTTTGTGTGTCTCTATCTATACCCCAAACTCTGATGAATCAAGATAATAAACCAGTCACCGAAGGTTTGATGCAGGAAATTGCACAACTTCGTCAGGAGCTCAACCAACTTAAACGCAATGGAACTCCATCGCCCGATCATAGTTTTTACAAGGAAATGTTTAACTCAACCATTGACAGCATTTTTATTTGTGATGACGACGGGATGATTATTGACGTAAACGAAACTACCCTGCATACCCACCAATGCCAACGCGAAGATATTGTAAATAAGAGTGTCAAGGCATTTTGCGATCGTTACCAATACGATTTTGAGGCGATTCAGCAGGGCATTCAAGACGCTTGGGAACAAGGTACGGGTAAAGTAGACTTACAGGTTTTGAACCGACACAACCAATTGATTTTGCGTGAATTGGTGCTCAAAAAAATGATGTATGTATCTCAACAAGAGGTAGTAGTGGCTTTTGGCAAAGCTTTGTATCAATCACAAATCTCTCAAAAAATTATCAGTGAAAGTGAGTCTCAGTTTCGCACCATCGCCAACCACGCCCCAGTGTTGTTGCGTATGTCGAACCCCCAACACCAGTTTTATTTTTTCAGCAAACAATGGCTTGAGTTTACAGGCAAAACCGTAGAAGAAGAAATCAACGAAGGTTGGCTCAAAAATGTGCACCCTACTGACTATGAGGGGGTAAAAAATCATTTGTTGAAGTCGTTTGAAAAACAAAAAAAATACGAGGTAGTATATCGTTTGCTCCGCCACACCGGACAATACCGCTGGATTGTAGAAAAGGGGGTGCCTTACCTCGACGCACGCAACCACTTCAGGGGATACATCGCGTCAGCGGTAGATATTACAGAACAAAAAATGGCAGAAGAAGAAGCCAAACGTATCCAACTGATCAAGGAGACTAAGACTCGGTTTCAGGAAGCTTTGGAAGGGGTAAACCTGATGGGGATTAGTGTAACCACTGATGGTACAGTGACGATGTGCAATAACTACTGGCAAAAAGTAACGGGGTATGCTAAAGAGGAAATTGTAGGCAAAAATTACTTTGACCTGTTTGTGCAGGAAAGCGAGCGCCCCGAACGATGGAATGAATTTGACAAGACCCTGCAAAACGGGGGTTTTTGGGAAACCTCAGAACGTACCATTCTTACCAAAACTGGTGATGTACGCTATATTCAGTTTAACTCGGTAATACTGAACAATGAAAAAGGAGAACTGGGTGGTTTGACTAAGGTGGGTAAAGACATTACTGAAAACCGCAAAGTAATGAAAGCCCTCAAACAAAGTAATGAGGCGTTGCAGGACTTGTTTGACAATTCTAACGACTTAATTTTTATTTGCTCTATGCGGGGTAAGTTTTTGTTTGTTAACAAGACTTTCAAGAAAAAAACCGGGTATACCAATAAGGAGCTTAAAAAGATGAATATTCTTGATTTACTCCATCAAGACACCAAAAAATCTACCCTTAGCACAGTCAAAAGCATTATACAGGGCGAAACAGTATATAATTTTATCACCATTTTGTCGCACAAAGAAGGGGGTAATTTATATTTAGAAGGCAGCGTTACTTGTCGTTTCGAAGAGGGCAAGCCTACCGCCATGCGAGGTATATTACACGATACCACAGATAAGATACGCGCCGAAAAAGCCCAAACGCTGTACTACAGTATTGCTAACCTGACAGTGCGCAGTAAAAATATGAACCAGTTTTACCAAAGCATTCACCGGGAACTGGGCAATGTGATTCAAGCCAAAAACTTTTATATCAAACTGTATGACTCTGACCATCGCCAAATGAGTTATCACTATTATGTAGATGAGGCTTTCGCCAGCGGAGGGTTAGAAATACGCCAAAACAAAACCGATAAAGGGCTGGCTGAGTATGTGGTGGAGTCTAAAAAAGCTTTGTTTCTTTATGAAGAAGAAATACAGGCATTGGCTGAGGCTGAAGGCTTGATTTTGTCGGGTCCTGCTCCTAAAATATGGATTGGGGTGCCGCTCAAGTTTGAAAATGAGGTAATAGGGTTAATTTCGGTCAAATCTTACCGCGATCGTAACATTTATACCATTAAAGACCTTGAATTGCTCGACTTTGTGTCAGGACAAATTGCACTGGCAATTCAGCGAAAGCGTAATGAAGCCAAGTTGAGTAGCAAAACGGCTCAACTTCAGGCTATTTTTGAGAGCAGTTCACACGTGATGTGGTCTATTAACCGTAATTGGAAGCTTACTTCGTTTAACCATAACTACGCCGAAACCCTGCAACGCCAGTATGGAGTATCGCCTACGCTCAACCGGGGGTTAATTCAATTGAGTGCCAAGCTACGTAAAACCAATAACTATAAGGTATGGCAACAAATGTATGAGAATGCGTTCAAGGGGGAAACTCAGTATTTTGAGATAGAATCGGAAACTCAAGATGGTGAAACCTGGTGGCGCGAAGTGTACCTGAACCCTATCAGGTTAGAAGATGGGCGGATAGAAGAAGTTTCGGCAATATCGCACGACATTACCCAAAAGAAATTGGTAGAGCAAGAGGTGATCAGGGCTAAAGAAATTGCTGAGAAATCGCTCAAAGTAAAAGAACGTTTTCTTGCCAATATGAGCCACGAGATACGCACGCCTATGAACGGAATTATAGGAATGATTGACCTCATGATGGATACTCCACTGGAAAACAAGCAGCAGGAATATATGTACACGATCAAAAAGTCGTCAGAAACCTTGCTCAATATTCTCAACGATATTTTGGACTTGTCGAAACTAGAAGCGGGTAAAATGGCGCTACACCCTAAGCCAATGGACATCCGCTTTATGGTAGAAAAGGTTTACACCTTATTTTTGCAACAAGCCAAAGCCAAAAACAATTTTTTGAGCTATCAGGTAGACCCTAAAATCCCTTATTTTTTGGAGGCTGACGAAACCCGTTTAATTCAGATTATATCTAACCTGATGTCGAACGCCATTAAATTTACCGAAGACGGACAAGTAGCCATCAAGTTTACGCTTGCCTCTAAGGGCGAACTGTCTGTACACTTATTGGTGGAGGTAACTGATAGCGGCTTGGGTATATCGCCCGAAGATCAAAACCGATTGTTTAGTACATTTACTCAACTCGACAACTCTTCGTCTAAGTCTTACTCTGGCACTGGGTTGGGGCTTGCCATTTCTAAGGAACTTTGTCGCCTGATGAATGGAGATATTGGGGTAATTTCGGAGATTGGGCACGGCAGTACTTTTTGGTTTACATTTGAGGCACAACCTACCGATGAAAAACCTGAGGGGTATTTAATGGATGATTGGGATTTTTCGTCTAAAGATCATTTTGGCGATTACCGCCCACGAATTCTTATTGTTGATGACAACATCGTGAACCGTAAGGTAGCCAGTGAGATTCTAAACAATGCCGGGTGTGTTATTTCGCTTGCCGAAAGTGGTTATCAGGCATTAGATAAGGTACAGGCACACAGCTATGACCTCATTTTTATGGATATTCAAATGCCTGGTATGGATGGGGTAGAAACTACCCGCGCAATTAAAGGTTTGGGGATTGAACAGCTTCCTCCTATTGTTGCCATGACTGCCTACTCAATGAAAGAAGATCGAGAACGTTTTATGGAAGAAGGCCTGGACGACTACGTGTCTAAACCTGTCAAAGCCCAGACATTGATCCAAAAAGTGCAAGAGTATATTTTGGGTAAAAGTCATGTACCTCAACATTCGGCTACTCAACTACAAGAAAGTGAAACGATTACGCTAAAACCTGCTGATACAGAAGTAGACGCAGATGCACAACCCATGATTTTGGATATGTCGGTACTGGGACAACTCAAAAAATATGGTGGCAACGATTTGGTCATAGAGTCGCTGCAAGATTTTGAAAATGAAACCGATCAGTTACTCACTGATGCAATGGAGGCTTTTCAGCAAAGCGACTACGAACAGGTACGCAAACATTTGCACACCATCAAGGGTTCGGCAGGTACTTTAGGCATAGTACAAGTAGCCGAATTATCGGAAAGAATGGAAGACCAACTTAAGGCAAAGGATAGGACTGATCTGGAAACTAATTTGCAAAAACTACTGCAATACTTCCGCGATTTTCAGGCAAATTATCAGGAGTTGGTGAAATAGCAGAGACAAGCTTTAAGCAACAAGTTGCAAGTCCTTAGATGCCGATGCGACGAATTAAAAAAACAAAAAAATACCTGGCAGGTTGTAGCAACTTGCCAGGTATAAATATTTAGTAAACAATGCTCGTATTATGCGTTCAACGCTTCGGCACCACCTACAATCTCTAGGATTTCTTTGGTAATGGCCGCTTGACGAGACTTGTTATATGTCAGTTTCAATTCTTTTACTAATTCCTCAGCATTTTCTGTTGCCTGATCCATTGCTGCCATACGGGCACCGTGTTCAGCAGCGTTTGAGTCCAAAATACTACTATACAACTGAATCTTAAGGCTTTTAGGAATCAACTCTTCCATAATTTCTTCTTCCGAAGGTTCGAACAAGTAATCTACAGAACTACTGTTTTTTTCCTTGATCTCAGAAGAATCCTCTATACTGTCAGCCGAAATAGGTAAAAACTGCTTACAACGCACCGCTTGGGTAATCACATTGATAAATTCGTTGTATATAATCTCTACTCTGTCTATTTCGCCAGATTTAAACTGATCCAAAACCACCTCTGCGGTATCTTTGATATTGGCAAAGCTTAGGTTTTGAAATACTTCTACTCTTTCCAGTTCACCTTGAGCATTTCTCTTTTGAGGAAAAATGGTTTTGTACTCACGACGGGCCAAACCTTCGCTTGCTTTTTTACCAATAGTTAAAAAACTCAAGTTACCTTTAGCCAACTGGTCAGCGTATTTATCTTCAGCCAAAGCTACAGCAGCTTTGATAATATTACCGTTAAAAGCTCCACAAAGACCACGATCAGAAGTAATGGCAATGATCAATACTTTCTCTGGTGAGCGATCTTCCATGAACTCACTTGTAAGGTCTTCGCTGCTCATATTCCTGGACAGATTATCGATGATTCCCTTAAGCATAGAAGCATAAGGTCTCATTCCCTCAATCGCGTCCTGCGCACGGCGAAGTTTTGCCGCAGCTACCATCTTCATTGCCTTGGTAATCTGCTGGGTAGACTTTACCGTACTTATTCTGGTTCTGATTTCTTTTAAGTTTGCCATTGTCTTTTCAGAGGTTCATAGAATAAACAAGCCGCTTGCTGCAAACTGCAGTAAGCGGTTGTTAATCAATTATTTATATCTTTTAGCAATCATTTTGGCAGTTTCCTCAAGGGTATCGGTAATTTTTTTCCAATCATCTCCCTTAGGCTTGGTTTTCTTGTTACCCAAAGTTACCATCATTTCTTTATGGTTCAACTGCAATGACTGAAGATATTCTTTTTCAAACTCTTTTACCTTATCAGTAGGCACATCGTTCAACAAACCATTGGTAGAAGCATAAATAATGGCTACTTGCTCTTCTACTCTCACTGGCGAATATTGACCTTGTTTCAATACTTCCAGGTTTTTACGTCCTTTTTCAATGGTCAACTGAGTTGCTGCATCCAGGTCAGAACCAAACTTAGCAAACGCTTCCAGTTCACGGAATTGTGCTTGGTCTAGTTTCAAAGTACCCGCTACTTTTTTCATTGTTTTGATCTGAGCTGCACCACCCACACGAGATACTGAGATACCTACGTTAATGGCAGGGCGAATACCAGAGTTAAACAAGTTAGTTTCAAGGAATATCTGACCATCAGTAATAGAAATCACATTGGTAGGAATATAAGCAGAAACGTCACCTGCCTGCGTTTCAATGATAGGCAATGCAGTCAAAGAACCACCGCCTTTTACCTTACCTTTCAAAGATGGAGGCACATCGTTCATTTGTTGTGCAATGTCATCAGACTCACTTATTTTAGCGGCACGCTCTAGCAAACGACTGTGCAAGTAAAATACGTCACCAGGATAAGCTTCACGCCCTGGAGGACGACGTAGTAGCAAAGACACTTCACGGTATGCTACTGCTTGTTTAGACAAGTCATCATAGATTACCAACGCAGGGCGACCAGTGTCGCGGAAGTACTCACCAATAGCAGCACCAGTAAATGGAGCAAAGAACTGCATAGGAGCAGGGTCAGAAGCAGAAGCAGAAACCACAGTAGTATAGCTCATTGCACCAGCATCGGTCAATGCTTTTACTACTTGTGCTACAGTACTTGCTTTTTGCCCAATGGCAACATAAATACAGTAAACAGGTTCTCCCCTGTCATAAAATTCTTTTTGGTTGATAATGGTGTCAATCGCTACGGCTGTTTTACCAGTTTGGCGGTCACCAATGATCAATTCACGTTGACCACGACCAATAGGAATCATCGAGTCAATCGCTTTGATACCAGTTTGTAGAGGTTCATCTACAGGCTGACGATAAATAACACCAGGGGCTTTTCGTTCCAAGGGCATATCATAAAGCTCGCCTTCTATAGGTCGCTCTCTATCATCAATAGGATTGGCAAGTGTGTCTACTACACGACCAACAATGCCTTCACCTACTTTAATAGATGCAATCTCTTTGGTACGTTTTACGGTGTCGCCTTCTTTAATATCAGAAGAATCACCAAACAATACAACCCCAACGTTATCTTCTTCAAGGTTCAATACCAATCCACGTAGTCCGTTAGCAAACACTACTAATTCTCCCGCCTGAACTTTAGATAGTCCATACACGCGGGCAACACCGTCACCAATCTGCAATACGGTACCTACTTCTTCTAGTTCGGCCTCGGTTTGAAAGTTAGAAAGCTGTTCTCTTAGAATAGCAGAAACTTCATCGGGTCTAATTTGAGCCATAATTAGTATATTTAAAATCGCCTGTTAAGAACGAAAATCTTGTTTTATTTTTTGTAGTTGACTTTTGATAGAGTTATCTAATTGAGTATCGCCAATGCGAATGGTCATGCCTCCAATTAAGCTTTCATCGATTTCCTCTTCAATCTTAATTGTCTTACCAGTTTTTTGCGACAATGCCGCCCTCAACTCTTCTTTCAAAGGATCAGGAAGTGTAAGCGTGCTAGTGACGTATACTTCTTGAATATTTTTATAAATATTGAACTGCTCGCGAAATGCAACACTAATAGAATACAATACTTCTTCGCGGCTACGACGGGCAAGAATCTCAAAAAGAAGTATCATTACATCTGATACCTTACCTTCAAAGATAGCCTTCAATACTGCCAGCTTTTTGTGTGCACGAATAATAGGATTGTGCATGACGGCAAAAAACTGTCGGTTTTCTTCGTTCACTGTCTGGAAAAGCTCCATGTCTTTGTCCACTTGATCCAACGTACCTCTCTCGATGGCCAAATCCATGACAGCCTTGGCATATCGTTGTGCAATTCTGTTATCAGACACCATTATTAATAATTTTGATAGTTTCGCCTAAAAAATTGAATAGAAAATCAAAGAAATAGAATGCGTGAATTAGTTAACCTTTAAGTCGTTAATCAATTCTTGCATCAAGTTTTCTTGTTTATTACTATCTGACAATTCACGTTTTAGTAACGTTTCAGCTACTTGTACCGAAAGTGTACTGATTTGATTTTTGATATCAGCTATGGCAGCTTGTCTTTCTTTATCAATAGCCTGCTTTGCTGCTTCTTCAGCATCACCAATGATCTTAGATGCTTTGGTAGTTGCTTCTTCCAGGTTTTTGTCAGCAATTAGTTTTGCTTCCTTAAGTATCCTGTCTTTTTCTATGCGGGCGGCCTCTTCCATATTGGCTTGAGACTTTTTAAGCTCGTCTACCTCTTTGCGGGCAGTCGCGGCTTCATCCAATGCATTTTGGATAGAATCTTCACGATCTCTCAAAGCCTTCATAATAGGCTTCCAGGCATATCGGCTTAAAATGAAAAGTACTACCAGGAAGGTAATCCCTTGCCAGAATATCAGACCAATGTCGGGCGTAACTAAATTCATTTTTATATAAAAGTTTTAGTAATAGACTTATGTAAATAGCAAAATAGCTTAATTAAATGCACTTTTTATAAAAGCTCAATTGTGTAGAATTAAATAAAACCCACTCGTTGACCTAGCGTCAACAAGTAGGCTTATTTTGTAAATTATCCTTTGAAAGAAATCAACAAACAGATTACAACACCAAAAAGAGCAACACCTTCAATCAAGGCAGCTGCAATAATCATGTTACGTTGAATGTCTCCAGAAGCACTTGGGTTGCGAGCGATACCTTCAACAGCACCACCACCAATACGTCCGATACCAACACCTGCGCCTAACGCTACAAGTCCGGCTCCGATACCAGCACCCATAATTGCCATACCAGATCCCATATCCATCATGAAGATAGATGAAATAATAGATAATAATTGAGCTAACATAATATTGAACTTATGTAATAATGAATAAAAAGAAAATATTAATTAACAGGAGTGCTAACCACTCTTGCATAATTAATGCGTTTAACAGTTTCACCACAAACTGATTTACCAATTTGTTGTGTCACGTAATATTTTTAGTGAGCGTGTGCGTGTGCTTCATCATGGTGATGCTCCTCTACTGCCGTTGAGAAATAAGAAGCAGAAAGCAAGGTAAACACATACGCTTGAATAAATGCTACCAATAACTCCAGAAAGTTCATAAAGGTGGCAAAAGCAGTACTTACTACCCCTACAGCAAGACTTTGGAAAATAAAGATCAAACCAAACAAACTCAACATAATAATGTGACCTGCTGTAATGTTAGCAAACAATCGGATCATTAGAGAGAATGGCTTGGTGAACATTCCTATAATTTCAATAGGAACCAGGATAATGTAAAGTAGTTTGGGTACAGGAGGGGTAAATATGTGTGCCCAGTAGTTTTTGTTAGCACTTAGAGTTGTGATTACAAAAGTAATTACAGAAAGCACCAAAGTTACGGCAATGTTTCCGGTAAGGTTGGCTGCACCAGGCAATAACCCCAACATGTTGTTAAACCAGATAAAGAAAAATACGGTAAGAAGATAAGGAGTAAACCTTTCATACTTAGGTCCAATGTTTTCTTTGGCTATATCATCTCTCACAAAAATGATGATAGGCTCAAAAAATGATTGTATGCCTCTCGGAGCCTTACCTGCTCGTTTTTTATATCCTTTAGAAACACTAAAAAACACGAAAAACAATAAGGCTACACTTACAAACAAAGAAGCTACGTTTTTGGTAATAGAAAAATCCATTACGTGTCCTCCGTTTGCCAGGGCGAAATGTCCATGAGCATATACATATTTGTTGCCTCCGTGCTCAAAGGTTATGGCTCCGTCGTGAGCTTTAGCTCCCTCTTTATGCCCTTCTTTTTTGATGTCCTCATGTTTTCCATCTCCGTGAGGAATGGCAGAAGACATGAAAATATCAAGACCTTTGTCGGTGTATAAGATTACAGGCAATGGGATGGTAAAGCCTTTGAAAAACTCCCAACCATGCGAATCGGCAATGTGGTGAGTGATGAGTTCACTGAAGTCTTTTGCTTCAAACTTGTCATCTCCTCCTCCTTTGGCTTGTGCAAATTGAAAAAGACAAAGAAGTCCAACCAATAATAGCGTTTTTTTAAGCATTTTATTATCTATGATAGTCTCGTTTTTCGTATATATTTAATCCGATCATTCAGATTTTGCGCGCAAATTACCCAACAGGAAATAAATTTCAAAAACAAAGTACAAGAAATAAAAAACAAAGAAGGTTATTACAAACGAGTAAATGCCTTCCATTCTGAGAATAATACAAACAAATACAAATATAACACTTAAAAATAACCTTATACCCATTGATAAAAAGTAGTATACATGGAATGCTTTTTCATCTTTTTTTAGCCCGTAGCTTGTTACAAGCGAGGTTATCAAGGCTATAGCAATAAAAAATCCCCATAAGCCCCACTTGGTAAAATGAAATAAATTAATTTGTTTAATAAATGTATCAGCAATAATAAAAATTGCAATAATTAATGAAGGGATGCCAATCTGTCGTAAATGTTGCTGCATCTTTAACGAGATGTAAGGGTTCGAATTAAAAGAAAAATAGCGACAATTACAGAAGTAAGTGATAAGATGAGTGTCATGATGGGGTTTTCTAACCCCCAGTATTCATCTAACCACCTACCTCCTAAAACTGCCGCCAAAATTAAGGCAAACATTTCAAAAGCAAGTGCTGAATAACGAACGTAATCGTTAGACGACTTGTTTTTGTTTTTGGTCATGAGAAGTTTTCTTAGTACTATCGTTTATTTTTATTTCTTTTACCATGTTGCCCATCTTACAGCTTCCGTTAAATACAGCCCCTGCTTCCACAATCAATTTGTTACAAACAATATCACCATTAATCACTGCTGTAGATTTAAGGGTCAATAAGTCTGCGATCTCAACCAAGCCTTTTACTTCACCTGAGATTTCAGCATTTTGGGCTAAAATACTTCCCTGCAACCCTGATGTTTCTCCAAGTACAACTCTTGATTTACTTTTAATATTACCGACAATCTTACCGTCTAAGCGTACTGGTCCGTAAGTCTCGATATTACCATCTAAAACAGCTCCTTTACCAATGCGGGTTTCTGCATTGCTAAGTTCTGTGATATCTTTTTTGGTTTCTTTGCTAGTGTTATTTCCAAATACAGCCATGAACATGTTATTTTGGGATTTAATTTAAAATGAAACAAATGCTTCGGGGTTAACTGGCGTACCTTTGTACCATAATTCAAAATGCAAATACGGCTTATTTTTTGAATTTTTACCTAAAAGAGCTACTGCTTCTCCTGCTTTCAAAAAACTTCCTACTCTTTTGTTCTGAAACAAAGTAGCACAATGCGTATACACCGAAATGAGATTAGATTGGTGTTGTATTGCTACAACATACCCTTTATCACTTGTCCAAGAAGTCATAATAATTGTGCCATCTGCAATAGAAGACACAGTACTGCCGTGCGTAGACACAATGTCCACCCCGTAATTTTGTTGACGAGGATTATATTTTTTAGAGATTACTCCTTTTAAGGGAGCAAACAAATAGAGTGATTTCAGGCTTTTGATTCCTTGCCCACCCATGAGTGGGTTTCCTGAACCTCCCTCAAATTCTTCACGCAATAACTTATCGTTAGGATCTATATAATCTGGATTGATTGAGTCAGAAACTTTGCGAATGACAGGTATTTTTGATTTGGCACTGTCTTCATTATTAAAATACTTTACCTTCCCTCCTACCACATTTCTAAAGTTTTTGATAAAAAATTCCCGTCCTTGTACCTGGCTTGATATTGAATCGATTTTTTGATTCAAAGTTTTTACACTTCGCACAAACTCAGCTCCATTATCAGTAGTTAAGGTACTTTCACTGAAAAATTTTTGAGAGATGAAAAAGCCCAAAGTAAAGACCAATCCGGAAAATAGCGTAGCAATAAATATAACAATGGAGTAGGTATAAGGGATTTGTTTTTTCTCCTCTAAACTTTCTTCGTTTCTTATAATTAACTTATATCGGGTAGTAAGCCAATTAGACAATGTTTTTTTTACTTTCAATGTGGTATATTTTTGTTACACATCTGGACAAACCCACAAAATCGGTGCAAATTAACGTATTTTTATTGATATTGATCGTTAATTTGCCTAAAAATATGCTGAAATATGGGTTTTTTATGTAATTTTGATACTGTTTTTGGTATTTATAGTACATTCTACTGCAAATACAGGCAATTTATCTGCCAAAAAACACTTAGTTAAACACTTGAAAATCAATGTTTCATATACAAAACCTGTATTAATTAAAATCAACCAAACACAATAGTGTTTTATTTAGGTATTGTAACTTGCCAATATACTATTTTAATTTGGCTTTTTAATCTCCATTTTTTGAAAGCAAAAGCAGTATAGTGGCGTAGGTTTTTACCATATAGTATAAAACTCTTTTTTGTGAGACAGGTTTATTTTAATGTCCTTTCATTTAAAATTAGCCACAAAAAAATAAACTGGAAAATTTTGAAGTATTTTAAAGTCATACCTCTGCTTGCAATCGCAATAGTGGCCATTTTACAAGCCTGTAAGCCTTACCATAATATTACAGCTCATTATAATGCTTATTTTCTTGCCAATGAGCGAATGCAAGAGATAGAAAGAAAACTGTTTCTGAAACGTATCGAAGATTACAATAAGATATTGGATGTGCAGCCTTTTATAGATACCAATACTATGAAGGCACACGATCAGGATATTAAGTATAGTTTAGAGAAAGCTTCTATTATATATCACAAACACGATGAAAGCAACTGGATGGATGATGCCTACCATGTGATTGCTAAAGCCAGGTTTTACGCACGTAACTTTGACCAGGCAATCGTAGGGTTTAAGTTTGTGAATACCCAAAGTGAAGACGATGACCTCCGACATAAATCACTTATATTTCTTATTAGAACTTTTCTACGCACTGATCAGGACAGAAATGCATTGACGGTAATTAATTATTTGAAAAAACAGGCAATGAGTAAACAAAACCTGCGTGATTTTTTGATTATGCGGGCGCACTATTACCGAACAAAACTTAACTATAAAAGAACTGGAAGGTATTTGGTAAAAGCAGTAGATATGATGCGTCGCGGGGAACGTAAAGGACGCATTCATTTTATCATAGGGCAAATATACCAAAGGTTTGAGCAGTACGATAAGGCGTATACTCACTACCGTTCTGTGCTTAGAAACAACCCTCCTTATGAGTTGGCTTTTTATGCCCGACTCAAAATGACCCAGGTATCTAACATAAAAACGGATAAAGACATACGTAAAGCCCGACGTTATTTCAGAAGGCTACTACGTGATGTAAAGAACAAAGAGTACCATGATAAAATTTATTATGAATTGGCGCTTTTTGAGCTACGGCAAGACAGCACCAATCGGGCAGTTACTATGCTCAAAAAGTCTATTGATGCCAGTGCAGGTAATAAGGTACAAAAAGCCTACTCTTACCTTAAACTAGGTGAAGTGCACTATGCCCCACTAGAAAAATATGAACTTGCCAAAAAGTATTATGATAGCTCGATGGTATCACTGCCCAAAAATGTAGAAAACTATAAGATGATTAAGCGAAGGGCGCGTATCTTGGGCGACTTTGTAAAATACCTGAATAGTGTAAGACTGGAAGATAGTCTGCAAAGAATGGCTAAAATGGATACCTTGCAATTGTCGGCTTACCTGGATAAAAACCTGAAAGCTAAAATTGAAAAAGAATACGACGAGGAACAGCGTCTTATACAAGCTGCCAAAGACAAAGCCAAACGAAGCAATAATACCAGCACTTTGAAAGAACTGCAAAGTAATGTATGGTACTTTTATAATCCTCAATTAGTGGCACGAGGCAGGGTAAAGTTTCAACAGAAATGGGGCACAAGGGTACTTGAAGATAACTGGCGCCGGAGCAACAAAGATCCTGAGCCACCTGATTCTTTGTTTATAGGGGGAGACAAAAAGCCTGACAAAGGAAAAATTGTAGCAGACAGAGTAAAAAAGGCTAAAGAAGAACTCTATAAAATTATACCTTTTACTCCAGAAGCTATCAAGGCCTCTAACAAAAAACTGGAGGATGGTTTTTATGAGTTAGGTAAAATTTATAACCTCCATTTGAATGAAAACAAAAAGGCTATTGGGTCATTTGAAGAGTTGCTCCAAAGGTTTTCTAAGACAAAGTATGAGGCAGAGGTACTTTATTTTTTGTATCTCATTAACAAAAACTTACCAAATGCTTCCAGGGCGGAATATTATAAGCAGCAAGTGCTGAAAAAATACCCTAACTCGGTATACAAAAATATGATTATCAACCCTAATTGGTTAAAAGAGGCCAAGAAACACGAAAAAGAAGTAAAAGAGGCTTATAAAAAAGCTTATGAGGCTTATAAAAATCTCCAGTATGAAAAGTCACAGCAAATCATGGATGCTACACTTAAAAAGTATCCACAAAACCTTATTCAGGATAAGTTTTCGTTTCTGAAGGTGCTCATTATTAGTCGCACACAAAATAAAGAAGTAAGGGAAAAAGCCTTGTTAAAGTTTATTAAAGACTATCCGGGTAGCAACCTTAAAAAGTTTGCCAACAACTTGCTTAAAAAGTCTAAAGCAATGTAGCCACTTCCTGTTTCAAAGTAACCTAAGCGGTAAGTTTCAAGTTTGTAATTTTAATACTTGACTTATCGCTTTTTGCCTGAAGCTTGTAGGCTAAAAAAGGTTACTTTTGATTTTTTTTTGTATAAACTTCACTATGATTAATTAACTATATCAAAAATCACTAATTTTGAAACACTAAATTAAAAACAGTCTCAACAATGGGTAAAAAAGACAGACCATTTTACAGAAAAGGATATTGGCGGCTGATTATGCTTATTTGGATCGGTTTTTTGGCAACTATTACCGGAGCCGTTCTTTATTTTACCGCACTAGAGAACGACTTTATGGGATTTTTTGGTCCTATACCAAGTCTGGAAAGCTTAGAAAATCCCAAAACAGAACTTGCCTCTGAAATTTATTCTGCAGATGGCAAACTGATGGGTAAATATTACCGGGAAAACCGAAGCCCGGTAGAATATGAAGAAATTTCTCCCTACATGATCAATGCCCTCATAGCTACTGAAGATATTCGTTATGAGAGTCATTCTGGCATTGACCTCAAAGGTTTGACCCGTGCCATTGTAAGGCTGGGTAAAGATGGGGGGGCAAGTACCATTACCCAACAACTTGCAAAAAACCTTTACCGTACCCGTGGAGCAGCCAGTAAAGGTAAACTTCACGACTACCCATTGGTGGGCACTATTGTATCAAAAACCAAAGAGTGGGTCACTGCCATTAAAATTGAGCGGAATTATACAAAAAAAGAAATTATTACGATGTACCTCAACACCGTAGAGTTTGGTAGTAATGCTTTTGGTATTCAAACTGCTGCCCGTACCTTTTTTGACAAACACCCTAGCCAATTAAATGTGCCTGAATCGGCAGTGTTGGTAGGCTTGTTAAAAGCTCCTACCCGTTATAGTCCCGTATCTAACCCTGAGCGATCGAAAGCCCGCCGAAACACGGTGCTTGAGCAAATGGAGAAATATAAATTTATTACTTCGTCACAAGCAAGTTATTTCAAATCTCAGTCTATTAAGCTTAAATTTGGAGTAGATGACCATGTAGGTGGAATTGCTCCTTATTTTAGAGAAGAAGCCAAAAAGTTTCTGAAAAAATGGGCCAAAGAGTCAGGGCGTGACTTGTATACAGATGGCTTACGCATTTATACTACCATAGATTCTCGTATGCAAGCCTACGCCGAGAAGGTGGTAGAAAAACAAATGAAAGCACAACAAAAAATCTTCTACAAACACTGGGAAAACAGGAATCCGTGGGTAGATGCTTACAATGTGGAGTTACCCAATTTTATTGAAGATTTGGCAAAAACTACTACTCAATACCGTATTTTTAGAAAAAAATATGGAAAAGATACTGCCAGCATCAAGAAAGCAATGAATACTCCTGTAAAAACAAGGGTCTTTTCGTGGGCTGGTGAAAAAGACACCTTATTGAGTCCTATGGATTCTTTACGCTATTACAAACACTTTTTGCATACTGGTTTCATGTCTATGGAACCACAAAGTGGTCACGTAAAAACCTGGGTAGGAGGTATTAATTACAAATATTTCCAGTATGATCACGTAAAACAAGGACGCAGACAACCTGGGTCTACATTTAAACCCATTGTGTATGCCTCTGCCATTGACCTGGGGTATACTCCATGTCACCAATTTGTTGATCAGCCAGTAGTGTTTAATGCCGGAGGAGGCCCTTGGGTAGCACGTAATGCTACTTTATCGTATACGGGTGTGCCCATGACTTTGCGCCGGGCACTAGGGCAATCAATCAACTCAGTTACAGCTGGGCTTACCAAAGCCATTGGGGTAAGAACGATAGTAGAACACGCCAGAGAGTTGGGTATATCGTCTCCATTACGCTCTGTACCTTCGTTGTGTTTAGGATCAAGTGAGGTATCGCTATTTGAGATGTTGGGAGCTTACAGTACTTTTGCCAACAAAGGGAAACATACGGTACCTATATTTATATCGCGCATAGAAGACCGTAACGGAAATGTTGTAAAAGAGTTTATACCCAAGGTAACCAAGGTGTTGGACGAAGAGACTGCTTATATTATGTTGCACATGCTTAAGGCTGCTTTGGAGCCTGGTGGTACATCTACCCGACTATGGAGTTATGGTGTAGCTACTAAAAATGAAATTGGGGGGAAAACAGGAACTACTCAAAATAACTCGGATGCCTGGTTTATTGGTGTAACCAAAGATCTTGTATCGGGTGCTTGGGTTGGTGGCGATAACCGTAGTATTCGTTTTAGGAGCATTGTATATGGACAAGGTGCAGTGCTTGCTTTGCCAATGTGGGGTGAGTATATGAAAAAAGTATACGCCAACAAGGATTTGCCTTACACCCGTGGTTCGTTTGAACGCCCCGATAAAGTAGACATAGAGTTGAATTGTGCCAAGATGCGACAAAAACGAGCGCAGATGTTACTGAATGATGAATAAATAATATACACTATAAATTAATCTCGCCTGCAAGAGTCAAATTCTTGCAGGTTTTTTTGTTTTTATAGCCAACCTGTCGTACTAATGATATACGCGGATACAAGTGAACAATGAAGGCAGTAAAAGACACATTCTATCAATACTTAAAAATACCTAATCGGGGGCTTGAATGGCTCATTTACCACAACTTATACATAGCATTGGGGGCTATAGCGCTTACCTTTACTACCTACCTTTTGCTTGACACATCTTCAACTCAAATCAACTGGGCACTACTTTTATTTATTTTTTGTGCTACCATATTCACTTACAACATAGACCGCGTTCCTTTCTATTTTAATCACTGGTTTACTATCACGCTCCAGTTGGCGGCCACCATCGGAATAATTACCTGTAGCTTTTGGCTTTCCTGGCAGTTGCTTTTATTCATAGTACACTTGGGGTTTATTGCAGTTTTTTATTCTATCCCTAAAGGTTTAGGGTGGTTGTCGTGGCTTTCGTTGCGGCGTATACCTTTACTCAAAATATTTTTGATTGCTTATGGCTGGGCAGCAGTTACGGTGATTCTTCCTGTCATTACATTACACACAGACTGGCAAGCTCCTCAGGTGTTATATCTATTTACCGAAAGGTTTTTATTCATTTTTATTATTACGCTGCCTTTTGATATAGGTGATGTAAAAAATGATCAAAACCATCGTATTCTTACTATTCCCGTATGGTTGGGTATCAAGCGGACTCGTCAAATAGGTTACTTGCTCATTATGGTTTATATGGCTACAGCAATAGGACATTTTCAACAAGTTATATTTGTAATAATGGCAGGTGTGCTGATGTTCAGTTGTGGGGTGTTTTTGAGGCAAGTAAACGCACAAACTCCCCGAATTTACTACAAAAAATATGTAGATGGTGCTATGTTTTTATATTTTGCATTATTTAGTTTTGTATAAGTCCATAGCCCCGACAGGGGCAAGTCCTTAGATGCCGATGCATATCGGTGCTTCAAGCGACAAGTCGCAAGTCCTTAGATACCGATGAATATCGGTGCTACACCCTGTTCCACAAGTAACCACGCTTTTGTATTATACTGATTTTCAGCTATTTACAAAAAGCGTAGTTAGAAGTATTTAGTCGATAGTCCATAGCTGATTCGAGTAAACATTTGCCTTGTTAAGTACTGTAAACCAGTGCTTTATATTGATATTGCTTACTCACTTTATTTTTAAAAGTGTTTCGGTTTTACGCCTAAACACCCAATTAAATAGTTTTTAAATTCATCAATAACTGATAACCAGCAACCGACTTTGACGAAAATCACTGCGGAGTATTGATAAGTAGTAAGCAATTATACTTTGAACGGCAGAATTAACCAAAAAACTGGTTTTTCTAATGGTTGCGCAAAGCGACATAAAATAGAGGTTATATTCTCGGTTTTTTATTCCGTTTACAGCATAGCTATAAGCTACAAGTAAATATAACTCTCTCATAATATGATAGTTATACTTGCATATTAGGTATATTTAATTTTGTCTTGGTACATACTTAAACCCAATTAGTCTTACCCAAAACCAAAACACCTTGAATTATGAAAGAAGATTTTATCAAAAAATTAAACATCATCTGGTTTGCACTCATCTTTGGCCAAATCATTTTTTTATGTGTCATTCTGCTCGTATTTCAAGATGTTGGGGTTGATGAAGGTTCACAAGGTTTGTTTGAATATGTAGCGGTGGGGGCTTTGTTGCCTATGGTAATGATGAGCCAGGTTTTATATAAAAAGCAAATACAAAGAGCACAAGCATCTGAGGTTCCGGAAGAAGAAAAACTCATGATGTATCAGACAGCTACCATTGTTAAAGCAGGGCTCATGGAAGGGGGCAATATTTTTTGTTTAATCGTCTACCTGATTACTGGTGTACAATGGCTACTTATACCTATTGTAGCTGTGTTGGGCTTATTTTTTATGCAACGTCCCTCTGTACAAAAGTATGATCTTGAAGTAGGGAGCAGATTTTAAAGAATAAATACCGGATGACAAGTGGTCATCCGGTATTACCATCTTTATACATTGACACTTTCCTGTAAGGTAGTCTCTTTCTCTACTTCGGCTATAATCTCTTGCCAGGCAGCGAGTTCAGGAATTCCTGGCTTTCGTTTGCCAAACAACTGTACAATTTGGTTCCCTTGAGCATCAAAACATTCCAAAGCAGTGACTACCCCATCTTTAGTAGGCTTGCGTACTACCCACACATCTTTTAAGTGAGGTTCTTTCACGTGTAAGTTAAAATCAGGATCCATTATGTTGAACCAGTCTTGGTGATCCAAGAGTTTTTTTACCGGACCAGTATGAATTTGAATCATTCCTTTGTTACCCACAAATACCATGATAGGCGTATTACGCTCAGCGGCAAGGGTGACTACTTTACGAAAAGCTTGTGGGTTTACTTTTATGGCATAATTTCCGGCAGGAGCTAATCTCAATGCTTGAGTTCTGGTCAATTTATGTTTTCTTATCAACCCAAAAAAATCGTGGGTATCTTCTAAATTAACCCATCCTTCTTGAAAAGCAGCTACATCAATATTTTCGTCTGGATGCTCTTCTACAGTTTCGTCCCAGGCATGTACAGTCTGTAGGTCAGCTTGATCCTCATGGCGGTATTTGCTTACCAATGCCTGGTATTTATCCAGGTTACTCTTGGCAGTAAGGTATATTTTGTGGATGGCTTCACCATCTTTGGCAAAAAACTGAAGACTATGTCGGTCTTTACCCCTGACTGTATCGGTTACGGCAAAAGCTGAATCCCACGACTTGAAAAAGATACGTAAATCTATGTCTTCGCCTACAAACAAACCTACGTGAGGGTTATCTAACGATGCATTCAAATATACCCCTTTACGTTCGTGTACTACATCATTGTTGCGGGTCAAGGCCATCACTTTGCCCAAAGATTCAACTTCTTGTAATATTTCTTTAAAAGCAGGTAACAATCGGGTAACCTCATCGCTTCCACAACGAGTGGCCAACAGTTCGGCTTCGCTTACTTTCAAAGAGTCAGCGGCATTGCGAATGCGTAAATGAGGTTGAGCTTGTTTTAATTCTTCCCAACGGGCTTTGAGATTTTTTGGAGTGCTTTCCATATTTTTTGGTAATTTTTAATTCTTATATAATGGTCTGGGGTTGATGGATAGATGACTGGCAGGATACTTTATCGAAATCGCCAAAGTACACTACCGGACAATGGTGATATGGGTGGGTAGCCACCTTCACCGAAAACTGATAACATTTGTTTAAACATTGTTCAGTCAATACTTCTTTTGGTGTTCCATAAGCCTCTAATTGTCCTTGATTCAATAGTAAAATTTTATCGGCATACAATGCCGCCAGGTTCAAGTCATGAATCACCAGTAATACTACATTTCCATTGCGGGCAAAACCTTTAGTCAGCTGTAAACAACGGTGTTGATAACGAATATCTAAGTTATTCAAAGGCTCATCCAGCAACAATAGTTTGGAGATGGTGGTACCTGTCTGTTGATGCAATTGTGCTAAAGCCCTTGCCAATTGAACCCTTTGCTTTTCACCTCCCGACAGTGACGCATAATTACGTTTTGCCAGCGGTTGTATGCCGGTTTGCTCACTCACTTTTTGAACCACTTCCCAATCGTATTTACCAGGTCGATGTTTAAAATGAGGATAACGCCCCATGAGCACAACTTCCTCTACGGGGAAATCTTGGCTCATGTGAATATTTTGGGTCAATATTGCCCGTTCATAAGCCATTTGCTTAATGGTAGCTTTGGCAAAAGGGGTTCCTTTCCAGGCAATTTTCCCTTGGGTAGGCAAGTACTCCTGACTGATCAACTTCATCAATGTAGATTTACCCGCCCCGTTAGCACCTACCACGGCAATTAGTTCACCTTTGATTGTATCAAAAGAAATATTTTTAAGAATATCTTGCGACTTGATGCGATAGTCTACCTGGCGTAGTTGTAACATTAATTTAGTGCATTTTTTTGTCGATACAAAATTATTAAAAATACAGGTGCCCCCAATAAAGCAGTGATTACCCCAATGGGTATTTCAGCAGGAGCCACTACAGTACGGGCAAGCGTATCTGCCCAACAAAGCAATAAGGCACCCGCAAGCACTGATGCAGGCAATAAAAACCGATAGTTGCCTCCTCCGATCAAACGAAGAACATGAGGTACTACCAAGCCAACAAAACCAATCATCCCACAAAATGCTACGGCAGTACCTATTGCCAATGCCGTAAGTATTACTACTTGAACCTTAAGACGCTCAATGGGCATTCCTATGTATTTGGCTTCTTGTTCGCCCAGTGTCAAAGCGTTGAAAACTTTTGCCAAACGAAACAAAAATACTGTAGCAAGCCCAGTAGCAAGTGCTAACAACCCCACGGTTGTCCAGTTGGCACCACCCAAGCTGCCCAAGGTCCAAAAGGTAATACTGCGTAATTGGGCATCATCGGCTACAAAAATAAGTACCCCAGTGCAAGCACTTGCCAAAGCATTGAGCGCGATACCCGCCAACAACATCATAGTAACATTGGTGCGGTGTTTTTGACGTGCCAAAGCAAAAACCAGGAAAGTAGACCCCACTGCTCCCAAAAAAGTAACCAAAGAGAGTAGGGTGCCTGCCCACCAACCAGACGCCAACAATGAACTGGCTAACACAATGACCAATGCTGCTGAAAAAGCGGCTCCGGCAGAAATGCCAATAATGGAAGGGTCTGCCAGCGGGTTGCGAAACAAACCCTGCAATGCAGCACCACACAACGCCAACGATGCCCCTACCAATAAACTTGTGATTACTCTGGGCAAACGAATGACCCATAAAACGGCCGTTTTTTGTGCATCAGGTACTTCCTCTACCCACCCAGCCTTGGCAAGCAGTATTTGCCACCACTCGCTAAAGCCAATATGAATAGCCCCCATACCCGATGTTGCCACCAATGATAGTAAGACAATGACTGATAATACAATGAGTATGTAGCTATTGCGTTGCAAGAGTGGCTTTCAGTTTTTGATTCAAAGTATACACTGCTTGCCCCAAACGCGGGCTAAATCCAGTAAGCAACTGACCATCCATTGCGACATAAGCTTTGTTACGTCCAGCGTTGGTATTGGCTACCCCTGGTACTTTCAACAACCCTTTGCCCTCATCCAGGCTTTTTAGCCCACTTTCAAACATCAAAATCACCTCAGGGTTGGCTTTTACTAATGCCTCAGCGGTCAATGGCTTGAAGTTGTCAAAATCATTGATGGCATTTTGTCCACCTGCCATCTCAATTATTTTTTGTACGGGGGTATTTTTACCAGCTACCATCAAAGTGCCTGCACCTCTGGCATAAATAAATAACACTTTAGGGGTATTCGGCAATTTTTCCAACTTTGCAAGTGACTGGTCTATTTGTTTTATGAGCGTCTCTATAGCTACACCATTGGTTGGAGGTAGTTTTTGAGCGATGTCTTTAATCAACTGCTTGGCTCCCTGAACAGAATAGTCTAACTTAAAAAGCTCTAGATCGACCTTAGTGGCTTTTAATTGCTGGATTAGCTCAGGTTTAAGCTCTTCGGTTTTACCCAAAATCAACGAGGGCTTCAAAGATATAATGCCTTCTGCCTGCATATTA
This sequence comes from uncultured Microscilla sp., assembly GCF_947493425.1. GTDB lineage: Bacteria > Bacteroidota > Bacteroidia > Cytophagales > Microscillaceae > Microscilla. The sequence continues at coordinate 36,211 of NZ_CANLRP010000002.1, read as the reverse complement.
CGGGTGTGCCCTATTTTAGGCAACTTGTTGATTGCCCTTGGGTAGGTGCTTGTTACATCTACCCCTACTATGTTTTGCTCATAGCCCAGTGCACATAGTACTTCGGTAATGGTTCCGTTCAATGATACAATTCTGAGCGGCGACTCAGTTGTTTTCTTTACCTTATCCGTACTCTGTTGTTGGCTTTCCTCAGAGGCTTTACTCTGACAACCACTTATCATCAAGCTATATAGCAGTAAGCTTGCCCAAGCCACAATTAAACCCCATTGAGTAATTACGCTTTTTTGATGTATTGCAGATTGTTCCATGTCTATTCAGTTTTGTCTATTTGATTATAAACTCCTGTTGTTGTGTTATTTTGATAAGACAAACTTATAGCTTATTTAGACTAAATAAAAATAAATCTTTTAAATTATTTGGAATCATTCTAAATAGTCGGTTTGTTTGCAACGTCTTTCTGACAAACACAAACTCAGAATTACTATGAAAAATGCTGCCACCTTATTTATAATCACTTGTATAACAGTGAGCTACGGCTATAGTCAAGCTAGATTGACAGACAGTATAGCTGCAGTCAAACTGGAAGAAGTAGTAGTAACTGCTACTCGTACCGAAAAACAATTGGGTACGCTTACTACCCCTGTCACCCTGATTACTCAGAAACAAATCAAGGCTTTAGGGGCAGTAAGACTTACTGAAGTATTGCAAGAACAAACTGGGCTTGCTATTAACAATGACCACGGTCAAGGAATACAAATGCAAGGGTTTGATGCTGACTATACCTTGATTATGATAGATGGGGAACCATTGATTGGACGGACAGCGGGTACTTTGGCTCTTTCGAGGATTGCAGTAAATAATATCAAACAAATAGAGATTGTCAAAGGACCTAGTTCAAGTTTGTATGGTTCGGAAGCTTTGGCTGGGGTGATTAATATTATTACTCACCAACCCAAAGATGATTTGAACGGAGGAGTCAATGTACAATACGGAGCAAACCAAACCTTTAATGTCAATGGTAAAGTAGGCTTTCGCCACAAAAAATTGGCGGTTTCTTTATTTGCTGATAGCTACCAAAGTGCAGGCTATGACCTTACACCTACTATGGAGGGGGCTACTGTGGAACCTTTTCGCAATCATACCTTTCAGGCAAAGTTGCAATACAAACTCAACCCAAAGTTTAAGTTCTCTTTGTCGGGTAGATATTTTGGCGAAAGCCAACAGCAAAAAGCCAATATAGGTAGCAACTCACCTGTGATAGTAAGTGGGGATGGGACACAAACAGATATGAATATACATGCAGTGGCAGAACATAAGCTTACACCGAATGTACAGTTCAAATATAAGCTTTACCACACCCAATACTCTACTCGCTCACTGCTACGCTACGAGCAAGACCAAAGTGTGTATGATGAAAGCTTTTTTAAACAGAAATTTAGCCGCCCTGAAGTGGTCGCCAATTATTATATCAACAAACAGCATTTTTTAACGCTGGGCATAGGCAGCACCTTGGAGTCGGTAGAGGCTACCCGCTACACCACCCAACAACGCTTTAGTACATTGTATGCCTTTGGGCAACACGAGTGGACACCAATAAAAAAGCTGTCAGTGATTACAGGGCTTAGGTTTGATCAGCATTCGGTTTATGGCAACCAAGTCAGTCCCAAACTTTCGGCAAGGTTTCAAGCCCTGCCCTGGTTGGCAGTGCGGGGTTCGGCAGGGGTAGGATTTAAAGCACCTGACTTTAGACAATTGTACTTAAATTTTAGCAACGCAGTAGCGGGTTATAGTGTATTTGGTACCCAGGCATTGGCTACAGGAATAGAACAACTCAATAGTGCTGGACAGATATCGGCAGTATTTGCTGATATATCTCAGTTTCAAGATTTAAAACCTGAAAGTTCTATAGCCTACAATATTGGGATTGAAACCCGGTGGAAAAGCGGGCTAAACACAAGTATCAATTTTTTTAGGAATGATGTACAAAATCTGATTGAAACCCAAATTGTTGCCCGCAAAACCAATAGCCAATCGGTATTTAGCTACGCCAATTTACGCGAGGTATTTACTCAAGGGGTAGAATTTAATGGTAGTTATCGGTTGTTCAAAAATGTAAAGTTAATGGCGGGTTATCAATATTTAATTGCCAAAGATAAATCCGTGGTTGACCAATTAAACAATGGGGAAGTGTTTAAACGTGATCCTCAAACATTGGTCACTACCAGGGTGCGCCCCGCTGAGTATGGAGGCTTATTTAACCGCTCGCGTCATATGTGGAATGTACGCCTGTTTTATGAGCACCTACGCAAAGGTTTCAACGCCAGCTTACGAGGTATTTACCGGGGACGCTATGGGTTGGCTGATATGAACAACAATCAAATATTAGACACTGACAATGAGTATGTTGCGGGGTATTGGCTTTGGAATGCCTCCTTGAGTCAACGATTGTATAAGGAACTAAGGGCACAAATAGGTGTTGACAACCTCTTTGGGTTTAAAAACGCCACTGAAATACCCGGCATTGCAGGTAGACTGTGGTACATACGGGTGAGCTATCAATGGCAAAAAAGTGCCCCAGGCAAAACTTTATAAATGGTACACAAGTGCCTTGGATTAGAATCAATTTTTAATAACAAATAGTGTAGAAACAATGACTAGATTTAGCCTTATTTTTCTGATGGTGGCAGGTGTTCTGCTCACTTGTACCGCTTGTAAGAAAGAAGCCTCTGAAACTGTAATTCCTCCTTTAGAAACCAAAACACATAAAAACCTGGCAGCCCCTGGCGATGTGGTTGACCGCGCTACAGGCAAGGTAATTCAGGAAAATCCTTATGTATATTTTAGCCTTGAAAAAGGCACTACTGTAAGCAAAAGCGAAAACTGGGACATTGGTTTTAAAGGCACCAGCATCATTTTTAATAGTGGAATTAGCGGGAGTGGACAAGCGGGTGCAGTAATCAAAACTGGTGTGTTTGAAGAACTCACTACAGCTCCAGAAAGCGAGGAATTTCGTCAAGACAGTAACGAGGGCTTGGCAGTACCTGCCGGAAGCAACAATGGATGGTACAATTACGCTGGACCTCCTTCGCACTTGATTACCCCCATTGCTGGTAAGGTAATTATGGTAAAAACCTTTGATGGCAAGTATGCTAAGGTAGAGATACTAAGCTATTATAAAGATGCTCCGGCTACGCCTGATGCTTTTAAAGATCAATCGGCCACTTATACTTTCAGGTATATGTACCAGGCTGATGGAAGTAAAAACCTAAAGTAATTCTACAATACATAAATATCATACTTACACTTGGCCGCTGGTATCAGCGGCAATGAAAACAAACATTTACTTAACCTTTTATTGAGTTTTTGAATCCAATAGCAATTATTCTCTGGCCAGCTAGGAACACAAAAGCCAACTATATCAATAATAGATTATTTAAACAGTTGTCTTGATTTTCAACTCAACTGTTTTCCTTATAAACAGGCAAAAGGGATATTATTACTGTATCGTAATGCCTTACATTGGTTTACAAAAAAGCGGAGGTGATACTTCCGCTTTTTGTTTATGTATATCTTTTTGAATTAACGCCCCAGGTACACCATTAAAATAGAAATGTCTGATGGTGATACACCACTAATGCGTGAAGCTTGCCCTATAGTATCAGGGCGAATAGTTTTGAGTTTTTCACGTCCTTCAGACGAAATGGCTTTGAGGTTGTCATAGTCAAAGCTTACCGGAATCCGAAAACCTTCCAGTTCATAAAGCTTTTGCGCCATTTTTTCTTCTTTGTCAATATAAGAAGCATATTTAGTCAAAATCTCTACTTGCTCTACTACTTCGTGATCAAACTGGTTTAAAAATTCTGCTACGCTTCCTTCCAAACTTCTCAGCTTTTCAAAACTTACTTCAGGTCGTTTTACCAGGTTGATCAAGGCCGATTTTTCTTTGATAGAGGCAGTACCCAAGGTTTGTAAATGATCGTTAATCTCGTTGGGTTTGTATTTGATCTTTGCCAACTCTTCAGACATTTGCTTGATTTGCCCTCTTTTTTCCCGCACGCGTTGCATGCGCTTTTCTGAAGCAAGCCCTAATTTGTAAGACTTCTCGGTCAATCGCAAATCAGCATTGTCTTGACGCAATAAAATACGGTATTCAGCCCTTGAAGTAAACATACGGTAGGGTTCATCTGTGCCCTTATTGATCAAGTCATCTATCAATACCCCAATGTATGCCTCAGAACGACTCAAAATAAATGGATTTTCTTCTTTTACCTTCAAGTGAGCGTTGATTCCTGCCATCATTCCCTGACAAGCCGCTTCTTCGTAGCCAGTGGTTCCATTGATTTGCCCAGCAAAAAATAAGTTTTCAACCAGCTTGGTTTCAAGCGTCATTTTCAATTGGGTAGGCGGAAAATAATCATACTCAATGGCATATCCAGGGCGAAACATTTTGGCATTTTCGAAACCTACAATACTGTGCAAGGCTTCATACTGTACCTCTTCGGGCAACGAAGTAGAAAAACCATTGACATATACTTCTACTGTATTCCAGCCTTCGGGTTCCACAAATATTTGATGGCGTTCGCGCTCGGCAAAACGATTGATTTTATCTTCGATAGAGGGGCAATAACGAGGACCTATGCCTTTGATACGCCCTGCAAACATAGGAGATTTGTCAAAACCTTTCTCCAGTATGGCGTGCACTTTTTTATTGGTATAAGTAATATGACAACTCCGTTGTTCTTTGAGCTTAGGAGTATCAGTATAAGAAAACTTGCCAGGATCTACGTCTCCGGCTTGTTCTTCCATTACGTCATAGTTGATCGAACGGGCATCAATGCGTGGGGGAGTTCCAGTTTTCATTCGCCCTGCCTCGAAACCCAACTGCACCAACTGCTCGGTAATACCTTTAGAAGCTCGTTCCCCAGCTCTGCCTCCTCCAAACTGTTTTTCTCCTATATGGATCAAGCCATTCATAAAAGTGCCACTGGTGAGAATCACTGAGTTACTTAAAATCTCAAGCCCCATAGAAGTCACTACTCCACTTACCCGGTTGTCTTTCACGACCATACCCACCACCATGTCTTGCCAAAAATCTACATTGAGGTTTTGCTCCAAGGTAATTCTCCATTCTTCGGCAAAGCGCATTCTATCGCTTTGGCAACGTGGGCTCCACATAGCGGCTCCTTTGGATCGGTTCAACATTCGGAACTGAATCATTGTTTTATCAGTGACAATGCCGCTCATACCGCCCAATGCATCTATCTCTCTCACAATCTGTCCTTTAGCTACGCCACCCATGGCCGGATTACAAGACATTTGAGCGATCTTGTTCATATCCATGGTAATCAACAAAACTTTAGAACCCAGATTGGCAGCAGCAGAAGCTGCTTCGCACCCTGCGTGCCCCCCTCCTACTACTATAACATCATACTTTGGAAACATGGCATTCAATAATTTCAACCTAAACGCTTTGCATCTTCGTTTAGGTCAGTTATGATCTAAAAATTTTACAAATATAACAAAAATCAATGGATAAGGTTCAAAAGTAGATTTCGGGCATTGAGGCGAAGCTTTGCTTACTATAATGACCATAAGGCGATGACACAAAACCACCTAAAAACAACAACCCTATGCAACAGATAGTTACACAGGGTTATTCAGGACTTGATAATTGTTTGTTTATTTTTTTACCCGTTCTACATACTCTCCAGTGCGAGTATCTATCTTTACTATCTCGCCAGTGTCTACAAACAAAGGTATTCTTATTTCGGCACCTGTTTCTAAAGTGGCAGGTTTTAGAGTGTTGGTAGCCGTATCGCCCTTGAGCCCTGGCTCGGTATAGGTTATTTCTAGCTCAACAAAGGTAGGAGCCTCAGCAAAAATAGGATTTTCGTTAGAGTCAAATCCTACACTGATCATCATCTCCTCTTTTACAAACTTAAGGGTATCGCCTACCAATGAACTATCAATCATCGTTTGCTCAAAAGTAGTAGGGTCCATACACACCAAAGCATCACCTTCCTTATAAATATACTGTAGCTCTTTAGTTTCTACCCGTTCTATATCTACAGTTTCACCTGAGCGATAACGGTGTTCGATGATTTTGCTAGTGCGGATATTACGGAGCTTTACATGGTACATTGCGCGGGTTTTGTTAGGAGTTACGTGTTCGTATTCCATCACCACGCCCAACTCACCGTTTAGTCGGATAAATGCACCTCTTGAAATATCTGAAGTAGTCGCCATAAATTCTATGTTTTGATTCTTATGAGTGGCAAAATTAAGATTTTTCTTTTTAGCAACAAGCGATCAGCTACAGGCAACAAGCTTCAAACTCAGGCATTTTACGCTTTCACCCTTCATAGGCATAAAAAAACCTTGAGTATTATCATTGAAAATAACACTCAAGGCTTACTCTACCAAAGCTATAAGCTTGTAACTAACAACTTATGGCTTAAAGTATAAACTGACTTAAATCTTTATCTTGTATCAGACTAGAAAGTTTTTCTTGTACCATATCTTTGGTAACCAAAATCTTGGCATTGGGTCCAATCACATCAGGTACATCAAACAAGAAGTCGTTCAGCAGATGACTCATAACAGTATGTAGACGACGTGCACCTATATTTTCTACCTCAAGGTTGATCTGGTAAGCCATTTCGGCAAGTTGCTCTAGCGCATCATCCTCAAAAGCAAGTGATACTCCTTCGGCATGTAACATTGCTTCGTACTGCTTAGTCAAAGCGTTTTTAGGCTCTTTCAAAATTTGGTAGAAATCTTCTTTGGTCAAACTGCTGAGCTCTACCCTGATTGGGAAACGCCCTTGCAATTCAGGGATCAAATCAGAGGGTTTAGACACATGAAATGCTCCAGCTGCAACGAATAAAATATGGTCAGACTTAAGTACTCCGTATTTGGTATTGATAGAACTACCTTCTACTATAGGGAGCAGATCACGTTGTACACCTTCACGACTTACATCAGGTCCACTGCCTCCGCTTGAACCACGGGCAATTTTATCGATCTCATCTATAAAGATCATCCCGGTATTTTCGGCTTTCTTTAAGGCTTCTTCTTTTACCTCATCCATGTCGATGAGTTTGTTTACCTCTTCTTCCAACAATATCTTGCGGGCTTCGGCAATTGTTACCTTTCGTTTTTTACTTTTCTTAGGCAACATTCCATTAATCATCTCTTGGATATTCATCATTGCCATTTCATCCATACCAGGACCTACCATGCCTACATTGCCCATGCCATTTTGCGAAATGTTGATTTCAATTTTTCGTTCATCCATTTCGCCATTTCGAATTTTCTCGCGGAAACGGTCACGGGTTTTTTCGTTCAACTCCTGATCAACCTTACTCATCGACGAGGTTTCGTCAGGGGTAACATCCATTGTAAAACCAGTAAACGAATTTTGAGCGGAGGCATCACGCACTGGAGGAATAAGGGCATCTAATATAATTTCTTCTACAATTTCGGTGGCACGTTCTTGTACTGTTTCTCGCTTAGACGCCTTCACCATATTAATGGCTTGTTCTACAAGGTCGCGTACCATGCTTTCTACATCACGACCAACATATCCAACTTCGGTAAATTTAGAGGCTTCTACTTTGGTAAAGGGGGCATCAGCTATTTTAGCTAAACGGCGGGCTATTTCGGTTTTACCTACCCCAGTAGCACCAATCATCAAAATATTGTTGGGTACTATTTCTTGCCGCATATCATCAGTACTATTCATTCGTCTCCAACGGTTACGCAAAGCAATAGCTACTTGTTTTTTTGCGTCATTTTGTCCTATGATATATTTGTCAAGCTCGGCTACGATTTCTCTTGGAGTAAGATGTTTTTGATTATCTGCCATATTGTTTTGTTGAAATTGTCTTCGTTTTATCTGGTAGTTTGCAAGATTTGTGAATATAACTCAAAATAAGATTTGTTATTGGCTGATCAATCCAATATTTAGATTGTGTTAAAATATAAATTACAATGACCGGATTTGTTGAGTTCACAAAATCAAAAATTACTACACGCAACTACCTTGAAAAGTTTGCCAAACTAATAAAGTATGACAAAATGTCTTTACGATAGTAAGGCAAAAGCTCAACTATATACTTTAAAACCTATGTTTACCTTGAGGGAATAATCGTTTGTAGTAATTTTTCCAATGTAGCGCTTCTTCGGGTGTATCAGCCTCCTTGTACAACTCGCGACAAGCTTCCCATACATTGAAATCAATCATGTCTTCACTTTCTCCTGCATCACGTGCTTTTACATAATACTCGATGGCTTGCTCATAGTTTGTCAAAAAAAACCAATTCGCACCAATCAAGTTCAAGCTACTGGCTTTTTCTTCTGGATATTGCTCTATAATTTTCACCAAAAGTGTATTACTATCCTCGTATTGCCCCTGGTTAGATAAACGCGCTGCTAAGTTAATCATTTGTTGGTAGTTGGAACCAGTATCCATAATTTGCAAAAATGCATCTTGAAGCTGTTGTGCCTCTACAGAGTTTAACCCAGACGGGCTATTGGATATTTTACCATATAAGTGTACATTAATTTTACCATGTTCGAGAAAAAAGCCCAACTTGATGTGAGGATCTTGATTTACCCCTATAGGCACTCCCTGTTCTTTGAGTAGTCTTAACCCTTGATAAAAAGCATCTACCAAATGTCGCGTATTATATATGGCTTGTTCAAACACCTCCGTACTATTTTGATGGGTAGTCTCTAGTACTTCTTGCATTTGTTGTATAATTCTATGCACAAAATCTTGTACTTCGATTTCGGGCAATTCAATCAAACGAGTGATAATCTCCAGAGAATTGCTCAAGCTTTCTGAGGGAGCCTGAAACTCTCCTGCTTGACTCCACAAATTTTCGTCGGTATACGCCATGGCCAATGCCACTATTGAGTCATAGTATGCTTGTTTGGCAAATGCAATCATTGCAAGGTTTACCTGGCTGGTAAATTCATTGTTCATAAGTAAAATAGCGTTAGACTTGTTCGTACCTTAAATAGAGCTACTCTTAACAAATCAAATAATCTTTAATTACTAACTGTAGTTACACAGACTTACTTATTTTGATGGTTATATGACTTTATTGCTAAGTAACCTGTTCGCCCCGTGAACGGGATTTCGAGCATAACCCTCAACAATAACCCCGATAAGAAATCGGGACTTTGAAGGATGTCCGGTTTAGAACATATTAGTTTCGCTGAGCTTGAACTTCGTTCTGCGGTTCGCTTTACTGCCTTTCGTTACCCCGGCAGTTCCGCCGGGACTGTAAGTTTTTATTGCCCGTAGCGCTGCCAAAGGCTAAATGCTTCAGCCAGTTACGCGTATTTGTCCTAAAAATCAAAAGCTTATTTTGAGCACGTTACTAAATGATTGGGCTACCATCAAACAATATAAATAAGCAAACTTGGAAATTACTGCGTAACATTAGTTAATAAAATTTATGAGCAACTTATTTGATTGATTTGTAGATACTTTAAACTTACTAAAATTTCTCTTCAACAAAGGTGATTTTTCAAGTCTTTTCAATACATGTATTATAAAATCGCTCTTTTGCGGAAAAACAGGAGTAAAACAACACAAAACCTGTATTTTTCAAGCACTTTATAACGCTAAGCCTTGATAGAATCAATGAACTATTCGAGCATTGTGAATGTCACCTATGAAAGTGGTTTTCAACACTGTATAGCCTGTTTCCTTAACAAAGCCTTTGCCAAGCAGCGGAGTTGAGTAAAGCTCTTATTAGCTTGAGGTTGGTTTGCAAGCATACTGGTTCGCAAAAATTGAGGAAATGCCTGATGAAAGATTTAGAGGGGAGATGAAAAAAATAATTGGAATATGTAGAAAAGCTTACTATCAAAAATTATCTGATTAACTTTTCAATTGTAGATTTATAATCAAGCCCAACGTATAAACTTGAGCTAATATAAAGCTAGACAAGTTAAGTACCAAGGCAGCATTAAACATGCCTAATGAGTAGGCTTAACCTTATAATGAGCAACCTGCTCTTACTTGTAGCATCGGTATCTAAGGGCTTATAGCTAATTACTTGCTGCTACTTAGGGCTAAAAAAACTTGCCTACACAATCAGACAAGGTTACATACATTGTTTGGTTGTCTATTACACAAACGATGTATGAATGTGTGAAACAACATTAGCCAATCTGCTTTATTGCTTTAGCAAAAGAGACAGAAACATGGTTATCTGAACACCCCTGTTTCTGCCTCTTCTATTCATCAATATTTAAATCATTAATGTACCGTTGCCAGGTATTTCATGAGCATTCGCTTAGATACGGGCAACAATGTAGCGTTTACCGGACAAACCACTTGCGAGTTGATGAGGTAAGTAGCCGGGTTAGGCAGTTTTTTGTATTTGCGTATCAATTCTAACTTTAAGCTCTCAAAGGTGCGTCCAATGCCTCGGGTAATGCTCTCAACAAAAGAAGTATGAATACCCCGGTATTTTTCGTTGGCATTTTCAAATATAGAGACCTGATATTCATATACCTGTGTATCTTTTTTTCCTTGTTGTTGTAAAAAGAAATATCCTTCTTGAAAATGTAATGGTGTAATGCCCACTGGCAAAATTTCAATGTTTTCCTCTATATATTCAAAAATATCTTTGCCTTCGCTCAACATTGTCTTAAACTGAGGAGCGGCATACTCTATAATCGCCTCCAACTCATCTATAATATCATCGCTTTCTACAATTTTTTTATAATGCAAACTCAATGTTTCAAAGTCAGCTTTCGACACTGTCTCAGGGAAACTTTGAAAGAGTACTTCTTTGTTTTCTTTAATTGCCAGTAAGTTTTTATAATGAAATACCATGTCTGACAAATACGGGTATAAAGCCACCCTGTCGAACTGTTGTCTGATGTCTTTTAGATAGGCTAACAAAATGTACTTTTTGTACTCAAAGTCGATCAAATGAGAAGTTAGCCAGTCTTTATCTAATGCTTTCATATATCTTATTTATTGTTGGTAAATTTTGTCAGTACTTGAACTCCGACGGTTGTTTTATAAAAAACAACATTTACAATTTATTATTATAAACAACAACAATAAACACAATTTTTAAATGTAATAAACAAACATTTTAACGAATTATATTCTGCACAACACCCAATTTACAGAGACTACAGGAATGTCATAGTTTGGCTGTATCATGTAAGAAAACAGTAAAAATGGCAGACTATTACCCACTCAAACTGTCAAAAAAACGATTGGCATAGGAAATGATAAAACAGTAGGTAAACTAATCTTAGTGATAGGGTAAGTGTGCATATCTCATTACCTTGCCTCTGTCAATCATTAGTTTTTAATACACCTTTGTTTCAATATTTTTAGTAAACTCAAATTATAATAAAATGGCTTTGAATATTAAACCGTTAGCTGACCGAGTGCTTGTAGAGCCTGCAGAAGCTGAAGAAAAAACTGCTTCTGGTATCATCATTCCTGATACTGCTAAAGAAAAACCTCAAAGAGGTAAAATTGTAGCAGTTGGTAACGGTAAAAAGGACGAACCTTTGACTGTACAAGCAGGTGACCAAGTATTGTATGGTAAATATGCTGGTACAGAAATTACCGTGGAAGGCAAAGAGTATTTGATCATGCGTGAAGCTGACATCTTTGCTATTGTTTAGGTTTTCTTGACAAACCAGATTTAGGCAGTAACCATTACTGCCACACTATCAACTTTACTATTTTACAAAACGAATATAATAATCATTTTTAGTTATGGCTAAAGAGATATTTTTTGATACTGACGCTCGTGATAAATTAAAAAAAGGATTGGATACTTTGGCAAACGCCGTAAAAGTAACCTTGGGTCCTAAAGGAAGAAATGTAATCATCGACAAGAAATTTGGTGCTCCTTCTATTACCAAAGATGGGGTAAGCGTTGCCAAAGAAATTGATTTGAAAGACGCGATTGAGAACATGGGTGCTCAATTGGTAAAAGAAGTAGCTTCTAAAACAGCAGACACTGCTGGTGATGGTACTACTACTGCTACTGTATTGGCTCAGGCTATTTTCTCTGCGGGTATCAAAAACGTTGCTGCTGGTGCTAATCCAATGGATTTGAAGCGCGGTATTGACAAAGCTGTTGATGTTGTTGTAAAAGACTTGCGTAACAACCAGTCTAAAGCTGTAGAAAACAACGACCAAATCACTCAGGTTGCTACTATCTCGGCTAACAACGACAAAGAGATCGGTACAATGATAGCTCAGGCTATGGAAAAAGTTGGTAAAGATGGTGTAATCACTGTTGAAGAAGCTAAAGGTACTGAGACTGAAGTAAAAGTAGTGGAAGGTATGCAGTTTGACCGTGGTTACCTTTCTCCTTACTTTGTAACCGATACTGAAAAAATGGAAGCTGACTTAGAGACTCCTTATATCTTGATCTCTGAGAAGAAAGTTTCTAACATGAAAGAATTATTGCCTGTTTTGGAAGCTGTTGCACAAACTGGCAGACCTTTGTTGATCATTGCTGAAGATGTTGATGGTGAAGCATTGGCTACTTTGGTAGTAAACAAAATCCGTGGTTCTTTGAAAATTGCTGCTGTTAAAGCTCCTGGCTTTGGCGATCGTCGTAAGGCTATGTTGCAAGACATTGCTATCCTTACTGGTGGTACAGTGATTTCTGAAGAGCAAGGTTACAAACTAGAAAACGCTGGTATCGATCACTTAGGTACTTGCGAAAAGATCATCGTAGACAAAGACAATACTACTATTGTAAATGGTAGCGGTGAGGCTGGTCGTATTGAAGGACGTGTAAACGAGATAAAATCTCAAATCGAAAACACTACTTCTGACTATGACAAAGAAAAGCTACAAGAGCGTTTGGCTAAATTATCTGGTGGTGTAGCTATCTTGTACATTGGTGCAGCTACCGAAGTAGAAATGAAAGAAAAGAAAGACCGTGTAGATGATGCATTGCACGCTACCCGTGCTGCGGTACAAGAAGGTACTGTAACTGGTGGTGGTATTGCTTTGATCCGTGCTTTGGATGCATTAGACAAAGTTGAATTTGTTAATGAAGACGAAGAAACTGGTGTAAACATTATCCGCACTGCTTTGGAATCTCCTCTACGTACCATCGTTTCTAACGCTGGTTTAGAAGGTAGCGTAATTGTACACAAAGTACGTGAAGGTGAAGGTTCTTTTGGTTACAATGCCCGTTCTAACAAGTTTGAAGACTTGATCGCAGCTGGGGTAATTGACCCAACTAAAGTAACTCGCTTGGCGCTTGAAAACGCTGCTTCTATCTCTGGACTATTGCTTACTACTGAGGCAGTAATTGCTGACGAGCCAGAAGAAGCTGGTGCTGCTGGTGGCGGAATGCCTGCCGGAATGCCAGGTGGCATGGGCGGAATGGGTGGAATGATGTAAGCCTCCCTTTTGTCTTAGACAAAAATAACAAAGCTATAAAAACTAACCTCCTAAGATTTGTTTCTCAGGAGGTTTTTTTTGTCCCAAAAAATTGGTGGCAAATAATGGCTATTCATTGAAAATAGCCAAAGAAAATAGTGATTGTACGATTGTTGCTAATTTTTGAGTAGCATCAAAAAATCAGAACATTCACTATGAACTATATAAAATCATCAGATAACATCTTTTTTCAAAACAAAAATTATAGACTGTACCATATTGCTGAACTCAACTTGTTGATTGTAGAAGCCAGGGGGCTGGTACAATTAGAGTTTGCTCAGGAAGCCTGGTACAAGGCGATTGAGAAAGCAGTAGAATTTAAAGCATTAAAATGGCTCATAGATGGATCAGCCATCGAGCTTGTAGACCTCAAAGCCAGCGAATGGCTCAGTAAAGAATTGTTTCCTGTTTTGGGCGAAAAACTTAACTACCCAGGGCAACGCATTACCGCAAATGTGCTTCCAGCACGCTTTTATGCTGAGATGAACTCAAAAGACTTGATGAAGAAAAAATTGGCGCATGACGCCACCACTGGCGAAGAAGGTATACAAAGGGTATTTCAAAATTTTAAAACTTTTGACGAGGCGTATGAATGGGTAATTGGGCATTAACTACTCATGACGCTTGCTTGGCAAAGTACTCGGACGGTGAAGCGCCCATTAGTTTTTTAAAGGACTTGTTAAAGGTAGTTTTAGAGTTGAAGCCTGCTTCTTGTGCAATACCAAACATCGTAAACTTTTGTGCTTCTTCGGTTTGAGCCAATGTGATAAACTCTTTGATACGGTAATAATTGACATACTCAAAAAAGGTCATACCGATTCGTTCATTTAACAAACGGGCAATCTCAGGATTGCTCACCCCTAGCAAATCGGCAAGCTCTGACTTCAACAGTTTACGGTTGAGGTAAGGTTTCTTGTTTTCCATTAATTGTTCCAGCTTATGTTTTAGCTGATCAAGGTCTTTTTGCGACAATCGAGAATGTGCATATTTTTTGGTTTTTACTACTGATGCCAACCTAAACAAGTCGGGCGCTGTCATACCATAATAAGCAATCAAAAGAATAATGAGGGCAATGCTCAACCAAAGGGCTTGTCGAGTGGTTTGGGCAATAAACTTATTTCCATAAATACTCATCAAATAAACCACCACCCAGCACAATAAACAGGCTCCTATGGCTATCAAAAAATTCAGGAAAAACCGCGTTTTGATCACATAGCTCAACTCATCTTGTAGTTTTTTCTTAAAGGCAAAAAACAAACGAAAACTAAGCGCCCAATACGTAATGTTGAACAACAAACCCACTCCGGCAAACCAAATAGACATTTGAAGTAGTTGTCCGCTCTTATACTTGGCTATATAGGCTTCTTTGGTAGGTATGATAAAAAATACCGTAATCAGGATGATATACACCACCCCTGGAATATAATGCACCAAATCGCGATAACTAAAGCGTTTGTCAAACAAAGACGAACGAGTAAACAAATATATGGTAGCTCCAAACAACAAAATGGCAAACTCGGAAATGGTAATGAGTTTGAAGTTTTTGCCAAAAGCACCTGACAAATACAACACCCGCCCCGTAAGCCCTACAGTTAACACCAACACCAACACAATCAAATATTGATTCAGGGTTTTTCTACGTGTGGGCGAAAAAAGGTAAATAAATAGTAAAAACAGGCTTTGTAAGTAGCCAAAATATACCAATTGATTCAAAAATTTTTGCATACGCTCTAAAACCAATAAACAAAGTAGGCATTGTACGCAATACCTACTTCTGACTCAAACAATAAAATTAAAAAATTTTAAACTGATGTACTTGTTTTACGGCTTGATGGTTCATTTTTAGATTGGCGCGATAAAACTGCTCAAATGCTGCTTTACTTTCCCACTGGGTAATGGTAAAATAATCAGGGTTATAATCATAACCAAAAGGTGAAATTCCTTGGGTGAGTTCCAGCTTAATCACTCCTTTTGACTGACGCACTTTTTTGCGCCAAGCTTGCTTAAACTCACGAAACCCTTGTGTATCTTTTTGCCAATAAGCAGTCAATACCGTGTATTTTTTCTTATATATCTCAAAAGATATGTCTTTTTTTAATTCATAATAGGTGAGGTCAAACCTAGACCAGATGTTTCTTCTCTTCTGGTGAAAATCGGGGTAATTTGCCTCTACATGTGCCAAAAACTTCTTACGAAGGGCAAGGTTGTCCCAATAAGCCAATATTACACTCTGTGGGTGGTAGTTTCCCTGAGTAGGGCTTTCTTTTACAGGAAATCCTTTGAGGGAGTGATAACCAAATTTTTTACCTATGGGGATAAATGTTTGAATATAATTTTTAGTTTTTTCTTGTACACCTGGCTTCATCCTCAACAACAAAAGATCAAACACTTGCCCTTTTTTTAGATGATAAGTGAGTTTGTCAGACTGAGCTGATAAAGTAAAGGTATGCACCCACATAAAGCACAATAACAATAATATTCTCATAAGTTTTTTTGTTTATATGATTTGTAATGCCCCAAACCTATGAGATTGGTTGGATAACGAGAAATAAAACAAAGGCATAGAGGTACATATACGGTATATGTACTTGATTGCTATTGGTAAACAAAGGAAAAAAACAGTATTTAAGCACCTGGCAAGCACCCATTGACTCAATGGAGAGCCACCGCATCATTGCCAAATGTTTACTATACATATCACTGATAATTAGCGCTTTGCAAAATTGTTGTTTACTCAAAAACAAGTGAGCTTGAATCCAAAAAAATCTCCTTAACCAGAAATTGACTACATCAAAGTTGCTTCTTTTTGCATAAAGCCTCTGATGATTAATTCACAAAAAATTGTTAATGAAAAATATTCCTTGAACTATCTCTTTTAGGTTAGTGTTTTGACGGTGGTAGTATTAAAAAATAATGACTTTAGTAAGCTTGATGACAGTTTATAAAAATTAAATTGCTCAAGTTTGCATGACTGTTTTTTTATTTCATTCAAAAACCCTTTAATAAAATGATGAACAGACTCCTATCCACTCTTTTACTGGTATTGATTGCCAGTGGTTTAACTTATGCTCAAGACTCTCCGGCAAAATCGCGGTTCAGTGCCGACTTGGGCTTAAGTGTTGGTGCGCAACAATACGGCGGGCATGCCTGGTTATCTAACATGCACTTTTTGGGAGCCAAAAGAAAAATAGGCATTGGTTATGGTATTCGCTGGAGTTCTTACTTTGGTACAGATCAGAACTTTACCAGTGCTCCTCCCGAATTTGCCGGAAAAGCAGAAAAAGAAGGGACACTAACCGTAGCCAATGCACAAATTAACTCTTTGAACCTTGCCATATTTTTGCAATATAACATTACCTCAAAACTAGAAGCTGGATTTAACATTGACGCCATTGGGTTTAGTTTTGGCGATGAACAAGCCAGTGCTTTTGCCCCTCCAGGTACAGGTACCAGCAATACGGCTGCTTATTTGGCCAATCCAACCTCTACCAACCTTTTACTGGTAGGAGCCAATGATCGTGGTTCGCTCTATTCTGAGTTTTTTGTTCGTTATAAGCTCAATGACCGCCTCGCAATTAAGGCTGCTTTTAGTTACTACTTCTTAGAATATACCACCAGTCAACCTATAGCTGCCAACGATGATAACGACCGTTTTCGTAATAGCGCCTCTATGGTAGGGCTTGGGGTCAGTTATACAATTAAGTAATTGCCTAAATTAAGCGGCGTGTTCGCTCCTGAGAAAAATACCGATAAAACCCTCAACAATAATGGCCTGGTTTGGCTTCAAGCCTTATTGCCATATTTTGTTGAAAAATAGCCAAATTAATTGCCCTGCTCACTGTATCACAGGGCGGGCTCCAAGCTTTTTTCTCAATTAACTTTGTAGGGTTTGGACTTTGTTCTACGGTTTCGAACACCTATTTCAGAACATGCCGCTAAGCATTACATTGTTATACAGCCACAAGTGAAGTGATATATAAAAAAGCAGACCTTTGTATGTTCAAAGGTCTGCTTTTTTATTTCAAAATTTCACTCTCAGAGTATCACTTCACTACAAACCTCATAGTATGTACAGTCTCTCCCAAAGTCGTTCTCAATATGTATATTCCAGCTTTGTAATTAGCCGTATTGATTTTGATCAATTTTTCATGCTTCTCTTCTTTACTATCTCCACTGTTTATGATATTACCCAATAAGTCAATCACTTTTACATTTACAACTCCCTTTTGAGTTGTATTTGGGTTTATTTTTAAGCATAACGTGCCTCCTTTTTTCACTGGGTTTGGATAAGCAAATACTGTCAAGTCGTTACCTTGTGCACGGTTGGCTACCCTTGTATTGGCAGTAGCCCTTGGTGCTACATTTAGCGTATAGTCTTCTACTTCGCCATAACTAAAGCTGCCACAAGCAGTTGTACTTCGGTAAGATACCTTGATCCTCATACTGGTACTACCAAGTACCGCATTTGCAGGAACAGTTACTGTAGCTACTGCCACTAGGTTGCCGGTTTTATTCATTGTTATAGTTTCACCACTATCATCAAAATCACCATCCTGATTCCAGTCTACCCACGCATATATTTCATCATCGCTACCATCTCTATACCCTATTATTTCTACTCTTAGGTTATGACTACCATTTCTGGCAACTGTAGTAGAAATATGTCTATAGTTATGATAACCAACCGCATCTCGGTTAGATGAATTATTAATGGTTCCTAATTGAACTTTAGTAATGGCTTCTGGACCATTATTTCCTTTAGCAGTACAATAAACCTTGTCATCGGCAGATAATAATGTACCTGCAACAATAGACTGATCAGGAATAGCTGAAACTGCACAAGATAAAAACTGTAATACCTTTCCATCTGAACTTACCTTCATTTCTATCCAGCCATAATGCATCCTGCCCGAACGTTGAAAACGAATGCCAATATATTGCCTTTTGCCTCTCCACGCTCGATAAACATCAGAATCAATCAGATGTTGTCCTCTGCCTAAATGGTACTGTCTACCTTTTTTCCAAGAACTGCCTGGACCTATTTTTATGCCATAACCCAATGGAGTTAGTTCATAGTTGGCGTTGGCGATGGCGTCTTTTCGCCAGGAAATGAACTTGAGACCAGGCACTGACGATTGTCCTGTTTTATAAAGCTGCAATTGGTAAGTGACTTGCGCACGTGAAAGGCTCTGGTGAGAGGTTAACAATGAAAAACTGGCTGAATTGGGCGACCCTTGATTTAAATCCATGACCTCATTTTCTAGTGTTTTGATAAAACTTTGCCCTAAAAACTCCATATTAAGCGTATATTTTGAGGCAATTATTGTCGCCGCATTACCAGAAGCAAAAGCCGCAGTCAAAAACTCTAGGTCAATATTGTTCAAGTAGTCCCAGCCTTGGTTGGCACTATGCCCTTGATAGGTAGACCTCCCCTTCATTTTCAAGCGGGCATGCTTAGAATCAAGTACGTTTACCTCAAAAATAAGCCCGGCAGGTACATTTTTAATAGTATAATGAGTCCCTGACGTCAATACTCCCCTGTTAGCAAACGATGCATTCTTAAGCTCTACCAAAATGTCGTTTGCCATTGTTCCATCGTTGGTTTTAGCTTCTACAAACCTGTCATTATAATACACTACCATAGGTTTGGTGATGGTAGTTGTCATAGAAGCTCCAGGTTTCTCTCTCAAACCATAAGCAATTCCTTTGACATGCGAACCATCTGCTGATACCTCCAAAAGCAGCCAGCCATAAAGATAAGAATTATTGATAGTAGGAATACGAATGGCTGCATAAGCGGTTTTACCTCTCCAGGTAGTATACCCAGGGCTTGTAATAATGGGCAACTGATCGGTCACACCCGCCCGACTTTGCCAGGTACCAGCTGAGTTTGCCGAAATGGTGGCATTTTCTGACAACATCCGTACTTGTTTGGTATTGGCATTGCACAATACTTCCAGGTTAGTTTCATAATTATCCAACGTAACTTGGTCACCATCAAAGTTTCTTAATAAAACACTGAACTTACCCCCAATGGCAAATGACTCAAACGAGCTATTTTGTGGCAGTCTATTTGGAGTAGTGTACCCCATTTCTAAGTGTTTAGAAAACACCTCATAGTATCTGCCATAAGCCTCAAGAAAATCTATAGTATAAGTTCCTGTGGTATGGGTGAGTTGCCCCACTCCCCCAATAATTGCAGGATTTAATAAAGTCACAGTAAAATCGGTCGAGTTGGCTTTGTTGTGCTGATTTGCTTTTCCTGCCAAGGAAATTTCTGCCATTGTTTGATCAATCACATTGATATTGACTGTTAAACCCGTTGGAACCCCACTTACTGCGTAGTGCACTCCCTGCCGCAATGCTCCCAATCTGGCAAACTGTACTCCTTCAGCTTTGATTTTTCTTTTGTTTAGTATTTTGCCGTCATTATCAAAATGTTCAACCAAACTGAGGTATTTATCCTGATCACTGTCAGTGATTTGCTGATAAGTAAAAACAACCCTGCGATTTGCAGGTGTAGTTACCGTGCCGGTAGCTATCAGATTGTTATTTGTCCATAGTGTTTTCCTAGCCTCATGCAAATCAAGGAATCCCTCCATACGTGTAACTTGCCCTTGGGTAAACATGGCTTCACAAGGGTTATAATCCATGTGGTTTTGTACATTGATAAATTCATTAAAGCAGTTCTGTAAGCTAGTATTTACCTGACAATCCCTTGGTGCTTCACCTCCTGTGGTGGCGGGTGTATCGCTTACTTTATCTCCTTCACCTCTGGTACACCCTCCTCTAAAAGTGTGATATAAACCCAAAAAATGCCCAAACTCGTGAGTTAAAGAAGAAGCAGGAGGAGTATACAACAAGTATTTGCCATTATACACTACTCTAGCAGTGCCTTCTTCAGACATACCAGTAGCCGGCAACCAAGCAGTACCTGAATTGGTAGTGCTACCCGATTTTAAAATCAATTGAATGTGCACATTCATATATTTAAAGTTGTCCCAGGCATAGCGGGCAATGTCCTTATCTCTGGTACCATTCAGGGCAAAACCTTCTTGGTACTCATGATAAATAATGCCAGTAGTTGTATTGCCTTTGGGGTCAATTTGAGCCAACCGAAACTCTACGTCCATCCTCCCCTCAATGCTTTGAAAACGAGGGTTTACAGGGTCATTGCCTCCTTTAAAGTTGGCATTGACGGCTTCTAGGGCTTCTTTTACAATGGCATCGTTTACAGGATATACTTGTCCACTGTTTCCTTTCCATTCTGTGCCATATATATGAAAAACTACAGGAATGACATACCTCGGATTTCCTGCTGCTTTTTGCTGTTTGGTTACTCTACGGGTGTCATTGGTTCGGCTACGAAAATATTGCTGAAGAGCTCCCTCAAATGCCTTAGAGCTTGGGGTAACTGCTTGCTGATACAAGCAACTTTCGTTGTTTTGATGTTGGTTTTGTGCCTGTACAGCCGTGGCAACAAAGAGGTAAGACAGCAATGTAGCTGCCCACAATTTCACAATAAATGTTTTCATTATTAATACATTAAAGACGTGTAATACAAATTGGAATATTACAGAAGTACCTCATACTGATGACTCCTGAATTGGTTTTCTGACTTTTGTCAGTACATAAAGTTCGAGTGAACTCTCACAACTACCTGAAGAATAACCTGTGAAAATAAAGTGGTTCGATGGTGTAAGCTTTGAGTTGTTGGGTTACAAAAAATCAAGCCTGCAAATGTTTGAATACCAGTAAGCTTTGAAGCGATTTTTTGCCATGACAACAGTCAGAAACTATTCACTGCATTGGGTTTGATGCAAGTGGTTGTAAGGCTGTTTTTTCAAAAAGAACACAACAACTAAAAGTTACATTTTTTGAATTAGATTATTTTGTTGGGTTATTAAGCAAGTACAAACCAGGTTATTGTGCCTCACATTAAAACAAGGATATAAATAAAATGGCCTTGGACAACACCTTGGAGCTACAAACAATTACTGAGTGATGCTCCATTATTGGGACAATACAAAACTTGAGGCAATGATCAAGTTTAAAGAGGGGGGCTTAATTGGTTAATTAAACTTTTGAGCGCAATTGTTTGATGTCTCATAAGTTGTTTTTGGCATAAGGTCAACTGATAAAAAATTAACATGATGATATTATTAAAGGTGTGTAATATAATTTTACTATGAGCCCAATGTAATAATTCAATATATTGAGCCATCACTCAAGCATAGATTTTTCAGACACATGTTAATAAAGTACAAATAACTGGCAATTTAGTATAACCTCATACTACTTATTCAATTGCCTTTACATAAAATTATATGCTATATACCTTCAGATAAAGGGGCTAAAAAAGGTGAAAAAACACACAAAACAGTATCTATCCAAACTTTATACTGTACAAGTTTTTATTTGACTTATGTTTATTATTATTTGTTTTTTACAGCAAAATATAAATTGAACCATACAGTATTTTACAATTTTTTTAAAAACACCTCACCGCCTACTTATATACACCATCAGGAAAAGTAAATCACACTCTACTCACCTAATATGCAAATCGAAAAACCCGATTTAATCCAAATAATATTTTATTAAAAATTATATAACATATATTTTATTCTTTTCCATCATTTTCCCACTACATTCACGCCTTTCTTTACTTAACCCAATCAAATACAATGAAAAATTACACGCTAATCTTGGCTGTTTTGATGCTTGCAATAGTAGGTTGTCAAAACAGTGAAACACCCACACCCAATCATCAAACAATTGCTCAAATACCAGGCAATGCACTTTCTGTACGACAGTCAGCTGCTTTTTATGCTAACCTGGCTTTTCAGCATGCACCTGTGCACTATCAAGATATTGATCGTACTGGATCGCACAGCTTGAGCGGTAAGGCTGACTACATTACAGCAGTAGATTTTGATGATGACCTCAACTCTAGCAACAACTGGAACAACATTGCCAATAATGCTTATAAGGCTCAAGCACATGCGTATTATTCGGTGGTAGAGACTTCTACCCATTATTTTATCATTTATGCGTTTTTTCACCCCCGTGACTGGACTGATAATTGGTTTTTGTATCGTTTTGATGAGCACGAAAATGATTTGGAAGGTTTGTTAACCATTGTAAAAAAAGATGGCAGTACTTATGGCAAAGCCGAAGGAGCCATTACGGTTTTTCACCGCGATTTTTACTCTTACAAAGCGCCTGGATCATCACTTACTAATGGTGATGAAGACATTGACGGCACTTTTACTACCCAATATTATGGAGGAGTGTATCGTTTTAAAACTTCGCAAGAGGCCAAAGGACATGGTTTAAAGGCATACGCCAAGCAAAAGCCAGGGGGCAGTGATTATGTGGTATATTACCCAAGCAAAACCACCAGTGAGGTGCCTTCAAGTATTTACGATCGAAATGTAAAATATAAATTGGTGAATATGTTTGGGGCAGATGGAATATGGACACACCGCTTCAACACTGCTTTTTTGACCAATGCCAAGAGTTTTCCAAGTACTTATGGAAATGGTTCGGCAAATACTCCCTGGAACTGGGACGACCATAACGATGGTGGTGGGCAAGGTTTATCACATGGAGGAATGGCTTATTACCCTGCCGAATTGGTAGATGCTTATTTCAATGGCTTGGGTTCGTTTAGCAAACAATACATTTATAACCCCTATTTGGGGATTGAATAAAAGTTTAGCATAAAAAAATCCTGAGATGGTTTAATCTCAGGATTTTTTTATTTTGATTATCTATGTATTAAAAATTTTCATGCATATCTTCATCTGAACGGTCAATACCTATGTTGTTGATCTGGTCTTCGTAAGAGAACTCCATTAAGGCAGGTTCCACCTTGGCATACTCTCTAATTACTTGTACTACCAAAAAAGCGGCTATGATGCCTAATACGTGTTGCACTATACTCATGATGGTGACCACTTGTATTTCAGCGATTTCTTTGGCGTTCATTGCCATTCGCAAGCTCACCTGCCCCAAGACACTCTTAAATATCCAGGCAGCCCACCAAACCCCTAAAACAGAAGTAGAAAGTTGCCCTTTGTCTTTGAACTCGTAGGTTGCCAAAAGCTCGGCTGTTTCTTCATACAATTCTTTCATTATTTGAAAAGGACGAAACAGGTTTAAAAATGGCACAAACCAAGCACCAGCTGCCCAACCTTCCGAATGGTTCAAATGATCAACTCTTTGGTGCAGGTTGTAGTAGGCGCGGCGAAACCATTGGATAAAAGTAATACCCGAAATAGTGAGTACAATCAAATACACTATAGCTACCAAACGTTCGCGGGCATCATTGGCGTTGGCTTCTTCAATTGTAATAGATGCTCCCGCCACAGCTGACTGAATAAGGTCATACTGTAAGTAACTGGAAATTAAAGCTATAACTTCAACCACCATCACTACCCAGATTAAAGTAATGGCTGTTTTTGCCCGTTGATCATTGGGTTTTAAATTATTCATAAATCTCTTATTTTAAGTTTAATGCACTTGTTAAAAAACATAGAGGTTAATTATTTTTGTTGGATAAAACTTTAGTGAAGAACAACTACTCACTATTTTATTTTTTAAACTTATTCAATTTATATTTTGAACGTACCCCACAGCAATTTAGTTATTTAAAGTTTTTAGTCCTGTTACCAACATATTTTATAGCCAATGACCGCCAAACTACAAAAGTAACCTTTGTGAAAAATTGGTGTAAGCCACAAAAAAAAGCGACAAGTCATACATAATGACTTGTCGCTTATTGCTTCTTCCCTTCTGTCTTTGCTTAAACAGCTACATTGTTCTCACGCAATGCATCGTTTAACGAGGTTTTGAGGTCGGTACTGGCTTTGCGTTGACCAATAATCAAAGCAGTAGGAACCTGGAACTCTCCAGCAGGGAACTTTTTAGTATAAGTCCCAGGAATCACTACTGATCTTTCGGGTACATACCCCTTATATTCTACGGGCTGGTCGCCAGTTACGTCTATTACTTTGGTGCTCCCGGTAATGGTTACATTGGCACCCAGTACAGCTTCTTTGCCTACTCGTACTCCTTCTACTATGATGCAACGTGAACCAATAAAAGCGCCATCTTCTATAATAACAGGGGCCGCCTGCACAGGTTCTAACACTCCACCCAAACCTACACCTCCACTTAGGTGTACATTTTTGCCCACTTGAGCACAACTGCCCACAGTAGCCCAGGTATCTACCATAGTACCAGAGTCCACATAAGCTCCAATGTTTACATAAGAAGGCATCATCACTACACCTTTGGCTACATAAGCTCCATGACGCGCCAATGCATGGGGTACTACACGTACTCCTAGCCCAGCATAGTCGCTTTTCAAAGGAATTTTGTCGTGAAACTCAAAAGGGCCTACCTTGATGGTTTCCATTTTGCGCGTAGGGAAATACATAATAACAGCCTTTTTGATCCATTCGTTTACCTTCCAACCGTCAGAGGTTGGTTCGGCTACCCTCAACGCTCCTTTATCCAGTTTTTCAATAATGGTGTTGATAGTTTCTACAGTGTCGGCTTGTTGCAAAAGACTACGGTCTTCCCACGCCTTTTCTATCAAAGTTTGAATATCGTTCATGATTTGTTTTTATTACAGCGACAAGGCATAAGCTTCAAGCAGCAAGGTTTGCCATGTTATACCAAAACCCCTTGTGTACACTTGTAGCTTGTCGCTTGAGTCTTATAGCTATTATGGTTTTAAAATTAGCACATTCGCCTATAAGTTTCTAACAGAATAGGTATTTTTCTGAAAAACAGATTTTTTATTTTTTTTTATTTTCACGTCAAATATTTTACCTTGTAATAGAGTTGGATCAGATGCCAATTTCATTTATTCAATTCATCTAATATAATTGTAAATCTTCACTTAACTTTCAAACATTATGGTTGATCAATTAGCCAAAGAAATTGCCGCACACGCAAGTATCAATGAGGAACAAGGTAAAATTGCCGCAGAAATAGCTATCGAGTTTATTAAAAAAAGAGTTGCCGATAAGGTAGACCAAAAGGTAAACGAAGTACTCACCCTTACCTCAGCCACTATAAAAGCCGAAGTATATGAGGCTGTAACTGGGGAACCTAAAGAAACTTTCATGGAAAAAGCTTCTGATATTGCCGGAGATGCTAAAGATAAAATAGGAGAATTTGCTGGCGATGCCAAAGAAAAGATAGGAGAATTTGCTGACACTGCCCGCAACTTTTTTTCTAACCGTTTTGGCGGCAAAAAAGAAGAAGAAGGAAAGAAAGACGATGACAAAAAAACAGACGATAAGATTGCAGAGAAAAAAGACTAATCCTAATAGTCTATAGCATTCAGTCGATAGTCGATAGCAGTTTCTTGTGAGTATCAACAACTAACATTGCATCAAGAAGCAATGTAAAGCTTTTTAGATTAAAGTTTTGTTTTTTTACAAAACTATCGAGTACAAGGCACCAGGCACTCCCTGGTGCCTTTTTGTTATATAGGGCAATTGTTTTAATTTCGTATTTCCATAACTTTGGCGAGCGTTGCTGTAGAGTTGCGCAATAAAAAGTGAAATAGGCAATTTGTATAAAGTTTATTTTTATGAAACGAATAGCAGTATTTACCTCAGGAGGCGATGCCCCAGGAATGAACGCTTGTATAAGGGCAGTGGTGCGTACCGCCATTTATAACAACATAGAAGTATATGGCATTATGCGTGGTTACGAAGGAATGATCAAAGGGCGCATTCATCGGATGGAGTCTAAATCGGTAAGTAATATTATACAACAAGGTGGCACTATCTTAAAGTCTGCCCGTAGTGCTGAGTTTCGTACTTATGAAGGGCGCAAACAAGCTTATCAACAACTAAAACATTTTGATATTGACGGTTTGGTGGCTGTTGGTGGTGATGGTACTTTTACTGGTGCCAAGGTGTTTCACGAAGAGTTTGGAATGCCCACGGTGGGTTGTCCTGGTACTATAGACAACGATATTTATGGTACCGACTATACCATTGGCTACGATACAGCAGTAAATACTGCCCTGGAAGCTATAGATAAAATTCGCGATACTGCTGACTCACATAACCGGGTGTTTTTTGTGGAGGTAATGGGGCGTGATTCAGGCTATATTGCCATTCAATCGGGGATTGGGGGTGGCGCCGAAATAGTGATGGTACCCGAAACCGAAACTACCATTGCCCAGGTAATAGAAACCTTACAAAAAGGCAGACTCAATCATAAATCTTCTTCTATTGTAATTGTAGCTGAAGGTGATGAAGAGGGCAACGCAGCCGATATTGCCGCCAAAGTAATGGATGCAACCGAAGGGTTAGACATTAAAGTAACTACGTTAGGGCACATTCAACGGGGAGGCTCACCTACAGCTCAAGATCGAATTCTTGCGAGTAGAACGGGCATTGGCGCAGTAGAAGGGCTACTTGCGGGCAAAAGTAGTGTAATGGCTGGGGTAAAAAACAACAAATTGGTATACACGCCTTTTGAAGATGCCATTGATAAAAACAAACCTATTGAAGACGAACTTATTAAATTGGTAGATGTGCTAAGCATTTGATGTGTGATGTACTATTATTGTTTTCTTCTAGCCTTCTAAGTTTTACAGGGTTGTGAGTACAACCTACTCTTCAATCCATCAATCGCCTACTTTTAATGTTTTCCCAAACACTGACTCGCTTCTTGTAGTTGGTGTTTGGGAAATGTGTTTTAGCCTCCCTTATCATTGATTACCAGTAATACAAAAGGGGAACGTTTACGCGAATCGTCTTCTCCTAATTCACAAGTTTATAAGTAACACAAGGTGTATCTAAAACCCGGTGAACGCTGTATTGCTTACATCAACACTCCATTGACTGCTCTGAGTGGTTTGGGTAGTTCAGTTTCTTTGAGTTGCTCTCGTAGGTCTATTTCTATAGTGCGACACATCGAAGTCATAGGAATATCATTGATTCCGTTCGAGAAAGGGTCTTCGGTATAATGCCCTACTTGCTCAAGTACTGTAAATATCCAAGAAACCAATACCGCCAAAGGAATCGTCATCCAGTGTAATATATCTACAAACCCAAAAGGCAACAAACACACAAAAATCCAGACAAATACTTTGGTAAAAAAAGCGTATTGACGAGGCAAAGGGGTGTTCTTGATGCGTTCGCACTTGCCTTGTAAGTCATACATGACATTGAGCGAGCGGTCTAGTTCCATGTGTCTAAAATCGTCAATCAACCCCACGCTTCGGGCATACTGTAGACGCTCTCCCTGAAGCTGGTTCAACTGGGTAGGTTTATTTTGCTTGAGGTTTATTTCTTTGAGTTCTTCTTCTGAAATAAAGTGGATTAACTCATACCAACAGGTTTCGTTGAGCAAGTCTTCGCGACGCAAATGCAAACGCAAGGCATTGAGCCAGGCAAGGTGTCGATATACCAGTTCTTTCTGAAGTGTTTCCGCGTTTTCTTCAGTAATATCGCCTTGGGTAAACTGGGTAGTAACAAATGTAGTCACCTGACGGGCAAACGAGCGACTAGTGTTTACAATGCCTCCCCAAATCTTGCGAGCTTCCCAAAAACGATCATAGGCTGAGTTGTTGCGAAAACCCAATAAAATAGCCACGGCTGTACCTAAGGTACCCAACGGCAAGAAAGGTATGGCAATTTGCTTGATTCCATAATGCAGGTAAGCTATACAAACCAAAGTAGCCAAAATGGTAAAGATGAAGAGGTTTTTCCAGGCAAAGCCCAAAATCACCCTTAATGAGATAGTTTTATTGATATACATTCTATTGTGTGAGTTACAATGTAAAAGCCACAAAGTACAATTTGTAAAGAGTGAGAGACAGGCAAAGCTACACTATACTACTACTACTCTTTTATAAGCAACACTATACAACCAAAATTAACAGAACATTTCGTAAAACCCAAGCCGAAGCTTACGATCCTCTGTATCAAGGCTTATGACCATCCTGACACATACAGGTAATAAATTTCGTAGTGGATAAAATTGGATAAACACTATTAAAAAACTGAAAATCAAATAATTACAATTTAGCTAAAGAATACGCTTGAATATATTCACTTAACTTCACCTTTTAATGTCGCACCGCAACATGCCAAATTCCAGAAATTTATTCCCAACATAAAAATTATAGATTAAAAATAGTGGAGGCCTGAAAAATAGCATTAAACTTATGACCCACTGAGGCTACACCTTTAGCCAAGCTTTATTGGAAACAATCCAGGTTGCTTTGAATAAACAAACGCATATAAATCCAGTTAAAGAAAGGTACATCAATGAATAAAATATACTACTTTCTCTCTCAAGCCTTTAAGAAAAATCAGATATAAACATTGAATAAAACATTAAAAAACAAACCCAACCGCAGAACGAAGTTCAAAATCTGCACAACTAATCTATGAAACTTTGTTTCTGATCATTGTGTGTCTGTCAGATTACTTTGTTTTTTCCATTTTACTAAACAATTTTATAAATAAAATTCTATCATGCCAAAATTATCACGCCGACGATTTCTCGGTTTATCAGCTATGGGAAGTGCCTCTCTACTAGGTTTGACCACCGTTAGCCTTGCCAGCCACCTTACCGACGATTTAACTACCTTACCCAAAAGAGAAAAAAAACATAATGAAACTACTCACTTTACCTCCATTGTTGTGGGAACTGGCTATGGTGGGGCAGTATCAGCTTTACGTTTGGGAGAGGCTGGGGTAGATACCTTAATGCTGGAAATGGGACAACTATGGGACAAACCTGGCAACGATGGACAAGTGTTTTGCAAAATGACCAAACCAGATGGACGAGCCATGTGGTTTAAAAACCGTACAGAAGCTCCCCTGAGTTCTTTCTTGTGGATCGATGCTATCAATCGTCCCATTGACTATTACGCTGGCGTGCTCGACCGCATCAATTACCCCAATATGTCGGTATATGTTGGGCGAGGTGTAGGGGGTGGTTCACTGGTAAACGGTGGCATGGCTGTGACTCCTCCTATGAATTATTTTCAGGAGATTTTGCCCGAAGTAGATGCTAATGAAATGTATAACAAGTATTTTCCTCGTGCCAATCAAAAACTTCAAGTAAACACCATTCCCAGTGCTTTGCTGGAAAACTCTCCCTATTATCGTTTTACCAGAGTGGGGCGTCAACAAGCCGAAAAGGCTGGTTTTAAAACTGTAACAGTGCCTAATATCTACGACTACAATTACATGCAACAGGAAGAAGAAGGCACAGTACGTAAATCAGCTTTTGACAAAGAAGTAATTTATGGCAACAATGGAGGCAAACGTAGTTTGGACAAAACCTACTTGGCTGATGCTCTGGGAACAGGCAAAGTAACTCTTAAGTATTTGCATAGGGTAGATAATATTACCCAAAACTCCCAAGGGTTGTACCAGATAAACGTTTCTGAAATAAACACTTCTGGGGCAACAGTTGCTCAAAAAACATTTACTTGCAAACACTTATTTATGTGTGCTGGATCGGTGGGCTCTACCGAAATGCTGGTACGTGCCCGCGAAACGGGTAAACTAGCATCACTGCCAAGTGAGGTGGGTACCCACTGGGGCAATAATGGCAATGTAATGACTGCCCGTGCCAACCACATGTGGAATCCTACTGGTACCAAACAATCTACTATTCCAGCAATGGGCATCAACGATTGGAATAACAAGAGTAACCCGGTATTTGCCGAAATAGCCCCATTGCCTACTGGATTCGAGACTTGGATCAGTTTGTACTTAGCCATTACCAAAAACCCCGAAAGAGGGCATTTTGAGTACGATTCTAACAAGCAACAAGCTGTATTACGCTGGGGAGCACATCAAAGTCAGCCCTCAGTCAATGCTGCTAAAGCCATGTTTGACAAAATAAATAAGAGCAATAAAACCATATATCGTTACGATTTGTTTGGCAATAACAAGGCTTTTGCTGATGACTTTACTTACCACCCACTGGGAGGCTGCGTGTTGGGCAAAGCTACCGATTTGTATGGTCGAATAAAGGGATACTCAAATCTATATGCAAACGATGGAGCACTTGTTCCAGGTAATACTGGTGTAAACCCATTTATAACCATTACGGCACTGGCCGAACGAAATATAGAAAAGATAATTCAGGAGGACGTGCTTAAATAACGGTTGCAAGCAATTAGCAACAAGTAGTAAGTAGCTTTGGTTGCCTTTTCAAATAAATACTTGTACTACTTTGGTTACAAAACATACACTTACTCCTTTTGTTTTTAGTGGGATTCTATCTATTCATTTTAATGCGTAACTTTGTACTTGATAACAAACAGAACATAAAATTTAATAAAAATGATAGGAGCACTGGGAATTTTGGTGGCTATTGGAGGCTTTTTGTTTTTGTGGACTATGCTGAGCTACCACACAATGAATAAGATAAAACACCAACTAGATGAACTCAAAGAAAATATGGAACAACTGAGCCAGGCAAATGATACAGCCAGCATAGAACAGTTGAAAGTATACCAGAAACGTTACTCAGTAAAAAAATACGACTATAACGAAATGGTAAACGAAATGCCTTCGAAAATGGTAGCCACAATGTTTAGGCTTAAACCAGTTTCTTAACACCAATGGCAACAATTTAATTCGGGAGGTAGTATTATTACATATAGCCTGATGCCTACTGCCAGGTAGCTACGGCTCAACTCACAGTCAACATCAAAAATTAAAGCAAAAGATGCCAGATAAGAGACAAGGAATGTCACGCCTTGAGTGGTATTTCAACAAATTGATTTGGAATACTCACATGCTACACGAGCTATGGCAAGGCTTACTTGTTATTGCCGTGTACACACTCGCTTTAGTATACTTCAAAGTAGACATTTGGGCAAAACCTTCTACAATGGTACACTCTATTTTAGGGCTTGCTTTGGGTTTATTGCTGGTGTTTAGAACCAATACTGCTTATGACCGCTGGTGGGAAGGGCGCAAACTTCTGGGAGCCTTGGTAAACAACTCACGCAATATTGCCATCAAAATAAGTACTTATTTTGACACGGCTGAAGACAAAGAGTATATGAGCAGGATGGCATCGGCTTATGCTTTTGCATTGAAAAGCCACTTACGTGATGGTGACGCTGCCAAACGTATTTTTGGCTTACACTTGATTACCGAAACCGAGTACCAACGCTTTAGAAAGCTCAAGCACGTACCCAATGAAATTGCCCGTTGCATGTATGAACTGGCTACCCAACGTTATAATGAAGGTAGTCTGAAAGAAATGCAGTTTCTGAGCTTTGAAAAGCACTTGGCTGCCCTGACCGATATTATTGGTGGGTGTGAACGAATCAAAAAAACGCCTATGCCATTGGCTTATGGTATTCACTTAAGGCAGTTTCTCAACTTATATATCTTTTCATTGCCATTCAATCTGGTACACGCCCTTGGCTACTGGACAGTACCTTTGCTGGCGGTCACTTATTATGCATTGGCGGGGCTCAAAGAAATTGGAGAAGAAATAGAAGAACCTTTTGGAACAGATAACAACGACTTGCCAGTCAATCAAATAGCCCACACCATTTACAATAATATTTATGAAACTACAGGGGTTACGCAACCCAAGATTTTTGATGAGGTGAGCGAAACTCACGAAAATGAAGTAAATCACGATGCACAAGTACCCCAACTTGACAAACAAGAGGTAATAGATAATTAGCGTTACAAGCACTCTTTTTTAACGAGAGGGTGCTTGCCAGACCAAATAAATCAACAGAGGGCAAGGTTTTAAACAAACTTTGCCCTTTTTTGGTTTATATTTTCCAGTCTTAACAAAAATTTGTTTGGTAGTCTGGGCAGTAATTTTTAGCCCTAAAGACAACGCTTTAAACAAACCCTAAATCAAAAAAACCTATGCTTGAAAATTTATTTACACTTGTAAACACGGTAGCACTTGTTGGTTGGTTGTTGTTGATATTTGCCCCAGGCTGGCAGTGGACCAGGCGTATTGTACTTTCACTGGGCATCTCATTATTTTTTGCGATCATTTATGTCGTAATGTTTGCCCTCAATATTGCCGCTTTTAAGTTAGATAGCTTTAGCACCCTGGCGGGGGTCATGAATTTATTTACCGCCCCTCAAGCAGTACTCATTGGTTGGGTGCATTACCTTGCTTTCGATTTATTTGTGGGTTGTTGGGAGGTAAGCAATGCCCAAAAAACGGGCGTCCCTCATAAATTTGTGATTCCTTGTTTGCTGTTTACTTTTATGTTGGGCCCTACTGGGTTGCTCATGTATTGGGTGGTGCGTCAATTAACCGTCAAACCTAAGATGGAGGCTAATTTTTAAAACTTAACCCCTGACTGGTTGGTTAGGAACGGTGTCAAAATAAATACGCATTTTTAACCTCATCTTTTTTGGACATGCTTCGTTAAAAAAACTTGCCATAGCTATGGCTATGCCGCGTTTTTTGACCTCGCCTGACCAAAAAATATTTCCTTAAACTATAACAACTTTATTTTTACACCATTCCTTAGCATACTATGAGCGAACAAGAAATACAAAACCTGATCAAATTACTGAAAAGCGATGAAACTCAATATTGGGAAATCGCTTTTCAGATAATGAAAGGAGCCGGAGTACCTAACCATCCTGAGGTGTACCGTTATGCCACCAACAATAACCATAAAGTATTGCTGAGTTATCAGCATAACCTGCTGCATCAGTTAAGCCAGCAATACCCTTCGCGTAAGCCTAGAAGAAACAAAAAAAAGTGGTAGGTAGTTTTTATCTCCTACTACTTTTTTTGTGTATATTCTGGTTCCTTCACCCTTCCTTTTTGTGTTTTCCCTATCAAAACCATTTTCTTACCCTTTACTTCACAGAACAAACCTAATTTTATAACAACCTGTTTTACAATATTTTAAGAAAAGCACATTGTACTTCCCAATAAGCTCGCACATCGTACTTATAGGCAGATTACTCATCAATATACAGGTTTGTCTACTTTTGGAATATCCTCACTAAAGAGGAAGTGAATAAATCAAAATTTAGTAGATAACCATGCAAAAGAATAAACAAACATCGGCTCAGAAAGAACGCCGCTATGATATTGACTGGTTGCGTATTTTGTTGATTTTTAGTGTGCTCTTGTTTCATGTAGGAATGGTATACCGAGGAGGCAATGAAAACTGGCACATAAAAAGCCCTCAAACCAGCGAATGGCTTCACCACCTCATGGTACAATTGCATATTTGGCGAATGCCTCTACTGTTTTTTATATCGGGGGTGGGCACTTACTTTGCCTTGGGCATAAAAAATAGCCGCAAGTATTTGGCAGAACGAACCAAACGCTTATTCATACCATTGCTGGCCGGGATGTTTGGCATTATAGTACCTATTCAAATATATATAGAGTACCTTGTGAAGGGGAAAGTTCAAGGAAGTTTTTGGGACTTTTATCCCACCGTATTCGAGTTGGTACCCTACCCTCAAGGAAGTCTCAGTTGGCATCACCTCTGGTTTATTTTATACCTTTTTATTTACTCATTACTTGCCCTTCCTTTATTTTTACAATTGCGTACAACCAGAGGAAAAGCTTTTATTAAGCGACTCACACGTATTGCCAGCGGCAAGGGAGCGCTGTTGCTGGGTGTACTGCCAATTTTGCTTGTCAAAGTTTTACTTAAACCCCACTTTCCAAAAGAGACGCACGCCTTGTACAACGATTGGGAATATTTTACTTTTGGCTGGATGTTTTTTATTGCGGGATATATGATTGCCTCCCATCAACGTTTTTGGGACATTTTGAAAGAGCAACGCCGTATCTTTTTGATAGCTTGGGTACTTGCTTCAGCATTTTTGTATTATAACTACTTGGCTACACCCAAAACCTGGATTTTCCCCAAGTTGCCTTTTGACATTCGTTATTGGTGGATTTCTCAAACAATGGTTGCATGGTTTAGCATGTTGGCGGTGATGGGCTATGGCTATCGTTATTTAAATATTTGGCACCGTTGGCTCGAGCCACTCAATCAAGGTATATACCCTTTTTACATATTACACCAGCCTGTCATCATTGGTATTGGTTTTTTCTCAGTGCATTGGGGGCTGGCTTTGTGGTACTTATGGCTCTTTCTACAGTAGTTTCTATAGGCATTTACTGGTGGCTTGTTCATCCATTTGCCCTGATGCGGACATTGTTTGGAATGAAACCCAAATCTACCCTCAAAAAAGAAAGTGAGCCAATACCAATAAATCAACTTGCCTAAAGCCACAAAGCGTGAACAAGTTGCCTTGTTCACGCTTTGAACTAAAAAAGAAGCATTGATTATGCCCCTACTGCCACTGGACGTTTATAAATCACATTGAACGCATCGAGTAGCATGTCTATTGACTCTACTACCTGCAAATGTTTATTTTGAGGTATTTGTTCCAGCACTTTTCTTATTGATTTAAAAGAGCGGGTGCGGGCGTTTTCGTATACCTCTTCGCCCAATTTAGTAATCACTACATAACTGGCTCGTTTGTCGTGCTCAGCTTTCATTTTTTCGAGCAAACCTCTCTTTAACAAAGGCTCAATCAAACGTGTAGTAGTACTTTTGTCTATGCCCAATCGCTCGTGCAAATCAGACAAAGGCATGATCTTGTTTTCCCGGATAAGATCAAGCATGTAGCATTGATTTAATGTAACCCCTGTATTGTTTTGCGACTTTCGGTCAAAAAAACGCAGGGTTTTAGATAATTCCCTTACAGTATCAATGATTTTTTCCTCGATGTTAATGTCGTTTTTCATAATAACTCTCAAGTATTTTCAGCCAATGGCATGCCTTACATACCTTCAAACCTGAATTGTTTTTTAATGCAAACATTTAGAATCCTAAATGCCTGTTGTTAGAAATTATTAACCTGATAAAATTTATATTAATATACTTCCAGTATGTGCTTGTTTGTTCCATCAATTGGAGTATACAATCACCCTTTTGTTTTGAACACAGTGCATAAGTGTGCTTAATCAAAAGTATCTGGTAGAATATCAGCTGGTTGAAAAGTATTCTAAAGTAAATGTTTAACGAAGTTATGTGGTAGCAGGAGTGTTTAAAGCAAAAATACAATGCTTAAAATATGTTGAGTGGTGGCTAGGAAAAGCTGGATTATAGTTTTTTTCTTTATGTTTTTTGCTGGTGCAAAGTTAATCTATTTTCATATTCTTTAGTATTTCAATCTGTATTTTATCTTGTTTTAATCGAATTATTTTAGCCTACTTAATGCTTCGATAACGACATAAGTTGTATTATAGTTTTTTTAAGACAAAAAAAGAGTGATTTTACCTAAAAATAATATAGCTTGAATACCCACTTAGACAATGGAATTG
Organism: uncultured Microscilla sp.; assembly: GCF_947493425.1. Taxonomy (GTDB): domain Bacteria; phylum Bacteroidota; class Bacteroidia; order Cytophagales; family Microscillaceae; genus Microscilla. The sequence continues at coordinate 384 of NZ_CANLRP010000002.1, read as the reverse complement.
TACAAATTGACTGTTTTTTGCCACAACAGTTGTATAGCCAGACTACTCTACCCGACGGTTTTGATAAAAAAAGGAAAAGGTTGCATATTGTGCTTGCGACACATCAATATCACCTTTTCCTTAAAAAAATTGAAAAGCAATTTATACAAATTGATCCGAAAATCGGAGATAATTAAGCACAAAAAACGTCAGGAGTTTCTTGTAGACATGATTGAAGGTTTAATCAAAAGCCGCTCTGTTCATTTTAGCGAGATTGCAGATAAAATAGCTAAACCTATTAAGGTCAGCTCATTAGAGCGCAGAATACAAGATTTTTTTGCTAAGGTTAGCTTTGATTATCTAAAGTTAATGCCTTTTTTCCTTAGCTTTATCCATAAACAGAAG
>NZ_CANLRP010000001.1 GCF_947493425.1 uncultured Microscilla sp. | reverse complement strand
GCGGAATGGACGAGATTCGAACTCGCGACCTCCTGCGTGACAGGCAGGCATTCTAACCAGCTGAACTACCACTCCGTTAGAATTATTGTGATGCAAATATACAACTACTTTTGTTGTATTTCAATTATTATTGAATTTTCTATTAAAAATAGAAAAGTTATTTTTTAATTAAAACCCACCTAAGTAGATGGGTTTAAGCAATTTAGCGGAATGGACGAGATTCGAACTCGCGACCTCCTGCGTGACAGGCAGGCATTCTAACCAGCTGAACTACCACTCCGTCAGCAAAATTGTGGCACAAATATACGGCGACTTTTTTAAAATGCAAGACCTTTACAAAAAAAAATTATTTTTTTTGTTCCTTCTTTGTTTCTGGCACTTGGGCAGTCTCATCATCTTCAAGTGTTTTACTCGCGAGCTTATCTTCTTTTTCGGTTTGTTGCTTTATCAATTCCATATCTATCTCCAGGCTATCCAACACTTTTTGAATTTTTGGTTCTTCGATACTGTCTTCGCCAAGGTTGTTGTAAATGACACTATTCATAGTATCTACAATTTTGTATTTGATAGCTTCTGCTTCGTCTTCTGATTGACTCAAGCGTTCGTCTAGCTGAATCAAGGCCTTGAGGCCAGCAATTAGCTTTTCTTCATAACGGTTCATGCTTACGCACAAATAGCGTAACTCTGTATACACTCTTTTTTTAAAAATATCGTCTGGCAATACACCTTCTGGTTGCTCTAACTGATCGAACTCGCTGGATAAAATATCCCGATCGAAATATGCAGCTACATCTACCAACATAGTAGTTTCTGAAAAATCTACTGTGCCATCTGTAGCAATTGCTATGGTGATGGGGCTTACCAGCAAAAATGCATATAATTGAGAATTAGAAAGTATCATTTCTCGTTCTTGACAATAGTCTGCCAGTAATTCGCGGACTTCTGCAAAAAAATCGTTTAAAATCACCTTCTCTTCAGCAGGTGTGATGACTTGTTTTTCCATGGTGATATGTAGATTGCAAGAATTTTGTTAGTTGTTTACTTACGAAAGACGAGTGAAGTTGCTAAAATAATAACCAAATCCAGTAAATAATAGTATAATTTGAGTTAATGATTAAGCCTATGTTTAAAAACCGGTTATATTCCATAAAACTTCCACCTTTCATCATTGGGTTGGTCATTGTTTGGCTTACACTTCCGGTGTCTGCTCAAAGAATCAGTGAAACGTTTTTTGTAAACGATTGGGCTCAGGTATTGAGCAATGATGAGGCTCAAATGCTTGAGAAAAAAATCAAAGCCTATGAGGATAGTACTTCTACGCAAATAGCTATAGTACTGATAAATAGTTTGCAAGGGATACCCATAGAGCAACAAGCGCTTAAGATAGCCAATGACTGGGGGATTGGGCAAAAGAGAAAAAATAATGGCATCTTGATCTTAGTAGCAATCAAAGATCGTAAGGCAAGAATAGAATTGGGCAAAGGAGTTACTGACAGAATAAGTAATGCAGATGCACGCAAGGCAATAAGAGATATGACTCGCCCTTATTTTCGCAATAAACAATACTACAAGGGGCTAAATATGGGGGTTGATCGCATTATATGGCTTTTGGAAGGAAGGTTTAAAAATTACAAATTGGGAGCCATATTTTACCTGGCAGCACTTGCGCTTCTTGTATGGCTTGTTGTGTTCATAGGTGTAGTCAAAAGCAAACGACCTCCAGTAATACTGGGTATTGCTTTTTTGGGCGTGGTGCTTATGGAACTTTACTGGATGTTTGACCATACCAGAGGCTGGATACCTATATTAGCAACTATAGGCTGGCTGGGGTTGGTGCTTGCCTTTTGGCAAATAAAAGAATATATAAACGATGTAAAATGGTACAAAACAAACATTAAAAAACGCATTGATGAAATAAAAGCTCGCCAATTTCACGAACAATATATCCCTGTTGAGGTAGACAATAAAATACAGGAATTGACCCAAAAAGCGCACAAAGGAAGTCGTAAACAGATGAAATCAGTTTACCATAGTATGTATAAAGTTTTGCATTATCCCTCTGATTTTTTCACCACACGTCCAGATATAACACTCCGAAATATTGTAAAAAATTTAGCGCAGCCACCTTATAATCAAACCCAGGAAAAGTGGACTTCAAACTATGTAAACTGGTTGCTTATGCACGCTCAAAAAGAGGTAAACTGGTGCAACTCTCTAGACCTAAGTAAACTCTCTGATGATGAACAAGAGAGGATAAAAAACGCTACAACACTCTACCAGACATTGTTTGATATTGTTGCTACAAGTCTAAAACCAGCATTTAAAGAAAACATTGCCAATAGTAAGTTTTTACAAAAAGATAGAAACCAGACTTTGCATCAACTTCAGGACTTTTGTCATAAAACCATAAAAAAAATGCCTTCAACACTGCCTGAAAACCACGCAGAAGAAACAAGTGTATTGCAAAAACACTTAGAAATGGTGATAAACACGCCAGCACAGGTATGGACATACGATGAGGTAAACATGTTACAGAAAATGGCCAAGGTATTTGGAGTAAAAGCCCCTCACAGAATCACTGATAAACAAGCGTTGGTGGATAAGTTAACCAACCGCTCTTTAGAAAACATTCAAAAGTTATCTATCTGGAAAGAATATTCTCACAGGGCAAAGGAAGTAAAAAGTGTACAGCAAAAAATGTATCGCAGTTATCAACTATGGAATACCGCTCAAGGAGAAGAGAAATTCCGTCAGTTGGTATTCTTTTACAACAAATACATAGACGAAGGCATTGGGCAAATGGTCGTTCGAACATCAGTGAGCACATCGCTGAGTTCAAAGAAAAGTACTTATTCCAACACTCGATCAAACTCTTCCTATTCGTCTGATGACTACAATGATTACGGTTCATCCTCAAGTCGAGGATCGTCTTGGGGGGGAGGGAGCTTTGGCGGAGATGGTGGTAGTGATGATTGGTAAATTATTGTCCTATAAACTTAGAAGGAGTAATATCAAACGCTTTTTTAAAGGATTTACTAAACGAATGTATGTCAGGAAAACCAATCAGGTAAGCAACCTCAGTAATGGTATAACGGTTTTGACGCAATAACTCGACAGATTTTTCCAAGCGTCTTTTAATCAAGTACTTATGAGGAGATATACCAAAAACCTGTTTGAAAGTACGAAAGAAATGATATTCAGACAACGCAGCTACTTGAGAAACTTCATTTATATCTAATTTTTTATAGTAAAACTCATCTAAGTATTCTTTAGCAATCAACACTCTCCTATACAGCTCTTGTTTGGTAGAAAGCTTGACAGACTTCAATCGATTGATTTCATGAGCAATTTTTTGCTGGTCAAGCAACAGCATTTCTGTCAAGGCATAGTACAGATCGTGGTCATTACGTACTGTTTCTACCGACCTGTGACGAATGTTTCGGTATAGCTTTCTAATCACTAGCCCCAGTGCACTATTGTGTGATTTGTAAATATTTTCAAAAAATTCAAAATTTTGGATAGAGTTATCAAAGGGATTGTCCAACAAGGTTTGGTCAGCTTTTCCAAGTACTTTGGCCACACTATCTATTATCTCTTTGTGCAAATAAATACACACACCTTCTGTTTCTTTACGTTCGTCAATATAACCCTCGTAGTTTCGTTCAGGATTTACAATCAAAAACTCATCTGCCTGAACTCTATAGGTGTGTCCATCTATACGGTAGGCTTCTTCACCACTCACTACATATTTGATTGAGGTAGTGGGTTCTTTGGTAAAAGCGTGCGCAAAACCTTTCACTTTAGAGTGAATCACTGTATTACTATTTTTGGGGATTGATTTAATCTCCTCGTGATCGTCTAATGTAAGCGTAGGGTGTGAGTTTTTTGCCATTTCAGAAAGGGTTAAATACATGCTCAATGTTTCAACATCAATTGCTTTATATCCTATTAGTAGCGTTCACTCCATAAAAATTAACATTGATGGCAGATAAAATCCTTGCAAATTGAGCTGAAGCACTTTTTAATCATATTTACTCGGGTTAGGTTCAACGCTTTTTTGTAATTGTTGGCCAAACGAAATAAATGGGTATTTGGTCGAAGCAAACCAGTATTTTGTATGAAAAACCGACCTGCCTTGATAGATAATAGCAGAGTTTTGTAATTTAGAAAATAAGGGTGATCCCTATTACACTTCGCCTTTTAGGTAAGTTTTTATTATTTTTCAAAATGGAAAGCAACCATTAGGGGGGAGACTGCATCAGACTTGTATACCTATTAAACACACGGGATAAAATATCCATGACTCAAAAAAATAACTTATTTATTATTTTCATGAAAAACCAACCGTTACTCAAAACTCTCGGAATATTATTGCTTGTAATACTTTGGATATTACCCGGCAAACTTACCGCACAACAAAAGTTTACCCTGAAAGGACGGGTAACTGATAAAAAAGGACAAGGTTTGCCTTTTGCGACTGTATATGTAAAGGGTACCTCTAACGGCACTACTACCAACGACAATGGAGATTATTTTTTACCGCTTAAGGCTGGAAACCACGACATTGCTTTTCAGTTTATTGGCTACAAAGCCAGCACTAAAAAAGTGACCATCAACCAGTCGCAAACCTTGAATGTAAGTCTTGAACCTGAAGTACTTACTCTAAACGAGGTAACCATTACCTCGAATGGCGAAGACCCCGCTTATCCTATTATGCGCAAAGCCATACGCAACCGAAAAAAACACTTGAAAGAAATAGAAAAGTTTACCTGTGACACCTACGTTAAAGGCTTGCAGCGTTTGGGTAAAGCCCCTAAGCGAGTACTAGGCATGAAGGTAGACGTAGACACTGGCGTTGTGTACTTTTCGGAGTCGGTATCGGAACTGAGCTATAAAAACGGAGAGTATAAAGAGAAGATGATTTCATCAAAGGTGAGCGGCAATAGCCGTGGGTTTAGTTTCAACCAGGCATCAGAGATGGAAACGGAACTTTATAACAATATCATTAACAACACAGGTTTTAGTGAAAGAGGAATGGTGTCGCCAGTGGCTTTTAATGCCATGCTTTATTATCGTTACCGCTATGAGGGTTCTTTTCAAGAAAATGGACTCACTGTCAATAAAATACGCTTGATGCCCCGCCGCAAACTTGCTCCGGCTTTTAGTGGTTTTATCTACATTATAGATGATTCCTGGCGCATACATAGTGTAGAGCTTTCGTTAGGCAAGGGCACAGTAGATTTTATAGATTCGGTGACTATCAAGCAAGTATACGCCCCAGTAGGCAATGGAAAGGTATGGCGACCGCTCTCAGTAAAATACAATTTTGAATTTGCTGCTTTTGGGTTCAAAGGTCAAGGCTATTTTTTGTGTATGTACTCTAACTATAACATCACACCGACTTTTCAACGGCGGTTTTTCAACAATGAGATAATGACAGTAACAAGTGATGCCAATAAAAAAGATAGTACTTACTGGAACAAGATCAGACCCATTCCACTAACTACTACTGAGGTAAAAGATTACCGCGAAAAAGATAGTCTACAAGTGATCAAGGATAGTAAGCCTTATAAAGATTCGGTTGATGCCAAACGTAACAAACTGGGAGTTACTGACATACTATATGGTGGCTATACTTACCGTAACTCTTACCGCCGTGAACGCTTTTCTTTTCAACCACTTATTAGCACTTTTCAATACAATACGGTAGAGGGTTTGGTAACGGACTTGTCGCTTAATTATCAAAAACGCTACGAAAACAGAACGTATTTTACCATTGATCCCAGTTTTAGATATGGCTTTTCTAACAAGCGATTTCAGGCAAAATTACGCACATCTTACCGGTTTGCCCCCAAAAGCTTTGGTACAGTATGGGCAGAAGGTGGGCGTTATGTAGAGCAACTTAGCCGTATGCAATCTATTTCACCTTTTCTCAATAGCTACTACACGTTGGTGGTCGAAGAGAATTTTATGAAAATATATGAAAAAGCTTACGCTAAAGTGGGGTATCGTCAAGAGTTGATCAATGGTGTATACTTTAAGGGGAGTTTAGAGTTTGCAGAACGTAATGCCATGCAAAATACTACAGACTATAGTTGGCGTAATGTAGAAAATCGAGAGTTCACACCGAATGCCCCCATAAACAATGAACTAATCAACACCGACTTTGCTTACCATCAGGCACTTACATTCAATGCGTCTTTGCGTTTGCGCATCAAACAACGCTACATGACATACCCTCACCGTAAGTTTATTATGGGGTCAGACTACCCTACTTTGCTTTTGGGCTACCGTAAAGGGCTTGCTATAGGAGACAGTGATGTAGACTATGATTTATTACATGCCTCTATATCAGACAATATAAATATGGGGGTAATAGGGGCTAGTAAATACCGGGTGAGCGCTGGAATATTTTTAAATACTAATAAAATGTATTTTATGGATTTCCGTCATTTTTCAGGTAACCAAACAGGGCTTTTAAAAGGTAGTAGCAATGCTTTTCAGTTGTTAGACTACTACCGTTACAGTACTCAAGACCGTTACCTGGAGGGGCACTACGAACACCACTTCAACGGCTTTGTAATGAACGGGTTTCCACTGATCAATAAGCTAAAGTCTCAACTAGTAATCAGTGCCAATTACCTTTGGACTCCTACCTCGCTTAATTACCTGGAGCTAGGCGTAGGGCTCGAACATATTTTTAAAATTATGCGCTTTGACTTTATCGTAGGTTTGCAAGAGGGCAATCAGGTAAGTAGTGGGTTTAGGTTTGGGTTTGGGTTTTAGAATACTTATACAGCAATGGCAGATACTCATTGTGTAAATGCTTGTCTGCCATTATTTTATTTACTTTCCTCCCCGGCGACTCCCCCCTCGAAAACTACGGTTAGAGCTTCCTCGAAAACTACCTACACTCCCTGAACCAGATGAAGAAGTTGAACTGTAACTACCACTGTAGCTATTACTACTACGAGGGCGTTTTCCATAAGCATATAAGTACTTGCCTCCTGCATACACGGCAAGGAATTTGGCTCCATAACGTTTACTTACACTATCCCTGGTTTTGTTAAAACGCACTTCTACTTTTTTAAGACTATCCCTTCTTCGTTGCCTCAAAGAGTCTCGCACTCTTTTTCTAACAGCTAATACAGAGTCCCATAACACTTTATTTTTTCGTCCATAATACCCATTTTTTCCTTGGTATTTACTGACAATAGGTTGGTTTCTAATGGGTTTGACTCCCCACCCTTGAGCCACGGCAAGGTAGGTAACAAATACAATAATAAATGATACACCTCCAACAAGTAGTTTAATATAATTTTTCATAGTTGTAATTTAAATATTGCAGGTAGCCTTGATGTACTAAAACCATTTTTTAGGAATGAAAAGCATTACAATCATTGCAAAAAAGGCATAAATAAACACCTTGTAGTAGTAGCTTGTGGGCACTTTTTTATTGGCATACCTTACCTTAAACCTAACATAGTTACGCTTTGATTTTTTCAAATTATTCTTGATTACCTTCATTGCCACCCTTAGTTCTTGATCTTTATTTACCTTAAAAAGGCGCTTGTGCCATTTATCACGATAACCAGACTTATTTGTTACGATAAAACTTTCAGTAAACTCATTGATTACTTCATCTTTATTATTCAATACTTTGACATTAATCAACAAAGAATCACCTGTAAACTCAGAAGTGTTTTTATCAAAGTTCATTTCATAATACTTCGTTTTTTCGTATACCCTGAAAGGTTTACTAATCAAAGGCCCTTTTTCGGTAAGCAGGTTTAAGCGAAACGTTTCACTAAGGAGTGAACCATAAGAACCTACACCAAAAGCTGCCCGAAAAAATAAAATGGCGAACAATACTCCTGTAGTAAGAAAAAGAATGCGGCGAATGATCAGCACGTAACTTATATTCTTTGAACTCATTGTATTGATAAGGTTGATTTGTCAGGTTTTGAGAAAAATAAGCTTTTTTAAGTGTTAACTAAAGCCTTTACTAAAAAATTAATACTTTAGAATATTAACAAAGCAAATTTCTTTCCTTGAAGATTTATCTACAAGGCTGTTTTTGTTTTACCTGATATTCTATTGTTTTATAACAACACCAAACTTTAACAATCAAAATGGCTTTACAAGAAAATGTGGACTATGTATTTGTACCAGTGGCAGACCAAATCACCGAAAAAGTGTGCTTTGTAGGTACCAACACCTATTTGTATGTAGTACCTGATCAAAAAACGGTGGCCGAATCATCTGTGAAGGAATTTTTCGCAAATGCGCTGGCTGGTGTAGACAAGGTAGAATCATTTAATTTTGGCGACCATACCCCCCGCGAAATGATTGCTGGGCTGTTGGCAGACGAAAGTACTACTCTGGAGAGCTTGGATGAGTTTTTTCATAACTTTGAGCAACAATGGAAAGCAGTAGTGCGCATTGAAATAGCTCAACTCAAAAAACTCAAGGTAGTATCTAACATTTTTGGGGGTTCAATTGCGGTAAAACATGCAGGAAAAGCACTATTTACGCCCATTATAACGCGTATAGCCAGTAAAGCCGAGCGTAGAGCAGTCAAGGCATTCTATGAAGATGTGGCAAAATAACCAGCCCAAAAAAAGCCCATTTACTTACTCATCAAGTAAATGGGCTTTGTATTGTATCATTTATCTGGCAGGTTAGTAAATCGCAGGATATTGTGTCGGGTCAGCCTCATTCATAATTTCATATACCTTATCAAATACATCTTCTATGCTTGGCTTCGAGAAGTAGTCACCATCACTGCCATAAGCAGCCCGGTGCTCTTGTGCAGCCAACGTAGCCGGGGCTGAGTCTAACCAACGATAAGCATTTTGCTCTTCTACTACTTTTTGCATCATAAATGCCGAAGCACCCCCTGGTACATCTTCGTCGATAAACAAAGCACGGTTGGTTTTTTTAATAGATTCTACAATACGATGTTGTAAATCAAATGGTAATAGTGACTGTACATCTATCACTTCACAACTAATGCCTACTTCTTCGAGCTGACGAGCGGCATCCATTACAATACGACACATAGAACCATAAGTAACCAAAGTAATGTCTGTACCCTCTGTCAAGGTTTCGGGCACCCCCAGCGGTACGGTAAAATCACCTATATTCTCTGGTAATTTCTCTTTTAGACGGTAGCCATTCAAACACTCCACTACTAAAGCCGGATCATCTGACTTGAGCAATGTATTGTAGAAACCAGCAGCTTGGGTCATATCTCGTGGGGTAAGTATATAAATGCCTCGCAAACTATGCAACAAAGCACCCATAGGCGACCCTGTATGCCAAATACCCTCTAAACGATGGCCACGGGTACGAATGATCAAAGGGGATTTTTGCCCACCCTTGGTGCGGTATTGCAAGCAAGACAAATCGTCGGCTAAGATTTGTACTGCATAATAGATATAATCTAAATATTGTATTTCGGCAATTGGGCGCAAGCCACGCATAGCGGCTCCAATACCTTGCCCTATAATGGTTGCTTCGCGAATACCTGTATCAGTAACCCTTAGCTCGCCATGCTTTTCTTGTAGTCCGGCAAATGCTTGGTTTACGTCCCCTATTTTTCCTACATCTTCGCCAAAAGCAAACACCCTGGGGTCACGGGTAAGTGCTGCATCAAAACAAGCTTGTAACACCTCCCTTCCATCTACCAACTTGCTGTCTTCGTTATACTGAGCAGGTATTTCGGGTATATTCAATGCTGACTCGTCTGACTGACTATACAGGTGTGAGCTGTAGTCTTCACGTCCCTTTTCTATTACCTTATCTAACCAAGCAATTAGTGAATGCTTTGCAGGATTTTGCTCAGTACGAATCAATCTCAATGCTTTTTTTACTGACGTAATAGCGTCTCTTTTCACTGGATTGGTAGTTTTTTGCAAATCATCCTGAATCTCGCTCAATTTATCGGCATAGTTTGGGCTACTTTGAGCCAACTGAGTCAGTAGTTGCAAAGCCTCGTTATGATCGCCTTTCATAGAGTCTACAAAGGCATTCCAAGCAGTTTTACGGGCATTTTTAGCATTGGTTTTTGCTGTTTTTTCTATGGTGTCTACCTCATCGTTCGAAGCATACCCCTGAGTGACAATCCACTCACGCATTTTTTTAATGCAATCAAATTCTTTTTCCCATTCTAAACGGTCTTTTGACTTATAGCGCTCGTGCGAGCCAGAAGTAGAGTGGCCTTGGGGTTGGGTTACCTCTATGACATGAACTAAGACAGGTACATGCTCAGTACGGCATATTTCAGCCGCTTTTTGATAGGTTTCAAACAAAGCTTCATAATCCCAGCCCTTGACCGTAAAAATCTCATAGCCTTGTTCTTTTTTGGTACGTTTAAAGCCCGCCAATACTTTAGAAATGCTGCCTTTGGTTGTGTGGTACTCTTTGGGTACCGATATGCCATACTCATCGTCCCATACCGACATGAGCATAGGTACTTGTAATACTCCGGCAGCATTGATAGTTTCATAAAATAGTCCTTCAGAGGTAGAGGCATTGCCTATGGTGCCAAAGGATATTTCGTTGCCCTGATCAGAAAAATCAGTAAAAACCTGCAAATCAGTATTTTGCCGATAAAGCTTAGAGGCATAAGCTATGCCCAATATGCGAGGCATTTGCCCAGCAGTAGGCGATATGTCAGCTGAGGCATTGTAAGCATTGCTTTGGTTTTTCCACTTGCCCTCATCGTCCAACAAACGGGTTCCAAAGTGCCCATTCATCATTCGACCAGCCGACACAGGTTCAGCTTCTACTGAGGTATGTGCATATAGCTGGGCAAAATACTGCTCCATGGTTAACTCTCCAATTGCAAACATAAAAGTTTGATCACGATAATACCCTGAACGAAAATCACCTGGGCGAAATGCCTGAGCCATAGCCAATTGAGCTACTTCTTTGCCATCACCAAAAATCCCAAACTTAGCTTTGCCCATAAAAACCTCTTTACGCCCGATCAAACTGGCTTCACGGCTTTCACATGCTAACTGGTAGTCTTTTAGAATAGTGTCTTTAGTAAGTTCCTGTTCTACAGATATATCTTTTGTAATCATACGAAATGCAATTATTAGAATAGTTAAACTTTTTGACTGTATTTTACAATCCTGAGAGGTGTCTTACAAAACTACTCAAAAAAAAGCATCTTTCAAATAGCTTTACCTTTTCAGGAATACCCATATAATATTTGGCAAAACGTTTTTTATTACAATTTGTAGTCAAAAAATTTCTAAAACAAAACAGTTTATTAGTATTTATTTTTTATAAAAATAGATTTACCAAATAATGTGGTTTTTTATTTTTAGCATTAAATTTGTCAATCTTGTCATCGAAAATATGATAGTATGGAAATTATAGCCAATTCTGTCATATAATCGCTATTTTTGTGATAGAGTAATCTAATATTGAGGAATCACACCAAGCATAATAAATAATACTATGCTTATTAAATCTTGTTTAATGTTTAACAGCACAATGAAAAATTTTAAAGACTCTTTTTTACTTATTTGCCTGTTGGGGATTACCTCAACTTGCTTTTTAACGGCTAGTACGTATGCTCAGGGCACAATGAAGTTTGACACCGAGAAACACAACTTTGGTGAACTTGCCGAAGGGGTAATGGTGTCTTATGAATTTGAATTTGTAAATACAGGGAACAAAGCCATCAAGATTTCTAAGGTAACTGCCTCTTGCGGCTGTACAACTCCTTACTGGTCTAAAGAAGCTATACAACCAGGCAAAAAGGGGAAAATCAAAGCCACTTATAACACCACTGGGCGTCCAGGTAATTTCAACAAGAGCATCACTGTAAATAGCAATGCAACCAACAAATTGGTGGTTTTGTTTATCAGCGGTAAGGTCAATCGTAAGAAAAAAACCTACAAAGATATTAGCAATGGATCAGCAAAAGCAGCTCCCAAACTGTTTATGCGTAACAAGATTAAGCATTTTGGTATGACAGAAAACCGTTTGACACTGCGTCAGGCTTTTGAAATAAGAAATACAGGCAATGCCCCTTTAAAAATAGAAAAACTGGTAAGTGAATGTAAGTGTACAGTAGCTAACCTTAAGCAAAACGTAGTGCCTCCGGGAGGACGAGTAATGTTGGAGCTAATGTTTACCCCCACCAAGGCTGAACCTATCCAAGAGTCGTTCTATGTATATACCAACGACGCTAAAAGCCCACGCACCATCATTACTTTGAGTGCCGATGTGTACGAAAACTTTAGCCGCACTTTGTTTCGTCGTGGCGATACCACACTTTTATTGGAAAGATAAGCGATTGCACAAAGCATTTAATTACCTATACTACCAAACAATCAAGGGACAATGAGTTAGATCATTGTCCCTTGATTGTTTTTAGTCAAATTTTAGAATGCACTTACATAATCGTAAAGCTGATATTATAAGAAGCATTACCTCTGGTACCTCCTACTATAACTTCGTAATTGCCACTGTAAGGCAAAGCACCTGTCCAGGTACGTGCACCTTTCCCTGGCTCGGTATCTGGCAAATACTTTTTGGTTTTCCTATGCCTGATTTGAAACACGACATTCTTTTCCTTTGCCCAAACCTTTACAATCATTGTTTGTCCTTTACGTGCTCCCAATACATATACCATACGCTCACCTCTGATAACGGCGTCTTGGTAAGAGGCTCCCTGTGTACCTTTCTTAAACTGTACCACCTTCATGTGTGTAGTAGTAGATTGCCCATAGGATATATTGCATAAACCCAAAGCAAAGAACATAACAATTAGTATAATGGTATGCTTCATATTGTTGTCTTATTTTTGATTTTTTGAATAGATATATTGTTTTTTATACTCTTTGGAGATAAAAACAGGGGTGTTTTTTCAAAAAATGTTGCAGAAAACAAACTGTTTTCGCCAAATTTTATTCTAAAGCAATTCACTGTAAAACCTTTCATTATCCAATAAAATCACGATTATTTTTTTAAAAAACTTATGCTTTTTTTTTCAAATTACTCAAACTGCCTAATTTTCTACACTTTCAAATATCACAATTTATAGGTTTAATTATATTTTTTTTGTAGGAAAACGTGATTTCTAAGCCACTTCTTTATTAAATTTGCTAAGGAATGGTTGAAAAATAAGTTACTTGCTTGACACTACATGTTTTGCTCTAAATACAAGGCACTTGTTGTATTGGTAATTTTAGCTATAAACAAGAAAAGATGTTTCAATACATAAAGTCAAAATTGAAAAGTTATTTTTTGCCCATTTTTCACATAGTTTTTTTGACACTTTTTATTTAAACCAAAGCATAACAATGATTATCGGTGTTCCAAAAGAGATAAAGCAAAACGAAAGTAGAGTTGCCCTTACACCTGCAGGTGTAACCGAAATGTTGAATCACAACCATACAGTATATATACAAACCCAAGCGGGAGAAGGTAGTGGTTTTTCGGACGAAGCATACAAAGACGCTGGTGCTCAGATTTTGCCTAATATTGAGGCAATTTATGATATTGCTGAGATGATTATTAAAGTAAAAGAACCAATTGCTTCTGAGTACAAACTAATCAAAGAAAACCAATTGGTATTTACTTATTTCCACTTTGCTTCTTCTGAGGCTTTGACTAAGGCAATGATTGACAATAAGTCTATTTGTTTGGCTTATGAAACTGTTGAGAAAGCTGATCGTTCTTTACCTCTTTTGGTGCCTATGTCAGAGGTGGCGGGAAGAATGGCAGTACAGGAAGGAGCCAAATACCTCGAAAAGCCTACTGGTGGTCGTGGTATTTTATTGGGTGGTGTACCTGGTGTAAAACCTGCCAATGTACTGATTATTGGTGGGGGTATTGTAGGAACACAAGCAGCTAAAATGGCGGCTGGCTTGGGTGCCAACGTAACTATTATGGATATTAGTTTACCTCGTTTACGCCAGTTGGCTGATATTATGCCTGCCAATGTAGAAACTATTATGTCTAACCAGTACAATATTGCCGAAGCTATCCAACACTCTGACTTGATTGTAGGCGCAGTATTAATTCCTGGAGCCAAAGCGCCTCACTTGATCACTCAAGACATGCTGAAAACTATGCAGCCTGGCACTGTAGTAGTAGATGTGGCAGTAGATCAAGGTGGATGTATTGAAACCTGTAAACCTACCACACATGAAGATCCTACTTATGTAATTGATGAAGTAGTACACTACTGTGTAGCCAATATGCCTGGCGCAGTACCTTACACTTCTACTGTTGCTCTGACTAACGCTACTTTGCCTTATGCTATTCAACTTGCCAACAAGGGCTGGAAAAAAGCTTGTCAGGACAGTAAAGAACTAAAGCTAGGCCTAAACATTGTTCAGGGTGAGATTGTATACCAACCTGTAGCTACTGCATTTGACTTACCTTATACACCAGTAGATACTTACCTTAAAGGTGAAGCAGTAGTATAGTTTTAAAAGCAACAAGTCTGAAGTTATCAGTTTTTAAATTCATATCTATTGAGGTATTATTTACAGCTGATGGTTAAGAATTATTTGCTAAGATTAAAAAGAGATTTCAAGTAGGATTGAAGTCTCTTTTTTTATTTTTGCATAACTTCATTTTACAACGTGCCATGCAACACAATGGGCAAAACCACGTTTTTTGGTTTTGTTGAATGAATTTTGAAAAAAACTAAATCTTATATTTATGATGAAAAAAATATGGTTGGTAGTAATGGCTTGTAGCGTTGCTTTGACAACGGTAGTTGCTCAATCTGCCCAAAAAACCCTCCCTAGTGGCATTAAATACACGCTACTTAAGCACAATAAAACTGCCCGTAAATGTAAAATGGGGGATTTTATGAGCTTTCATTTCAAAATGACCACTCCCGACGGCAAAGTACTTACCAATAGTTTTACTCAAGGTACACCAGTAGAAAACCTCCCCATTAAGCCTCCCCAGTTTAAAGGCGATATTACTGAGGCTTTTGCTTTGCTTGCCGAGGGTGACAGTGCATTGATAGATAGTCCAGTAGATACAGTGGCTAAATACAGCAAACGTCCAATGCCTCCTTTTGCCAAACAAGGTACCTATATTTCTTATATAATAAAGGTAATAAAAGTGCGCAACCAAACCGAAATGTTAGAGGCTCAACAAAGAAAACTGGCAAAAATGCGTGCCCGTGAAAAGATTATCATGGATAAATACATTGCTGAGCAAAAATTAAAGAATGTACAAGCTACAGCTTCTGGTTTACACTATGTAATACACCAGGCAGGCAAGGGTGCCCTGCCCAAACCAGGCGAAACGGTAAAAGTAAACTATACGGGTAAGCTTACCAATGGGAAAGTATTTGACACAAGTCTAGAAGATCAAGCCAAAGTACACGGTAAATACAACCCTGGACGCCCTTATAAGCCGTTTGAATTTCAGATAGGCAGAGGACGAGTAATCAAGGGTTGGGATGAAGGCATTGCTTTGCTAAAGCCAGGCGCCAAAGCTACCTTGCTGGTTCCTTCTTATTTGGGTTACGGTGAGCGTGGTGCTGGGGGAGATATTCCACCCAATTCGGTATTAGTATTTGAGGTAGAGTTGGTGGGGATTAAAGGTAAAAATGATGACCAACAACTCAAAATCAAAGAAAAGGCGAAGATTCAACAATACCTACAAGAAAAGAAGTTGGGTAATGCAAAAGTAACCGCTTCAGGGTTACACTATGTGATACGAAAAGCAGGCAAAGGCAAAAAAGCGACCCCAGGTAGTAAAGTAAAAGTCAATTATACTGGTAAGCTACTCAATGGAAAAGTGTTTGATACCAATGTAAAGGCTGTAGCAAAAAAAAGCGGAAAGTATAATCCCAAACGTCCTTATGAACCTATTGAGTTTACTTTGGGCAAAGGACAAGTGATTAGAGGCTGGGATGAAGGCATCACTTTATTAAAAGTAGGCGATAAAGCTACTTTTGTGATTCCTTCAGCATTGGCGTATGGCGCTCGAAGCATAGGTGCTGACATTCCTCCCAATTCCGTATTGGTATTTGAGGTAGAACTTGTGGCTGCCAATTAACTGGAGAAATAACCAAACACTTGTCTAATAAAAAACGAAGTTCCACCAAGAACTTCGTTTTTTATTGCTTTATATACTGACTTTCACTAGTTTACAAGTAGATTATTTATTAAAAACAGGCTTTCAATAAACATTCAACCGATGCAATAGTTAAAGTTACAAATCTGGCAATTAGAATGAGTATTATAATTGATGACAAAAATAAAGAAGAACGTTCAGGTAACTGTTCTAACCGACCACCTACACCCCCAAAAAAACTCAACCGTGGGGTAATACTTGGATTTCTTAAGTACGGACTATTACGCTCGCTCGAAAAGTTCGAACAACTTGATTTGTCAGCATTGAAAATAGAAGCCATTCCTTTACACATTGGCGAGTTATTCAAGCTCCAGGAACTAGTGCTATCTAACAATCAAATTACCAGTTTACCGACTGAAATGGCTTACCTAAACAGGTTAAAGGTGTTGAGAATTGACGATAACCAACTCACCCAACTGCCTGGATTTGTAGGGCGGTGGCAACAACTTACAAAACTTTCTTTGGTAATGAATCAACTACACACGCTGCCTGAAGAGATAGGCCACCTCACCCAACTCAACACCTTAGCACTGAGCTATAATCACATTACTAGCCTACCTGCCAGCATAAGACATTTGTCTAAACTCAGGTATTTGATTCTTGCCAACAATCCCATCCAATATTTACCCGAAGAACTAACACTATTGCAAAACTTGCACACCCTCAACCTGAGTGGTACACAAGTAAGCAAGGTAGAAAAAAACAGGTGGAAGAAGCTTTTGCCGCACACACGTATCTTTTAACATTGAGGGCTTGTTTAAAATCAACCCATTCTGAACTTTGGACTATTTTACTGCCAGCAACAAACTTTATTCATCTCAAAAACAAAACCCACACAACTTATTAGACCATCAACTTGCTGCCAGGCATTTGCTAAGTTTTTGATTTGTGCTAACTTGTAAAACAAACTACCAAAAACTTCCAGATAATGAAAAACCTAAAACAACGTGTTTCCAGCAATGACCTGGATATTGCCTGCCGTATTTTAGACGATGCTTTTTTTGATACGGTAGAAGAACTTAGAAACGAATACCTCAACCTAAGGGCAAGAATAAAGGAAAACAAGTCGAACGAATTGGGACGGGTGGCTACTTCAGAAAATATAGAACTGGAAAAAAACTTGTTGAGGCGTACAACCCTTAAATTATGCGATGATATTGAAGGTTTTGCAAGAAACAACTTTGCCTACCTTTTCCGAATTTCGTCTAAATCGCTGGAAAAACAACTCAAACTCAAACTAGCGGCTCATTATGAGGTAAAAGATCCTATCAATGGCAATTCGGCGGTATTTTACCACGGTACCGAACTCAACTCTAACCGTAGGATAATCATCAGGGCACTAAAAAAATACGAGTTTGGTCCGGTAGATAAAGAAACTCAGACAGCAAGCAAACGAGCCAGAGATGCCCGTATCGACCGAATATTGAACTTCAAACATCGCAACATCATTAAAATATTGGGTACCCATTTAGACAGCTTTCCGCAATGCCTGATACTAGAGTATGTAGATGGTATTTCGCTTCAATCTATTTTGAGGGTATTGCCACTTACCAGAGTCAGCGCTATAGAGATGGCAATTCAATTGGCAGATGCCATTGATTATTTACATACTCATGGAGAAATTCATCAACGAATTCGTTCGTCTAAAATACTAATAGATAATGAGCTAAAGCCTATTATTTCGCCATTTGAGCTACTTGATAATGTAAAAACACCGCAGGAGGGAGAACACTTTCTTGCCGACTTGCATTATGCGGCTCCAGAGGCTTTGGCCGATATGCGCAATGCTACCGAAAAGTCTGACCAGTTTTCGTTAGGTGCGGTTATTTTTGAGATGCTCACAGGCACGCCTTTGTTTCGTCCACTAAGCCGAGGTAAGGCTTCACTACAAGAGGTATTTCAACATCGCCTCCACTTTTTTAATGTACAAAAGGTCAATCAACAGGTATTGGCACAAATAGAAGATACAAAACTCCGGAGTGTATTAAAGAAAATGCTGGCGTACCACCCCAATGACCGCTACTTTAGTATGGGCGAGGTAAAACACGAACTTCAGGCAATTCACTTGCATAAAAACAAAAGTATTGATTTGGCGCTGGCAAGCTATAGGCGTTGCTGTATTCGCAACCCTGAGTTTTTTAATCATTTTTATGAAGCCTTGTTTGCTCATCCAGCTTTGGGTGAACAGATCAAAGCCTACTTTACTGCTCCTGAGGTAGTAGATAACGATCGGAACCGTAAGCGAAAGCTTCGTAATGCCTTACTATTATTGTTGGGTAATATAGAGCATTCTTCTATTTATGGGCATATTTCGCAGATCAAAGGGCACAACAAACTAGGGATGGAATTTTATGAGGCATTTATGGATCAACTGATTATAACGGTGGCAAAAAACGATTACTTGTGGCAAAAGTATGAAACAGCAAGCAACCCTGCCTTACAAGATGCCTGGGCAGCCGTGAAAAACCGTACATTGGAGGGTTTGAGGGCTGTGTTGGGGGGCTAAGCAAGCCTGGGTGAGGATAGTGCTATGCTAAACAACAATCAATGGCTTTTTGAAAAAACTTTTATATAACTTATACGTTGAGTTTTGCCCGCATCCAAATATATCATTAGATGAGGTGATGCTTTGGCACTATACAGGCGGTCTATCACAGTACCTATAGAAGTAGCTCCCCATAAAACACCCCACTGAGTAAACCCTTCGCTTTGATCATCTACTCCAGCAGGTACTACTTTTTGATTGGGCAACACGGTATTTCCATTAAGGTTCAGGGTACCAACAAAGGCAGTATAAGGGCGGTAGTTGAAGGAACGGGTATTAGTAAATATTCTTGGGTTACGAAAAAACACGATGAGTTTCAAAGGTTTGGCTTTGATTATAGAGTTGCTCTTGACAAACATCAACCCCCATTGATCATAAATATAATAATACTCTGTCATATCTATCATTTCAGAAGTAGGTGGTACACTCCGATAGCCTCGTCTCTCGAAGCGTATTTTACGAGTGTGTGTTTGAGTACGGCTGGGCTTACCTAATATTCGGTTTATTTGCTTGAGGTCAAAGGGTTGCAAGATCGTTTGACCGTTAATATAAATGCTATGGGTATGCGTGTTGAGGGTTACTGTCAGATGCTTGGGCAGATTTGCCTGACCAATGCCAGTAGCAGGCATACTGAGCCATAACAACATACTTACAAATATGGTTTGTTTCATAGTAGTAAAATTAAAACTAACAAGATACTACTAAGACAAGCCGTTGGTTAAAAAGTAGGAGGGTAAATAACAGATACTACTGCTTACTGCACTATATCTAGCAACTCCTGAAAACGCGTAGTATCATGTGTATATATCGCGTCCTTCAATGCACTCATCCATTCCTTAATATTTTCACTTACATCTACGGGTAATGTATCCAGTATTTTCCCTATTTTACTTATTTCATACAACTTACATTTTACCAGCTGGGGAAGAATAGACTGTAGTATTTCTTTTTCTGTTTTGGTAAATGTGAGCACAATATTTTGTGAGTCGCTGACATCCGTAATTTCTGTTTTTAGTTCCTGAGGCAATGATATGGGCTGGTTTTCTGACAAGGGCACAGTAAACCCAAAAGTAGCTCCTTTGCCCCGAACAGAAGCAACCTCTAAGTTTCCCCCATGCGCCTCGGTTGCCAACTTACAAAAGGTAAGCCCCAACCCAGTAGAACGCATCTGTCCCAATTTTTTGGCAAAAGCCTGCTGGTACTTATCAAATACTTTATCTAAATGTTCAGGCGCAATGCCCACCCCTGTATCACTTACCTGTATTTTGCAAAAACCCGTTGGGGCATCAGACACTATATCAATGGTGATTGTGCCACCTACAGGCGTATATTTGGTAGCGTTGGTTAACAGGTTTACCACTACCCGTTCCATTAGATCAATATCTACGTTTACAGAAAAACCAGTCAAACATCCCACTTTGAGCTTTAGTCCTTTTTCTTGTATAATGTAGTTTACTTGTGCTACAGCTGCATTGATGATGGTTTCTGCCAAAGTAGTTTGTGGCTCAATTTTTAGTCGGTGCTCTTCCATTTTTTGCACATCCAATATATTCATAATCAGGTGATGCATACGCTTACCCGAACGATTGATGTCAGTAAAAAACTGGGGGTTGGTTTGCTCTTCAGATAAGCCAATAATAGAGTTGAGTGGATTTTTGAGGTCATGTACAATCATTCCAAGCATTTGCTGTTTAAATCGGTCTAGCTCTACCAATTGGGCATTGGTAGCAACCAGCATCTGGTTACCACGTTGTTTGCTATGATAAAACAAACCCAAAACCAAGAGTAGTATCACCAACAAACCGGCTCCGATCAATGCTGTACGGCGGTTGGCTCTTTGGGCGTTAATCTCAGCCACCAATACTTTCCGTTCGCTCGCTTGAATCGCCGAAAGTGAATCTTGCTGTTTACCTGCTATGTACCTCTCCTCTAACTGGGCTACTTTACGAATATTTTCCCCATTAAGCAAACTATCTGCCATTTGTGTGAAAAGCTTCAGACACTGGTAAGCTTTGTCAATTTGTCCTAGCCCCTCATAAGTTTTGACCAAGTACTCAGCTCCGTCCCTAACAGTCTCTGGTCGACCATTTTCTTTAGCCATCTGAATGCCTTTTTCCAAGTGGTGTTGGGCTTCTTTATAATTACCCAGTACACAATAGGCGGTTCCTAAAATTACGTAATCTTGTGCCAGTGGCTCTCCAATTTCCCCCCTCAATGCCAAGGCTTTTTCAAAATAAAACTTGACCGAATCGGCTCTCTTTTGGGTGAGATAAACTCGCCCTATCAACAGGTAAGACTTCACCTCCCAGGTTTTGGCACCCAGCTTTTTTCGTATTTTAAGCGCTTCCTTGTGCATCTTGAGTGCCTGCTTGTACTCTTTCCGAATACAGTGTATTTTGCCTATTTCATCATAGCTCCAGCTAATGTCAATCTGATCTCCAATTTGCTCGCGTATTTTAAGCGCTTTTTGGTGCATATTGAGTGCCTGGAAATGCGCACCTTGCAAGTCGTATATGCGCCCCAGTTTGGTATAGCTCCAGGCAGTAAGTCTTTTAATTCTGATTTGCTTGCGTATTTTAAGCGCTTTTTGGTGCATTTTAAGTGCTTGGTCATATTCTCTTTGCATGCGATGTACCTCTCCTAGTTTAAAGTAACTCCAAGATACACCTACTTTATCACTAATCTGTTCCTGCAACTTGAGAGACTCTTGATAGACTTTAAATGCCTTAAGATAGTTGCCTTGTGCTCGATACACATCACCTATTTTAATGTAGCTAAGTGCCATCTGTTGCTTATTCCTCAACTTTTTGTGAGCTCGAAGCGCATTTTGGTGCATTTTAAGTGCCTGAGGGTATTCGTTGAGTATACGGTGTACCTCTCCTATTTTCACATAACTCCTGCCTATTCCTTGCAAATCTCTAGTTTGTTTGTATATAATAAGGGCGGTATGATACATTCTGAGCGCTTGAGTATGTTTGCTCTGACACAAGTAAACAAAACCTATATTGTTATAGCTTTCTGCTACTGCCCTTTGATCGCCGATTTTGTATCGAATCTTGAGAGATTTTTGGTACATTTTTAATGCCTGAGGGTAGTTGCTTTGCATACGATAAACAACCCCTATCCCGTTCAGGGCATTGGCCTTACCTTTTGCATAGCCAGCTTCTTGTGCCACCTCCATGCAGTGTTCATAAAAACGGTTTGCTTCTTGGTAGTGTCCTTTGATCATGGTAACCCACCCCAGGTAGTACAAGGCATCGGCTTGTGCAGCGCCATAGTTGGCTTTTTTTGCCAACATTATTGACTGAGAAGTATAAAAAGCTACTTTAGAAGAGTCAGCATACCTGTATTGATAGGCTAAACAATTATATGTGTCTGCCTTTTGTTTGTCTGAAATATTAGCCTGGAGCACTTCTTTCAGAGAATCTACCTTGAGCTTATTTTGGGCTTGTAATGATAAACAGACCATCATTAAAAAACTCAATGAACACATTAATAAAAATGAGCAAGTTCGCATAAAGAAAGACGATGTTAGACAATTTTGAATAGTTGGAACCTAGTAGTTGAGGGTTTATAGCAAGTGATTAAGTCAACCATTTTCAGTCTTCATAATAATAAACGTAGAACCTGCTTTCCTGTTTTAACCCAGGTTTACTTATACTTATGGAAGGAACAATGGGTTATCAGGGCAACCAAATTGTTAATTGCCTCGCTCCTAATTTTCCAGCAAAATTTTGACAACATAAGAACTTTTGACTTTCTTGACCATAAAAACGATGAATTTTCATTTAGATAAATCTATTGAGTTGTTGGCACGTACCCCGCAAGCATATAAGACGCTAT
Organism: uncultured Microscilla sp.; assembly: GCF_947493425.1. Lineage (GTDB taxonomy): Bacteria > Bacteroidota > Bacteroidia > Cytophagales > Microscillaceae > Microscilla. The sequence continues at coordinate 173,586 of NZ_CANLRP010000001.1, read as the reverse complement.
TTACGGGTTTGCAATATGATTGGGCGCACATCAACGAGGGGGCAAACACCTGGAACGCTTTTGACATCGTAGGGCATTTGATCCACGGAGAGCAAACCGATTGGATACCACGAGGGCGAATTATTTTGGGCAACCAAGCCGATAAAACATTTGTGCCCTTTGATCGCTTTGCTCAAGAGCAATTATCGGTAGGCACAACCTTAGATGAGTTACTAGAGGAGTTTGACCAACTCCAGCAAGCCAATTTACAAGAGTTAAAATCCTGGAACTTAAGCCCAACAGATTTGACTAAAACAGGCATTCATCCCGACTTGGGTACAGTCACTCTACAAGAGTTGCTTGCTACCTGGACTATCCATGATATGGCACACCTCAATCAAATATCGCGGGCATTGGTAAAGCATTATGCTCAAGATGTTGGTCCTTGGCATCAATACATCAGGTTGTTGAGAGATGGACAAGACTAAGTTTTCTTTTTGCTAACAAACACTGTTTTTGAATTATAGGAGAGTGCGAAGGGAATTATATATGCGCATGAAGCAATGCTAAACATTCACATTTAGTTACTTGATAACCAGCAACTTAACCTTTATTTTTCTTGCAAAAGGTAAGCTTTTTTGTTATATTTGTTCATATTCTTACGGTAAGAATATAAGCCCAAGAGGTTTAGCTTGGAACCTTCCTCAAGGGCTTTTTGTAAAACAACTTAATGCATACAGTATGCAAGATATTAATTTAAATTTGGAGGCACAAATTGAGGTGCCCGCTCAACCTTTAGATTTATTTGCCCTTAGTTTACGTATTCGTTTAGAGGCTTTTGCTCTCAACGCTGATACCTCGCTCGATTACCTTCGGGCAAACGAGTCTGAGCAACTCACGCGCTATTTGCAAAATACTATTATAGAGCTGCAATGCCTACTCAACGAATTTAATCTGTACGACTTGCTTACTCAAACCAAAGAAGTGTAACAAGTCAAAAGCAACAAAGCTCAAGGCAACATCACTGCCTTGAGCTTTTACTTTCCATTGTTACGCTTTGAGCAAAAGATTCTCTTTTTGTAAATGATTTTAGACTCGTTTCACACAACCATTTAAGTTTTTACTTACTCCTCACCTCCCTAAACAAATCCATCAAACGATCGTTGGGTTCCTGGTCGTTGTTTTTTGATTTAAAATAATCGCGAAACAAATCATCGATGTGCTTGCTGGTATCAATGCTTGATGCCTTGTCTGATAAATTTGGGTTCTTATTTTTTACATCAGGTATAATAGCAATGATACCCGAATGGTGTTCATTGAGGGTTTTGCGTTCTTTAGCAGTCAAGTAATGATCAGTTACAATGGTAATCTCTACCAAAGCATTTTGGTTTTCTTTGAGCCATTCTACTGCCTTGTCCATTTCATCAAATCTACCCCGCAGTAGTTTTTTTCCTTTTTCAAGGGCAATGCGATTTACCTCTACTGGTTTACCAGGCGCAGCCTCTATTATTGCTACATACTTGGTTTGGTTGGCTTCGGCAAAACTATATGCCAATGGGCTACTGCTATATACTACCGGGCAGGGAGCGCCACTTATGTTTTGGTAGCGATGCAAGTGCCCCAATGCCACATATTGCATTTGCGAAGGTACTTGTTCAGTATATATTTGCTGGGCGCCTCCTATGTGCAAAATAGATTTTTCCGACTCGTCTTCTACAGGTGCTTCTCCCCCTTTTTTCATCATAAACAAGTGAGCAACCAGCATATTAATGCCTTGCGGGTTGCAATGAGTATCAGCAAGTTGTTGCCACCTTTGCTGTAGCAAGTTACGCAACTCTCCTTCTTTGTCGGTCAAGCCTAAAAATGTTTTCAGACGCAATTCATTCGCATAAGGTGTTACAATCAAACGTAATGGGGCATCATGCCCTGGCACTTTCATTTCTAAAAATCCTTGCTCAGACTTAGTTACTTCCAATCCGGTATCTAGCTTAAATGGACTTACCTCAGAATGAGGAAACCCCAACAACACAATGCCACATTCTTTTGCTAAAGGATCAGGAGCTTCTATGCGGTCGGGCGAGTCATGGTTGCCTGCAATGGCAATTACTGGTCGAGTGCCATTTTTTGAGATACGTTTGAGGGTTTTATAAAATAGTGTGATGGCATCATTGGTAGGATTAAAGGTATCGTACAGGTCACCGGCTACTATCACTACATCTACGGCCTCACGATCAGCTATTTGACAAATTTCGTCCAGCACTTCTTCCTGCTCTGGCAAACGAGTATACGTTTCCAGCTTTTTTCCTAAATGCCAATCTGCTGTATGTAGTATTTTCATTGAGTACTTATTTTTTAGTTATATACCAACAGGTTGTTATGATATTGATCCAGTATTATGATTCAAAAAAATTAACGGAAGCTTTTGCGAAAGCTTAAGAAAGTAAGTACCCGCTTAAACAGTTTGAAATACAGGCTAATAAACAGCATCAAGGTGGCAAACCATATTGCCCCAAGGTTAAACCAAAGTGTATCTATATAAAAACCCATAAAGTGTTTGCGGGGCGCAAAAAAGTGTGCCCTAAAGTCCAACAAATTACTTACATTGTCGGGATCCTGAAACACAGGGTAAATATGCTGAATAAGCTTGCCGTCTGACTCAGAAATACGTAATGGGTTGCTAGTGTTTTTTACCATGTCTGCTACTTGTTTGTTGTGGTAGCGATTCAACGAACTTAAGAAAGCCGCTTTGCCTTCTTTAGTTTTAGTCCGTTCACGAATGAGCCTATCTTTGGCTTTGCTTGCTTTGTTATACATACGCACATAATACAACCTTAGCTTTTTCAGATACACTTTGGTAGCTTCGCCTACGGCAAAATCAAAACCTTCGTAGCTTAATTCAGGGTATTTTTTTAGCTGAATACCTGGCACTTTTTTCAGTTCTTTACCCACTTCATTACGCAATATTTTCAAGTCTCTCTGTACTTTGTTCCTGACCTTGTCATCATTGTCTTTGATATGGGTAAGGCAATACGATAGTTTAGACTCAAGCGTAGGAATAAAATACACCTTTTTATAATCGGCAGTTGCCATTTGGTGATCATACTCGTAAAAACCTCTTTCGTGTGGGTTATCTTTAAACTGGCTGACTGCAAGTGCCTCAAATGACCAACGCGACACCATAAACTCACTGATCCAAGGCACATTGTTTTCAGAGGCCAACTGTGGGTTAACATTTTCAAACTTTACTACAATTCCCCCTAAGATCAATTGTGGGATAATAAGTAAAGGAATTAGAATGTAAATAGTAATGACTGAGTTAAAAGTACGAGAGATATTTAGCCCCATCATATTGGCATTGCAAGCAATAGAAAACAGCACCATCCAATAGGTAAAGGTCATGCCTTTGATTCCCAGAATGAGCGCTCCTACCAATACAAAAGTCATTGTTTGATAAGCCGAAAAAGCAAAAAGTATAAAGATTTTAGAAAACAAATAACTGCTATGGCTCAGGTGTAAAAACCGCTCCCGTTTGAGTATCTTCGCATCTTTAAATATTTCTTCAGCACTAATGGTCAGCCCAATAAACAATGCCACAATAATACTCATAAAAATATACGCAGGTACATTCATGTTTTCACTAAACACATACGAGCCATTCCCAGTCTCTTGGTCTACCCTATAAAACCGTACAATATACGCCAGTATTACGGCAAGCAACGGTGCCTCCAGCAAGCCAATCGCCATATATTGAGCATTACTTAGCTTAGCGAGTATATCACGAAAGCTAAAAATCATAAATTGACGAAAACGGGAAGGTAAGTGAAGCGTGCTCTTGGGAGGTTCTTTGATAGCCTCTACTTTGGGTAACGATATTCGTTCTTTGAAGTACTTATGCCATTGAGTTGGTGAAACTTTTCGTTGTGGAGTATAACGTCCATACTCATCTACAATTTTAGTTTCTATAATATTAAATATCTGTTCAGGGTTTACATTACCACAGGTGGGGCACACTCCCTGCGAGCTATTGATCAGGTTTTCCAGGTCTTTAAAATAGGTGACTGCCTCTATAGGATTACCATAATAAATTTGATACCCACCTACGTCTAATATAATGAGTTTGTCAAACATTTTGAAAATGTCAGACGAAGGCTGATGAATCACTACAAAAATAAGTTTACCTTTCAGCGAAAGCTCTTTAAGTAGGTCAAGAATATTTTCAGAGTCATTAGATGACAACCCAGAGGTGGGTTCATCTATAAATAAAATGGAAGGTTCCCGTAGCAACTCCAATCCTATGTTCAAACGCTTGCGTTGTCCCCCACTGATGATCTTTTCCATGGAGCTACCTACTTTTAGGTTTTTAGCCTCCAGTAAGCCCAAGCTCACCAGTGTTTTTATCACTAGTTCATCTATCTCTTCTTCTTGATAATGTCCAAAGCAAAGTTTTGCTGCATAATATAAGTTTTGATACACTGTAAGCTCTTCTATCAACAAGTCGTCTTGGGGTACATAACCTACTACTCCCCTTATCTTGCTTTTTTCTTCACTGTCATGAATATCCACTCCGTTGATTAGTACCTTGCCCCCCAAAGGTGCCTCATTGCCATTCAACACATTGATTAGGGTAGACTTTCCAGAACCACTAGCCCCCATGATACCTATCAACTTTCCTGACTCTTCGGTCACATTAATATCACGTAAGCCTATTTTACCTCCACGAAAAGTATAGTACACATGCGAAGCTTCAAAGGTAATACGTGCTACGTTTTGCTCTTGAAGAAAGTTACTGACTACATCACTGTAATAAATAGGGTCAATCAGGTCGGCACGAATAGAAGAGCCATTAGAGAAGGTATAGATATGACGATCTTTGAGCAAAAAGCCATTGAGGTAGGTATCTGTTTCACCCGCAAAATACTTCAACATATACATTTCTACACTTGGTATGCGTAAAATGCCTACCGATGATTTAAAATTAGGTCGATGTACATGTTTTATTTTACTGTCAAATTTTTGACTACTAATAATCAGTATATTTTGTAAACCCAGCTTAAGCGCATCATCATCAATTACAAACGCCTTAATAATACTGTACTCGTGCTCATCTATATTAAAAGCTTGGGCAACTTCATCTATAAAGTTACTTTCATCACTGTGCAAGTTTCCATCAGAATTTACCAATTCCAACAAGTGAAACAATACAATAATTTTTTGCTTTTGATTTAGTTCTTCATTAATTCGTTTACAAATATTAATCGTTTGGATATGCCCAGCCAATGCAATGTCTGCATACTCGTTAAACAACTGAATAAAAGCATCAGTCGCCTCAGCACTTAACTGTTCTTGAATAAAATCTGTAATTACTCTTTTCTCCGAAGCCGATATAACTCCATCAACACTTGCAGATATTGCCATTAATTGGATAATAGACTTCAGAACAGGTTCACTCATAGTTTAATACAATTATATCCCTACCTAAATTAATCAGTTTAGATAAGTAAAGCTGCTTAACAACCTTAACCAAATAACATACGCTTGTTAAACTATACATACTTATTTGTTGCCCACTTCAAAAAAGCGGTGTACCTAAATCAGACAGTATTTTTGCCTTGCCCAACAGCAAAATATTAGTTTACACTGACGTATCTTATTTCTATAAGGTCATTTAATTCTCAAAATTTATTATTCTTACTCTGTAAAAATAGCAAAAAGCTTGAATAATTTTTATACCTACGTATATTTTTCGCAAATCTAAAAATCTTCATAGGCTCCTCACCACCACAAAAAAAGCACCGATCACAAGACCCGTGCTTTTTTTGTTATTTATCTTATGTTTTCCTTGCGGAAAATAACATTTACCTAATTCATTTAGTTTACTATGTCTGCCCTTATAGCATTTACTTTTTTAGTAATACCAATCAATGATTTATCAGACAAAATCAAGTCGCCTTTGTTTTTTCTGATCTTCTCTTCCATATTCAAATCTTCGTAAATCTTATATAACTCTTCCAAATCAGTTACTAATTTATTTACATCGGCAGGCTTATCGTTCAAGGCTTTCAAAGCTTTGATCAACTCACCCAAAGGCACTTTTTGTTTAATAACTTCTCTTACCAAGCCTACTAAAACCTGAATACGAGCTTCTTCTGGCAACTCATCTTTAGGGTAGTTAGCCACAAGCTCTGTTGCCACAAACAAACCTTCAAGAAAACTCCCTGTAAAAATCAACGCTGCAATATCATTTCGTTCTTCGCTTTTCAGGTAATCATCCGATTTCTTCATCGACTCATTGATAATCTTAGTCAATGAATCAATGCTTGAAAGGTTATCCTTAAAACGCTTCACAGTAGCAGGTGAAAAAGCCCCAGCAATGCCCAATTTATCAGCCAAACCTTGAGTAGCATTCATATAATCAATGGCATTTTGTACTTTGTCATAAATCACCATATACCCCAGATCAGTAGCATAAACACCCAAGTTCAACGCAGCTTTACTGTTAGTTGTCTTGTATTTATCACTTGAAGCAGGAGAGTTAGCGAGTTTAGGGTCAAACTCTGCTCCCGTTTGTTTAATCATATATGGAATTTCAGAAGGCTCGGGAATTTTAGTCAGTACCTTTTTATTCTGTTCTTTAATATCATTTACAATGTTTTTGGCAGTATCCTTCCCAGTATCTGCATTGCCATTTTTACCCTCCTTAGAGCCACCACAAGCATACAACGACACAGTTAGTACTACCAGGATGTATTTAGTTTGAAGTAGTTTTTTCAAATTCATAGTCTAAGCCATTTTAGAATTAAGATAATGTTATCAGTAACAAACTTAAAAAATAATCACGAATGATAAATAAAACCTTTATAAGATTTTTTTAGCATAGTAACCCCATCCGGATAAAAAATATGGTCGGGACATCTACTAAACAACTATTTTACCGAAAACCTGCCATTAAGGTAACCAAACCCTATTTATATATTATACAGCTACTGGTAATTTTATCATTGGATGATATTGATAATCTATCACCTTAATATCTTCATAGGTAAACTTAAACAGGTCTTTTACCTCACTGTTTAACTCAAGTCGTGGTAAAGCATAAGGTTTACGCTGAATTTGTTCACGTAGCGCCTTTTCGTGGTTAGCATAGATATGAGCATCACCAAAAGTATGGATAAACTCGCCAGCCTTTAGGCCAGTAACCTGGGCAACCATTTCTAATAATAAAGCATAAGATGCAATATTAAACGGAACTCCTAGCCCTATATCCGCGCTTCGTTGATACAACTGACACGATAGCTTATCCTCAGCTACATAAAACTGAAACATAGTATGACAAGGCGGTAAGGCCATTTTATCTATTTCGCCCACGTTCCACGCACTTACCATCAGGCGGCGCGAATTGGGATTTCGCTTAATTTGATCAATCAAATTAGTAATCTGGTCAACCGTTTCACCAGTTGCAGCTTGCCAGCTTCTCCATTGAGCTCCATATACCGACCCTAAGTTCCCGTCATCATCAGCCCACTCATCCCAAATAGTCACTCCATTGTCTTGCAAATAGCGTATATTGGTATCACCCTTCAAAAACCACAAAAGCTCATGAATAACCGACCGTAAATGTATTTTTTTGGTAGTTACCAAAGGAAAACCATCTGCCAGATTAAAACGCATTTGATACCCAAAAACGCTTAATGTACCTGTTCCAGTTCTGTCACCCTTACACACGCCATTTTCCAATACGTGCTGTACCAAATCTGTATATTGCTGCATGATTCTTTCTTTCTATAGCTTGCTTTCATCAAGCAAATCAAAAACTTTATATATTGCTATTCCTCTCTCTAAAACTGTCAAATGTATCGCTCAAAATTACATTTTTACTCTCCTTGGCTTATTTCATTAACCAATCGTTTTACTCGCGAACTCGATCTACCATAACTTACTATCCCAATATCTAAGCCTGTATTTTCAAACTTCCTAATGGCTTGCTTTATAGCGTCAGTTATCCAAACCGTGTCATTACCAAAAGCACCGCCTCCCACTAGTGTAAGAAAAACCTTGTTACACCCTGTTTGCTCTAAATTGATCACACCTGCTGCCAAGGTTGCTTCATAGGTAGCCTCTAATACCAATCGGGCAAAAGCCTCCCACAAACTCTCATCTAATAAGGAGTACGCCACAGGTAACGCAGAACAATACGCCTGCGCCACTCTTTGAGCATTGTCGTCAATTGTTACTTCTGTATCCCACTGCAACCCAATTTTTAGCTTTCCTTTCAAAGCTTCATAACCAGTCGCATCTAAGGCTTTTATCTGCTGTGTTATATTTTTTAATCCTTGCTTGTTAGCCAAGGCATAGCCATTCCGCATTGTCCAGAGTTTATCATCTTCATTTTGTAAGGCATCTCCTACATCTTCCAAACAATCAATCTGATGTCCTCTAGTTTGACCGATTTGCCCATTTACTTCAACGAAATAGTTTCGATAAATAGTACCTGCCCCACAAGCAATAGCACAAGCGGGTCCTTGGGTATGATCAAGTGAATAAATACCTATTCCTCTTTCTGGGACTACCCCAGGCCCCACCATCTCAAGCAAGTTAAACTGTGAAGCAGCCTGAAACAAAGCCCCTTGATTTTCTTTCTGTTTATGAAAAACCTGCACATTACCAACTATCTCTGCCACCTTGATGCCTTGTGAGGGTAGTCTCTTTACAATGACTAAAGCTGTTTCTCTTAAACTTTCTAACCGTGGTATTTCCAACCTACCAAAGTTCCAGCTTCTACCATTTACCAAAGAGGTCAAAGTATTGCCTTTCATTTGAAGGTTTGCTCTTACCTGATTAGGTGACTCTTCTTTGAAACCTGTTAATTTTTCAAACCACATATCAGTTTCAACTAATTTTAATAAAAGTACTAAAGCAAAAAAGGATTAAACCGCAGTTTAATCCTATAAATTTTATATGAACCAGATAAATGCTATTATTCCTTATCGTCACCTTTAGCATCCTCAGATTTGTTCTCAGGCGCTTTATCTTCTACTTTAGCATCTGTGTCTGGAGTATTTTCTGTATTCTTCTTACCACCTCCACGACGGCTACGACGAGTTTTAGGTTTCTTGGCTTTTGCTTCAGGCTGATAGGTTTCGTTATAATCAACTAACTCTATCAAACACATCTCAGCGTTGTCACCCAAACGGTTACCCAATTTAATAATGCGGGTATAACCACCGTTTCTATTAGAAATCTTATCAGCAACTTCGTCAAACAATTCTTTTACAGATTCTTTATCCTGCAAATAAGAAAACACTACACGACGAGAATGCATATTGTCATTCTTAGCCTTTGTTAAAAGAGGCTCTACATACTGACGTAATGCTTTTGCCTTGGCAACTGTAGTTTTAATTCGTTTATGCAAAATTAAAGAAGACGCCATATTGGAAAGCATTGCCTTTCTGTGTGGGGCAGTTCTTCCCAAATGATTGAATCCCTTTCTATGTCTCATCTTTATTCTTCGTCAAGTTTATACTTCGATACGTCCATGCCAAACGACAATCCCTTCTCAGCAACTAGTTGTTCCAACTCAGTAAGAGATTTCTTACCAAAGTTTCGGAATTTCATCATATCGGCAATGTCCAATTTCACTAAATCACCCAATGTTCTAATATCCGCAGATTTCAAACAATTATACGCTCTTACCGAAAGATCTAAGTCACTAATTGGTGTTTTAAGCAACTTACGCATATGTAAGAAATGCTCATCAACCTCTTGAACTTCTTCCTTCTTAGCTGTTTCAAGTATAATATTTTGATCAGAGAATAACATGAAATGCTGAATAAGAATATTCGCAGCTCCTTTCAAAGCTTCTTCTGGGTGAATAGACCCATCAGTTTGAATATCTAACAACAATTTTTCGTAGTCAGTTCTCTGTTCAACCCTTGTATTTTCAACAGCGTAACGCACGTTCTTTATTGGAGTAAAGATTGAATCTATAGGAATATGACCAATAGCTGCATCTGGCAACTTTTGATCTTCAGAAGATACATATCCTCTTCCTTTTTCAATATAGAGCTCTACCTCTAAATCAACTGATTCATCAAGGTTACAAATAACCAAATCAGGGTTTAAAATTTCGAAAGAGGAAGTAAATTTTCCTATATCACCAGCCGTTAACGTCTCTTGATTACTCACCTCCACCACTATCTTGCTGTCAACGTTCTCAGAAATCTTTTTGAAACGTACTTTTTTCAGGTTCAAAATAATCTCTGCAACATCTTGCATTACTCCTTTGATGGATGAAAACTCATGCTGCACCCCCGGTATTCTGATACAAGTAATTGCATATCCTTCTAATGAAGATAGCAAAACTCGTCGTATCGCGTTTCCGACAGTTACACCAAAACCAGGCTCTAATGGTTTAAACTCAAACATACCGTGAAAATCGGTAGTTTTATCCATTACAACTTTTTCTGGTATTTGAAAGGTTAATAATGACATTTTGTGTCCTCCTGAATTTATGAATGTTATGTAATCAAGGGTATAGAACGGCGAAAAATCGCCACAAAATATTACTTAGAGTAAAGTTCAACAATCAACTGCTCTTGAACCTTCTCAGGAATTTGATCACGTTCAGGGTAGCTCAAAAACTTACCAGCCATCATTGTGCTATCCCACTCAAGCCAGTTAAATCGCTTGCTGTTGCTCATCAAACTTTCGGTAACAACCTCTAAAGATTTAGATTTCTCACGAACTCCAACAATATCACCTGGTTTTAATGAATAAGAAGGCACGTTAGCCACTTCACCATTTACAGTGATATGTTTGTGGATAACTAATTGTCTGGCAGCTCTACGAGTAGGAGCAATTCCTAAACGATACACAGTATTATCTAAACGAGCCTCCAAGAACTTCAACAAGTTTTCACCTGTGATTCCTTGTTTACCGGCAGCTTTATCAAATAAATTTGCAAACTGACGCTCAAGCACACCATAAATATACTTTACTTTTTGCTTCGCCTGAAGCTGAATTGCATATTCAGACTGCTTCTTACGTCTACCTTTTCCGTGTTGTCCTGGAGGGTAAGCCTTCTTTTGAAGGGCTTTGCTTGGACCCATAATAGGCTCTCCAAACTTTCTTGAAATTTTTGATTTTGGACCTCTATATCTAGCCATTTTCTACTCTTTCTCAGTGATTATACAAACCCTCATTATACTCTTCTGCGTTTTGCAGGTCTACATCCATTATGAGGCAATGGTGTAACATCTTTAATCGCAGTTATTTCAATACCTATGTTTTGTATAGTTCTAATAGCAGATTCACGTCCTGAACCAGGTCCTTTTACAAAAACCTCTGCCTTTCTCATACCCAAACCATGTGCAACTTCTGCACAGTTTTTGGCAGCTACTTGCGCAGCATAAGGAGTGTTCTTTTTAGAACCTCTAAATCCCATTTTACCAGCAGATGCCCAAGAAATAACTTGTCCTGTAGAGTTGGTAATTGAAATAATGATATTATTAAAAGAGGCTCTGATATGAACTTGTCCTACCGCCTCTACATTTACAACTCGCTTTTTAGCTTTGTCTTTTCTTTTTTGACTCATAACTCTTTTCTCTATAAACGACTATTAAATTAACAGCTTCAGCTTATTGATTATTTAGTCGCTTTTTTCTTATTGGCAACAGTTTTACGTTTACCTTTGCGAGTACGAGAGTTATTCTTAGTCTTTTGTCCTCGCAATGGAAGCCCTTTACGGTGACGAATGCCACGGTAACATCCAATATCCATCAATCGCTTGATGCTCAACTGTACTTCAGACTTAAGAGCACCTTCAACTTTGTACTCAGAGCTGATGATACTTCGAATCTCATTAGACTCTTCATCTGTCCAGTCAATTACTTTCTTATTGCGGTCAATTCCAGCTCTCTCTAAAATAGTACGAGCTGTGCTAAGACCAATGCCGTAAATATAAGTCAAACTTACTTCTCCCCTTTTTTTGTCAGGGATGTCTACTCCTGCTAATCTAGCCATTATCCTTGTCGTTGTTTAAACCTCGGATTCTTTTTATTAATCACGTAAACTTTACCTTTGCGTCTGATAATTTTGCAATCAGCGCTACGTTTTTTTACTGATGCTTTAACTTTCATATCTCTTTATTTGTATCGATATACAATACGTCCCTTACTTAAATCATAAGGAGACATCTCCAGTTTTACTTTATCACCTGGCAAAATCTTAATGTAATTCATTCTCATTTTACCAGAGATATGGGCAATAACTTCGTGGCCATTTTGCAACTCTACGCGAAACATTGCGTTAGAAAGGGCTTCTGTTATTACACCGTCTTGTTCTATGGATGGTTGTTTTGCCATTATCTATATTTTGAAAACTTCTTCTATATATTCAAATGTTGTCAAAACATCACACTTACCATTATTAATGGCTATTGTATGTTCATAGTGTGCTGATGGACTATGATCAGATGTTTTTATTGTCCAGCCATCATTACTTTGAACCACATTTCGTTTTCCTAGATTAACCATTGGCTCAATAGCAATAACCAGCCCTTCTTTTAATTTAGCTCCTCTCCCTCTTTTCCCAAAATTTGGAACTTCTGGAGATTCATGCAAAGAACGACCTACGCCATGTCCTACTAACTCTCTGATAACCGAAAACCCGTTTTTTTCTACGTGTTTTTGAATAGAGTAGCTAATATCTCCAACTCTGGAGCCAGCCAAGGCGTGCTGGATACCAATATCCAAAGACTCTTTTGTTACTTTTAGAAGTTTTCTAATGTCAGCGCTTACGTCTCCTATTGGGTAAGTATAAGCACTGTCACTATGAAAGCCATTAAGAAAAACTCCACAATCAATAGATATAATATCTCCTTCCTTCAACTCATACTTATCTGGAATACCATGAACTACGGCATCATTAACAGAAATGCACAAGGATGCTGGAAAACTATTATATCCTTTAAATGAAGGCTCTCCTTTATTATCTCTAATAAATTCTTCAGCTCTCTTGTCCAAAGCAATAGTTGAGACTCCAGGTTGAATCATTTTTGCTACTTCGGCGTGTGCTTTACCCAAGATTTGAGCACTTTGTCGAATCAGCTCGATTTCTTCTTGTGTCTTATATACTATCATTATTGAACAACTGCAATGTTTTGAGAACGTCCTTTTACATCTCCTGACTTCATGTATCCATCATATCTTCTCATTAACAAGTATCCATTGATTTGTTGTAGAGTATTTAATACTACTCCTACCATAATCAAAAGAGAAGTCCCACCGTAAAATTGGGCAAAACTATTCTGAATCCCAAATTTCACCGCAATTGCTGGCAAAATAGCGACAATAGCTAACCAAATTGAACCAGGTAAAGTAATTTTAGACATGATTTTGTCAATGTATTCAGAAGTGTCACTGCCAGGTTTAACACCAGCAATAAATCCACCATTACGCTTTAAGTCATCTGCAATCTGCTTTGGGTTTACAGATATTGCAGTATAAAAATATGTAAAGATGATAATCAACAACCCAAAAACAAGGTTATATTGCCAGGTTGTGATGTCTGAGAACGCAGAACTGGCTCCTCCAACATAAGGAGTAATGAGAGCAGGGACAAACATCAATGCCTGAGCAAAAATGATAGGCATTACACCAGCTGCATTTACTTTTAAAGGTAGATACTGACGTTGTCCACCATAAACACGATTGCCAACAACTTGTTTTGCATATTGAATAGGGATTCGCCTTGTGGCTTCTGTAAGCATTACAACGCTCATTACTACAAAGAACAAAACTACCATTTCAAGGATTAATATCAATACTTGACTACCAGTAGATCTTGCTACCACTTCTTCTACAAGAGATTGTGGTAAACGAGAAATAATACCAATCATAATTAATAAAGAAATACCTTGTCCAATACCTCGGTCATCAATTTTCTCTCCTAACCACATTGTAAATACAGTACCAGCAGTAAGAATAATTACTGTTGATATAGTAAAAGAAAGCTGACTAACCATTATGGCATTACTTGGTATTGTGGCTTGAATATAGCCTATTGCCTGAGCCGCTGTAATTACAATCGTTAAGTAACGTGTAATTTGAGTTTTTTTCTTAAAACCTGACTCACCTTCTTTTTTCAACTTTTGAAAATAAGGAACAGCCACCTCCATTAATTGAATAACAATAGAGGCTGAAATGTATGGCATGATACCTAAAGCAAAAATAGAGGCTTTGCTAAAAGCACCTCCCAAAAAGACATCAAGCATACCAAATACGCCTCCTTTAGGTCCATTAGCTGCTAAAATTGCAGAATCAACCCCAGGCACGACAATAAAAGAACCCAAACGAAATACCACCAATAGCCAAAACGTATTGATGAGTCTACTTCTCAGTTCTTTGATTGCATAAATGTTCTTAATTGTAGTGATGAACTTTTTCATAACTTACAGTTTTGTTGCTTTGCCACCAGCTTTTTCTATGGCTTCAATAGCAGATTTAGAAAACTTATTTGCTTGTATTTCCACCTTAGCTTTCAGCTCTCCTCTCCCTAATACTTTAATTAAATCGTTCTTAGAAGCCAAACCGTTCTCTCTCAACAATTCCACAGTTATTTCTGTAGCATTGGTTTTCTCTACCAATTCCTGGATGGTGTCTAAGTTTATGGGTTTATAAGATACTCTGTGTATATTATTAAAGCCGAATTTAGGTAAACGACGCTGCAAGGGCATTTGTCCACCTTCAAAACCACTTTTTCTACTATACCCAGATCTCGATTGAGCACCTTTATGACCACGAGTAGATGTTCCACCTCTTCCAGATCCTTGTCCTCTACCTACTCTTTTTCTGTTTTTTACTGAACCTTTTGCAGGTTTTAATGTATGCAATTTCATTGTAATAATCAAATTAAGTTAAACCAGCTACCAGCACTAAAATATACAAGTCTAAGATATTGATTATTATCCTAGTTCTTCAACAGCTATTAAATGCTGAACCTTACGGATCATACCTGCAATTTGCGGGGTATTTTCTTTCTCAACACTCTTATTAATTCTTCCCAACCCCAAGGCTTTGATAGTAGCTTTCTGTTTTTTAGGACGATTAATAGTGCTTCTTACCTGCGTTATTTTAACCTTTGCCATTGTTTTATCCTTTAAAAACTTTCTCCAACGAAATACCTCTTTGATAAGCTACTTCGTGAGGAGCTTTCATTTTTTTCAATGCATCAAAAGTAGCTTTCACTACGTTGTGAGGGTTAGAAGACCCTTTAGATTTTGCTAATACATCCTTAATTCCTGCACTTTCAAGTACAGCACGCATAGCACCACCAGCTATAACCCCTGTACCAGGAGAAGCGGGTTTCAATAATACAAAGCCTCCACTGTATTTTCCTTCCATTGAGTGAGGAATTGTATTTTTAAGAATAGGAACTTTTACCAAGTTTTTCTTGGCATCCTCTACTCCTTTTGTAATCGCATCAGTTACTTCGTTGGCTTTCCCTAATCCATACCCCACTGTACCATTGCCATCACCTACTACTACGATCGCAGAAAAGCTGAAGCGTCTACCACCTTTAACAACTTTCGCTACACGATTAATTGCTACTACCTTCTCTTTAAGATCCGTTTCGCTTGCTTTGATTGCTTTTTTTCTTTGCTGCATGGTTCAAATACTTAAAATTTAAGACCTCCTTCGCGTGCACCTTCAGCCAAGGCTTTTACTCTGCCATGGTATAAGTAACCATTACGGTCAAATATTACAGAAGTAATTCCATTGTTAGAAGCCTTTTCAGCCAATAATTTTCCAACAGCGCCTGCACTTTCTATGTTATTTTTACTTCCCTCTAATTCCAGAGATGAAGCACTTGCCAGGGTTTTACCGTCTACATCGTCAATAATCTGAGCATAGATGCATTTATTTGAGCGAAATACACTCAATCTTGGGCGACTTTGAGTACCAGTAATTCTTTTTCTGATACTTCTTTTAATTCTTAATCGTCTCTGTTCTTTTTTTGTAGCCATCTCTCAACTATTATTTCTTAGCAGCAGTTTTACCAGCTTTCTTTCTCAAATCAACACCAAGTACCTGACCTTTAAGACGAACACCTTTACCTTTGTAAGGTTCAACTTTGCGAAGAGCTTTAATCTTAGCAGCTACCTGACCAATTAATTGCTTGTCAATACTCTCAAGAGTGATTATAGGATTAGATCCTTTTTTTGTTTCTGCAGTACCTTTTACTTCTGGTGGTAACGCAAAATATATATTGTGAGAATATCCTAGGTTCAAATCAAGAATATTGTTAGTACAAGTGGCTTTGAAACCAACCCCAACAATTTCTAACTCAATTTTGTAACCTTCTGAAACGCCAACAACCATGTTGTTTATAAGACTTCTATAAAGCCCATGTAGTGCCTTGTGACGTTTTTGTTCTGAGGGGCGTTCAACCAATATTTCTCCCTCATTTACATTTACTTTCAAATCTGGGTCTATATGCTGCAAAAGTTCACCTTTTGAGCCTTTTACTTTTACCAGATTATTTTTATCAACGGTTATTGTTACTCCCTGAGGAACAGCAATAGGTTTTTTACCAATTCGAGACATTATATATACTCGTTAATACACGTAACACAAAACTTCTCCACCTACATTCAAATTTCTAGCTTCTTTGTCGGTGATTACACCTTTAGAAGTAGAAAGTATTGCTATACCTAATCCATTCAGTACTCTTGGTAACTCATTGGATGGTACATATTTTCTCAACCCAGGCTTACTTACACGCTGCAACTTAAGGATTGCAGATTCTTTTGATACAGGATTATATTTCAAAGCAATTTTTATGGTACCTTGAACAGAACTCTCAGCATCAAATTTATAGTGTTGGATGTAGCCTTTTTCGTGTAATACCTTAGTGATTTCCTTCTTTATATTAGAGGAAGGTATTTCCACGATTCTATGCCTTGCTTTTATGGCATTTCTAACTCGCGTCAAATAATCGGCAATTGGATCCGTATTCATCTAAACTCAAAATTTTTATTCGCTCCTGCAAAGGCAGGGGTGCAAAATTAACACTTTTCGTACAAAAACAAAAAAGAAAATTACCAACTAGACTTTGTGATACCTGGAATTTTCCCTTCAGAAGCCATTTCACGGAATACATTACGACAAATACCGAATTTGCGCATATACCCTTTAGGTCTACCTGTTACTTTACAGCGGTTGTGTAAACGTATTGGAGAAGCATTTTTAGGTAACTTATCCAAAGCAACATAATACTCTGTTGGATCTTCACCAGCTTTGATAGCTTCTTTGATTTTAAGTCTTAAATCTTCTCTTTTTTGGGCATATTTAGCAACCATGCGTTCTCTTTTACGCTCTCTTGCTTTTATGGATTCTCTAGCCATGGGTAATATTTATTTTTTCAAATTTGCAAATGGCATACCGAGTAGCTTCAACAGTTCATAACCTTCTTCATCAGTTGAAGCAGTTGTTACGAAGGTAATATCCATTCCTGTAATTTTATTAACTTTTTCTATGCTAATCTCAGGAAAGATAATTTGTTCTTTTACTCCTAGGGTGTAATTACCTCGGCTATCAAAGCCTTTTTCATTTACACCTTTAAAGTCACGAACACGTGGAAGTGCTACTGTAAATAATCTGTCAATAAATTCATACATTCTGTCTCCTCGCAAGGTAACTTTTGCACCGATAGGCATTCCTTCACGGAGTTTAAAGTTTGCGACAGATTTCTTAGCGTAAGTAGGTACTGCTTTTTGACCAGCAATTAATGTAAGTTCATCTATTCCTACATCTACTAATTTTTTATCGGCAACTGCGGCACCTATACCTTTGTTAATTACTACTTTAGTAACTTTAGGCACTTGCATCACTGACTTGTACTGAAATTTGTCTCTTAAACCTTTGACAACTTCATTCAAGTATTTTTCTTTGATTCTTGGTGTTCCAGCCATTATTCTTATGCTTTCTTATGCGACGTATGTTCCTTGAAATACCTTTGAAGTTTACCGTTCTCATCACGTTTCTTGCCTGAACGTCTGGGTTCTCCAGAAGCCGGGTCAATTACCATTAGGTTACTGATGTGAATAGAACCTTCTATCTCCTGGATAGAACCTTGTGGGTTGTTAGCAGAAGGTTTAAGGTGTTTCTTAATCATATTCACGCCTTCAACAACTACTCTGTTCTTTTCGATTATCACCTCAAGTACATCCCCTTCTTTGCCACGAGAGTTTCCAGCGATTACTTTTACTTTATCGCCTTTTTTAAGGTGTAATTTAGGCTGTTTATTCTTTTTACGTTCCATCGTCTATTCTTACTTTTTTAGCCTTTATAGTACCTCAGGAGCCAAAGAAACAATTTTCATAAATTGTTTTTCCCGTAACTCACGGGCAACAGGTCCAAAAATACGGGTACCTCTAGGTTCGTCATTGTTATTTAACAATACAGCGGCGTTGTCTTCAAAGCGAATATATGATCCGTCACTACGACGAATTTCTTTTTTAGTTCTTACAATTACTGCTTTGGAAACCGTACCTTTTTTTAGGTTACTAGAAGAAATTGCAGATTTGACAGTTACTACTATCTTATCACCTATACTTGCGTATCTCTTCTTAGTTCCGCCTAATACACGAATACAAAGTACTTCTTTTGCGCCACTATTATCGGCTACACTGAGTCTTGATTCTTGTTGTATCATGGTTTAAATCCGTTAAATCAAATTTTAAAATAATTCCATTTGGACTTCCACCCCTATTAGGACAGAAAGCTGTTATTTAGCACGTTCGATAATATCAATCAAACGCCAACGCTTTCTTTTACTTAACGGACGGCATTCCATAATTTTAACAGTGTCTCCAATGTTGCACTCATCTTTTTCATCATGAGCAACAAACTTTTTAGACTTGTTCACAAACTTACCATAGATAGGGTGTTTCACTTTTCCTTCTACAAGTACAGTAATAGATTTATCCATCTTATTACTTACAACTCTCCCTATTCTCTCTTTTCGTGCGTTTCTTTCTACTTGCATAATACGTTAAGATTTTGATTTTTCCGCAAGTTCACGTGCTCTCAACTCGGTATTTAACCGTGCTATAATTTTACGTGCTACCCTAATTTTCATTGGGTTCTCTATAGGAGAAATAGCATGTGCAAACTTTAGCTTCTGCAATTTATCACGCTCAGCGTTGGTTCGCTCTTTTAGTTCTTCAGTCGTTAAAGACCTAATTTCATCGTTTTTCATAACTCTACTCTACTCTACTCTACGTAATCTCTACGTACAACAAATTTGGTACTTACTGGAAGTTTATAAGCAGCAAGCTTTAAAGCTCGAGCAGCTAACTCCTTACTTACACCATCAATTTCAAACATGATGGTACCAGGCTTAACTTTAGCCACCCAGTATTCAGGAGCACCCTTTCCTTTACCCATACGAACCTCAGCAGGCTTTTTCGTAATAGGCTTATCAGGAAATATTCTAATCCAAATTTTACCTTCTCTCTTAAGAGTACGGGATATAGTGATACGACACGCCTCAATCTGACGAGAAGTAATACGACCGCTTTCGAGAGATTTCAAACCAAAAGTTCCGAAAGCAATTGTGTGACCTCTTCCTGCAAGCCCCTTAATTCTTCCCTTTTGTTGTTTTCTAAACTTTACTCTTTTTGGTTGTAACATGGCTTTTAAAATTTAAAGTTTAAAGAATGGTATTACCACAGTATTAAACTTTCTCACCAATATCTTTTAAAATTACGTTTTCTAGTTACGCTTTTTTCTGCGTTGATCGCGGCGACGACGTGGTTGTCCTGAACGTTCGTTGTCTGCTCCTTGATTTGGAGACAAATCAGGCTTACCGTATACTTCTTTCTTGAATATCCACACTTTTATGCCAATTTTACCGTAAATGGTATTGGCTTCTGAGATTGCATAATCAATTTCAGCTCTTAAAGTGTGAAGAGGAATACGCCCTTCTTTGTATTGTTCTGAGCGAGCCATTTCAGCTCCACCTAAACGACCAGCAGCTTTAATTTTAATACCCTGTGCACCTACTCTCATAGCAGCCGCAATAGCTTGTTTCATTGCACGTCGGTAAGAAATACGAGCTTCTAGTTGTTGTGCTATTGATTCGCCTACTAGTTTAGCATCAAGCTCAGGACGCTTTACTTCAAAGATATTGATTTGAACATCTTTGCTTGTAAGTTTTTTAAGCTCTTCCTTGATCTTATCTACTTCTGCTCCTCCACGACCAATAACAACTCCGGGACGGGCAGTATGAATAGTAAGAGTGATACGTTTTAGTGTACGCTCAATTACAATTCGTGAAATACCACCTTTAGGAATACGTGCGTGAATATATTTGCGAATTTTTTCGTCTTCTAATAATTTATTGGAGTAGTTTTTTCCTCCGTACCAGTTTGACTCCCATCCTTTGATGATGCCTAGTCGTAAACCGTTTGGATTAACCTTTTGTCCCATCCTTAGTTTTCGTTTTCAGTGTTATCGTTGTCCGAAGTAGTATTATCCGCATCTGCCGGATTCAAACTATCAATCACGATAGTAATGTGATTAGAACGTTTACGGATACGATGTCCTCTACCTTGTGGAGCAGGACGTAAACGCTTCAACATACGACCACCATCTACAAAAATTTCTTTGATATATAAGTTGGCATCTTCGATCTTACGATCTTCGTTTTCATTTGCCCAGTTAGAAATTGCAGATAGTAGTAATTTCTCAATGTACTCTGACCCTACTTTTGAATCAAACCTAAGAATGTTCAAAGCACGATCTACTTTTTGCCCACGAACCAAGTCCGCTACTAAGCGCATTTTGCGAGGAGAAGTAGGTACATTATTCAAAGAAGCTTTCACTGCACCACGCTTTCCAGCCATTTGTTCTTTACGCTCTCTGATTTCCTCTTTTCTTTGCGCGATTCGAACCGACTTTTTTACTTTTCTCGGAGCTTCTTGTATTTCTTCTAAAGTCTCTTTTTCAGCCATGATACCTTATCGCTTTTTCTTATCTTTTTTGGCAATATGTCCCCTAAAGTTACGAGTAGGTGCAAATTCACCTAACCGGTGACCTACCATGTTTTCTGTTACAAATACAGGGATAAACTTGTTCCCATTATGAACAGCAAAGGTAAGCCCAACAAAATCGGGAGAAATCATAGATCTGCGAGACCAGGTTTTTATCACCGATTTTTTCTTAGATTCGCTCATAGCTTCTACCTTCTTTTGAAGGTGATGCTGAATGTATGGTCCCTTTTTAAGTGAACGTGCCATTATTTTCTCTTCTTAACAATTAGACGATCTGAATATTTGTTTTTCTTTCTGGTCTTTTTACCCTTGGCATACAAACCTTTACGAGAACGTGGGTGTCCACCAGAAGAACGACCTTCACCACCACCCATTGGGTGATCTACCGGGTTCATTGCTACCCCACGAGTACGAGGGCGACGACCTAACCAGCGTTTACGACCAGCTTTACCCAAACGAACATTCATATGATCGCCGTTAGAAACGGTTCCAATAGTTGCCAAACAACTCTGTAAAACCATTCTCATTTCGCCAGAAGGCATTTTTAAGGTCACATATTTACCTTCACGAGCTACCAGTTGAGCATAAGTACCTGCACTACGTACCAATACAGCACCATTACCAGGCTTTAACTCAAGGTTATGAACCACAGAACCTAAAGGAATATTACCTAATGGTAGAGTGTTTCCTACTTCAGGAGCAACATTTTCACCTGAAACAATGGTTTGTCCTACTTTTAGACCTTCAGGAGCTATAATATAACGTTTTTCACCATCTGCATAATAAAGTAGTGCAATACGAGCAGTTCTTGCTGGATCGTATTCTACAGATTTAACAGTAGCGGGAATATCAAACTTTTCTCTTTTAAAATCTATTACGCGGTAACGTTGTTTATGACCACCACCCATATACCGCATAGTCATACGACCTTTGTTGTTTCGTCCGCCAGATTTTTTGCGAGACTTCAACAAAGATTTTTCAGGTTTTCCTTTACGATCAACCTCTTTCTCTTTGATAGTTATCTTACCGAAGCTCAACTCATCAAAAGAAGGTGCTGAACGAAAACGCTGTCCAGGTGTAATTGGTCTTAGTTTTTTTACTGCCATTATACCTTCAAATTAGATATTGTCATAAAAATCAATCATCTCTCTCTCTCCATCCTCTCCCAGAGCGGTAGTAACTATCGCTTTTCTATAATTAGGAGTATGTCCTGTAATTACCTTAGATTTTGTATATCTGGTTTTCGGCTTACCAGCATAATTGATGGTATTTACCGATTCTACAGTCACATTGTACATTTTCTCTATGGCTTTCTTGATCTCAATCTTGTTAGCCTGAGCATCTACGATAAAAGTATACTGCCCTTTTTCTTCGATCATTTTAGAAGTCTTTTCTGTAATTAAAGGCTTCTTTAGTATCATTTTCTCGTTCATTTTCCTAATTGAATAAGTTTTCAATTTGCTCTACTGAACTCTCAAAAATCAACACTTTGTCTGCATTCAATAGCTCAAAAGTATTTATTTGGCTACAAGGTAGTACTTTTGCCTTAGGCAGGTTACGACTTGACAAATACAAGTTCTTGTTGTGATCAGGCAAGATCAATAAAGTTTTTTCATTCTTTTCAGAAATGTTATTCAAAACTTTTTGATAGTCTTGCGTTTTTGGAGCCTCAAGATTGAAATCCTCAACAACTGTGATATTGTTTTCCTTGGCTTTATAAGTCAAAGCAGACTTACGAGCAAGTGATTTCACTTTACGATTTAGTTTAAAGTGATAATCTCGCGGACGAGGTCCGAAGATACGTCCTCCACCTCTGAACAATGGCGATTTGATGCTACCCGCACGAGCAGTACCAGTTCCCTTTTGCTTTTTAAGCTTTTTGGTAGAACCTACAATTTCTGCTCTTTCCTTTGCTTTATGTGTACCTTGTCGACGATTCGCTAAGTGCTGTTTTACGTCCAGATAAATTACGTGGTCATTAGGCTCAATGGCATATATAGCATCTGCCAAAGTAACTTTTTTACCAGTACTTTCGCCTTCCCTGTTTATTACTTCCAGTTCCATCGAGATTACTTTTCTATAATTACGTATGAATTTTTTGCGCCAGGTACTGACCCGCTTACTAAGATAAGATTCTGCTCTGGGTAAATCTTAACAATGCGTAAGTTTTGAATTTTTACGCGCTTGTTACCAGTACGTCCAGCCATTTTCAGACCTTTGAATACCCTTGCAGGATAAGATGCAGCACCAATAGAACCAGGATGGCGTTGTCGGTTATGCTGTCCGTGGGTTGCCCCTCCGACACCATGAAACCCGTGACGCTTCACAACTCCTTGAAAACCTTTACCTTTTGATGTTCCAACGACATCAACAAAGTCACCTTCTGCAAATACATCACCTACAGTGATTTCCTGTCCCAACTCAACATTTTTGTTGAACTGAAACTCCACCAACTTGCGTTTTGGAGTTGTATTTGCTTTATTGAAATGACCCTGTAAAGGTTTGGGAGTGTTTTTCTCCTTCTTGTCATCGAAGCCTACTTGAATAGCTTCGTACCCATCATTCTTTGTTGTTTTTACTTGCGTAACCACGCAAGGACCAGCTTGTATTAACGTGCATGGAATCTGTTTGGCAACAGTTCCCTCGGCACTATAAATGCTAGTCATTCCGATTTTTTTTCCGATTAGACCTGACATTTCAGCAATCTTTATTCAAAATAAAACTACTTACTTGAATAATAAGTAGTTACCATCACATTTTTCAAACGGAGTGCAAAGTTAGGAATTAATAATTAGATTGCAAATAGATCACAAAAAATAAACATAGGTCTGAAAAGAAAGATTTTTAGGGTTTTGGAGCGTTTTTGCGGGATTTAGCCAAGTAAATTTCAAGTGTTTTGGGGTAGTCATCAGGCGCAAAAACAGGTTTAACTAAGTAGGCTTTGCTTAGATAAAATAACCTGCAACCAAAATAGGATACTTAAAAGATTTGAAACTAAAAATGATTAATCACCTATAGTCTAGGATAGAATAAGCATAGGGTTTAGTGAAACAGCAAAGTAGTGCAAGACACTAAAAGTAAGCAAAGTTCACTCTTTGAATCCCAACATCTATTAGAACTTATGTTACGTGAATTTTTAGCAATAAAGAAGGACAAAACATAAAAATGGCTACTTGTCTTCAATCCAAGACAAGTAGCCATTTTCGTAATAAGTATATTTTTGAACCTTATTGCTAGACTGTAAGTGTTGCTTCTTCTGCAAACAACCATCCTTTGGCCTGATACATATCTGTAAATTGCTGAAAAATAAATTCATTAGTCAATGAACCTACTTGTTGTATAAGGTTTTGAGTCTGTAATCTTTCATCGAAACCCGGAGATAGTACAAAAGCAATTTTACGGGTAAGTCCCAAGCGTTTGGCACAAAGCGGCTCCCATTTTTTCATTACCCAGTCCATACCATCACCAGCTACACTTAAGAGCCTGGTCTCATCACTTACAAAATCAGTAATATCATAAGGAGATGCCAGATTCCAGGCATGTTTCCAAACTTCTTCGTAATCTTGCTTAAACACAATTTCTTTCCAGGAAATCGTCAAACTATTGTTAGTAGCATCCAAATTGATATCAGCCACTTCGTTTTGAAACAACAGCATATTTTTTGAAGTTTAAATTGCTCTAAAATTTGGCACAAATAACGTTTATAAAAAACACAAAACAAAATAAAGTTTTGTGTTTTTTACAACTTATAATTTCCTTCTTTTTCCTTCGTTAATTCATTGTTTTTTAACTATGCTTTTCTTCTAATTCTTCTATTATTTTTTAGGTATCATAAACGAGTAACTTACTGTCTGTACATAAAAAAACACCCTCCAAAACTCATAAGAAGTGGGGGGTGTTTTTGATGATTAATTATTTGTAAGGTTTCAAAATGTCTCATTAAGTTGAGACTAATGTTTATTTTGGTTATATGGTGTATGGTGGTAATATGGTTATAACAAATGGTTATATGGAAAATGGTTTGTTAATTAATATTCAATTCAAAGATGCTGAACAAAGCTAAATAGTTGCACTACTTTATAAAAAAAATTCGGAAAGATTGTGCCTAACAGCTAACCCACTTATTATCAGCAAACTAAACATTGTTAATAAACTGTTAAGAAGTTGGAGCATTGAAATTAGCCCGCTACAATAACTTCCCTACTATTCTTGTGGATGCATTGGCAAAAAACGTTGAAGCAATGAATTATAAACTGCAGAAAAATCTTCTCGACCTAAGCCTTGCTTTATGGCTGTTTTGTATAAGTTCTTGCTTACATCTGTCGACAAGTTGGTAATATTATTCGCTTCAGCAGTATCAGCAAACAGTGTTATATCTTTATACATGAGTTCCAGGGGAAACTGTACCTCGTCATCGTGTTGTACTAACTTGTTTGCTTTAGACTTTAAGAAAGGTGCTGCTACAGGTAAATTGGGTAAAAACTCAAGTAAAAAACAACGATCCAAGCCTTGTTTTTCTCCTACTACCAGAGCTTCGGCAAAAGCCAGCATTCCTTGAGCCAAGAGGTAATTGATTAAAACCTTCAGGGATGAGGCTTTACTAATGGCGCCTATATGTACTACCTTTTTACCCATCATTTCCATATAGGGAGTTGCTTGTGTAATGGCTGTAGTATCTCCTCCAACAAGAAATACCAGTTCAGCATTTTCGGCATGGGGTTTGGTACCTGCTACTGGCGCTTCTACAAATACTACCTCATGTTTTGAGGCTTCCTGAGCAGAGGCGAGGGCAAATGCGGGGCTTATAGTGGAGCAATCTATCCACAAGGCTTTCGGCTTCATTTTCGACAAAAAGCCTGTCTGACCGTAAGCAACGGCTTTCACTACTTGAGGACTGGCAAGCATACTAAATACAATGTCGGCTTCCTTGACTGCTGCGACAGTAGTATGTGCTACTTTGGCTCCCAGAGCCGCCAAAGGTGTGGTTGCTATTAGAGAACGATTATAGACCGTTAAATCTACCTTATGCTTTAATAAATTACTAGCCATGCGACTCCCCATGATGCCTAATCCAATAAATGCTATTTTCATCTTCTGATTTGATTTAGAGGTTTCTTGAGTTATACAAAACAAAAGTACGGGGCTAACTAAGGATAATCTACTCCAAAATGATCAGGCATTGTGTTTTTGCGTCAATATTTTACATTTTTATGCTCTTGCAAAAGTTGTTTAGGTGTAAGTTGATACTTCTTTTTAAATGCTTTGATAAAGTGAGATACGTTGTCATACCCTGTATCATAAGCAATTTGTGTTACACTACTTTCAGCTTTTATTAACACTTCGTAAGCCTTATCAAGACGTTTTTCTATCAACCACTTTTGTGGAGTGTTGCCAAAGCGGGCTTTAAACTCACGCCTAAAAGTCGATACACTTTTTCCAGTAAGGTAGGCGTAGTCTTCTACCCTAAGTGGTTTATCGTAGTGGGCTTCCATAAATGTTTTGATATTTCGGGAGGCACCTTGTTGGGCTTGGCACAAAAAGTAAGGAAAAGTAGTGTTTTGAGCTTCTAATAAATACAAAAGTTCTAATATTTTCAATTGAACAAAAGCAGGCTGAATGAGTGGCATTTTAGGTAGTATGTGTACCAACCCTTGAAAGTATTCCATCACCAAGTTAACTTCAACAAAGGATAGATGGCTAGTTGATTTTAATGAAACTCCTGAAGCGAAAGGGGATTGTTCTAAAAAATGAGTAATAACATCATCGCTTATAAAAAACAATATACTCTCGAAACCTTCATTGTTGGCAAACAAGTCTGACACATTGTATAAACCTTTGGGAAGAAAAGTCATTGTACCTGCCGGTATTTGTATAACTTGCTCCTCACAGGTAGTAATTTGCTGGCAACCTTTCGTTACCATAGAAAGTACAGCTTTACTAATGTAACCTTCACGGTTAACTGCAGGTTCAGATAGTTGCTTTTTTAAAACAAAAGATTTTCCATCACTTAATATCTGTTGGATAAAAGGCTGATGAAGCAACCTTTGAGGAATTGAGATCATATTATTGGATATTCGGAAAGAGCAGTTTAACTATATAAACTGTAGTCAAGATAAAATATTTTGATAGAGTTTTATCAAGTCTGCCATATTTTCTTGATATTAGAAAAAACCCTCTTTTATCATTCTTTAGTCACACGCCTTATGAATAATACCAAAAGAACACTGTTAAGTTTGTTATTAATTTTTGGAAGCACAGTTCATTGTCAATCGCAAACCTCTGACCAACCACTATATCAACGAGCAAAGCAACTGGCTCAAAAATTCATCATACTTGATGGACACATAGATACACCATACAGAATAAAAATCAGTAAAGAAAATGTAGCCAAGCCTACTTCTAAGGGAGACTTTGATTATTACAGGGCAAAAAAAGGAGGATTAAATGCTCCTTTTATGTCTATTTTTATTCCTGCGTTTTTTCAAAATAAAAATGGACGAGCTAAGTTTTTTGCCAATGCATTGATAAGAACAGTAGAAGAGTTAGCAGAGCGAAACCCTCAAAAGTTTGCGATGGCACGTACTCCGCGTGATATAGAGAAACACTTTCGTAAAGGACTTATTTCGCTGCCTATGGGCATGGAAAATGGAGCACCTATAGAGGGAAGACTAGAAAACTTAAGTTTCTTTTACAAACGTGGTATACGATACATCAGCCTTACCCACGGCAAAGATAATCATATTTGTGATTCATCTACCGATCCTCGTAAGACGTGGGGTGGTTTAAGTCCTTTTGGTAAAAAAGTAGTCAAAGAAATGAATCGTTTGGGAATGATGGTAGATGTATCGCACGTATCTGATGAGACTTTTTATCAGGTAATTCAATTGTCCAAAGCTCCTGTCATTGCGTCACATTCTTCATGTCGAAAGTTCACCCCAGGATTTGCCCGTAATATGACAGATGACATGATTAAGGTTTTGGCTAAAAACGGAGGAGTAATTCAAATTAATTTTGGCGCAATGTTTTTGAATGAAAGCTCAGGCAATGCTTATGTCAAAATGACTCAAATTCGTTCAAACCTAAAGCTTTCACCCCAAAAGCGTGAAGCTGCTGCTAAAGCATATATTAAACAGCATCCATTAAAGGCTGACATTCACGAAGTAGTCAAACACATTGATCATGTGGTACAAATAGCGGGAATAAACCATGTAGGATTAGGCTCAGATTTTGACGGAGTGGGGGATGCACTGCCTGAAGGCTTAAAAGATGTTTCTTTTTACCCAAATCTGATTTATTACTTGCTTAAAAAAGGTTATTCTGAGAAAGATATTGAAAAAATTTGTGCTGGCAACGTGCTCAGGGTATGGAAGGCAGTAGAAAAACAGGCAGGAAAATAACCCTGCCTCACTACTCATTTAGCAAATTACAATGCTTTGTAAATACCTTTGATATACTCTTCGCTTAGATGCACATAAATACTGGCAGCTTTTTCAAGAGTAGCTTTATAACTTTCAGGGAGTTGTTTCGTCACCTTTCCAGGAGTCCCCATAACCACGGAGTAATCAGGCACAACCATGTTTTCAGTAATCAAAGCATGGGCACCAATGACACAGTATTTACCTACTTGAGCCCCATTTAACACCGTAGCACGCATACCTATCAAAGAAAAGTCGCCTATGGAGGCTCCATGCACGATAGCCCCATGCCCTATAGTTACACTTTGCCCAATGGTGGTAGGCTTGCCTTCATCACAATGAATAATGCAACCATCTTGAATATTGGTGCGATCTCCCACTACGATTTGGTCTTCATCGGCACGTAACACTGCCTGATACCAAACCGATACCTGATTGCCTAAGGTAACTTTACCCACAACTGTAGCATTGCTTGCTATAAAGCCACCCTGTCCATGTTGAGGGGTATAGATAGTGGTTGATTGAGCAGGTTCGGTTTCATGCATTTTTTTTTCTCTCACAAGTAGAGCGTCAGCCTCTAGTACACCATATTCAGCCAAAATACTTTTATAATCCTCAAATTTTTCGTGTGCTTCGCCTATAATCCCAATCAACATACCCTCCACAAGTTTGTCATCTTCTTGTGCCACTTTGTATAGCAATGTCCCCTCTAAATCTGATGTTATTTCAAGTACAGCTTTATCACTTTCTACCTCTAGCAGTGGATCATTTAATTTCACAAAAGATCCCGTTTTTTTTAGCCAATGACTCAATATAATGTAATCAGGTTCAACTTCGTTCATTTTCGGAATCACTACAGCTTTTGCCATATCAGTAATTTGTTTAGGTATTAGATGTAAAGTAACCTTTTTGCAAGAATGTAAAAAGGCTATATGACAATATACATTTATTTTTTCAACAACTTCTGTACAGCCTTTTTTTCATTTTTACTTTTACGAGATATATTCCTTCAGTAGGATCTTTTACAGGCAGACGACTTTATTTTTTTTTGAACAATGATTTAGATCATCTGAAAAATGATCTATAAAACTTAAATTTGCAGTATATGATACACCTTTCATTTTTAAGATCGTATGCCTAAACCTCGAACTAAAGCTGAACTACTTGACACCAGTCAGAAAAATTATTCGCGTTTATGCGAGTTTATTGCTGGTTTTGATGAAGATATACAAAATACTACATTTCCTGAGGGGTATCTTAACCGTAATATTCGGGATGTGTTGGCTCACTTGCATCATTGGCATTTGTTAATGACTGAGTGGTATACTGTAGGAATGAATGGGCAAAAGCCTGCCATGCCTGCTGAGGGCTATCGCTGGAAGGATACTCCAAAACTCAATCAGGTAATTCAAAAAAAATACGCCAATACAGAGTTGTTTCGCGTAAAAATACTACTAGAAACTTCTTTTAACATTGTCCAAAAACTCATTCACCAACATAGCAATGAAGAGTTGTTTGAAAAGAAACATTACCCTTGGACAGGGTCTACATCATTGGGGGCTTACCTGATTTCAGCAACAGCCAGCCATTATGATTGGGCTTACAAACTAATCAAAAAATGCATGAAACAAGCTAATCAAAAAGTTTAAACCCGTATTTTGACTTTGTTCGTGGCCAAACCTAACCAATGGTCTAAACCCTCGTTGAAGTTTATATAAATCAGTAATCAACTTAAATATAAATGAGTATGAGTTTTGGATCTATTCAGGCAATGATTACGTCTTTGAAAAACAATCAACGTAACAGACAATTGCCGTTTGATAACACAAACCCTAAAGGGATAGGTGAAGTTAAAAATACAGGTTTTCCTGAAAGGGATACAACACTAGAGGAGAAGCAAGCCTGGCAAAATCATTTCAGAAAAGAACGTCAACGTAAAGATATGATCATGTGGTTTGTAGGGATTATTTTTTTGGGGATATTGGTGGGTATAGTTTGTTACCTGGCATAGCTGTAAATCATCAATACAGGCTCAGGTTGAATGAAAGACGCTCAATCAGAAGCAAGCTAATTTAGTAGATGGTCAATGTTTTGTAGTGAAAATAATTAACAGAAAATGTTTAATTGGATTGGTTGGAATATATAAGGGAAGGATTTAATAGAAGCATATTGCTTGAGGGTGAGAAAACCTCCACGGCTTTGAGAGGTTTTTACCAATAAATTTCATAATAAACATTGACCACCTATCTGTAAACCTGGATCAGGCAGGTTGCGCCAAGAAACTCAATGCTTGGTTTTCACGGGTAAAGTAATAATTACCACGATGGGTAACTGGTGTATTGCCTTTGCGATGAAAAGACGTGATTTTGGTTAAAAAACGTCCCGAAATATTTAAGGGTAATAAAAATGCATTGACTCGCTTTTCGCTCAAATTCAATTGTGCCATTTCTTCTACCGACTGAGGATACCAACGTTCGGTAAGCCATTCCAAGTCTTCGGCAGTAATGCCATAACACTCTCTTTGATCTAAATACCAATGGTTGCACTGGTTGTCTTTAGCAATTTTTAGTGCTTGAGTCCAGGCTTCTTTGTACAAATCAGGAGATGAATAACCAAATAAGCGAATACGAATTACATGTAATCTAGAATCGTAATATATATAGGTGATTTTATTTAAAAAACTTTTCACTCTTGTTGTAAAGTTACAGGGTCAAATAATTTATATTTCTCGTCATCATAAAAGTATTACTATTCTCTAACCTAAAAAAATCAATGTCTTTTGCTTAGCTACATGTGTATTTAGCCTTACATATATATGGTATACACCCATTAAACCTTCATTTCTTTGGCTTTCCTAAAAAAAACCAATCGATCTGATATATCGTGTTTTTTACTTATTAAATAGCGATTGCTCCGTTTAAACCAATGATTTGTTTCTTATCGCAGGTTTCTAAAGCTGTTTAAAATCGATAATATGCTCGAATGGGGTAAAAATATTACAACCAATCTATATATTTCATTTTAAAACATAATATCAAAAAAAGGCTCTTTTTAAGCACTCTTACTACTTATTAACACTTTTTTTTCCCACACATTTTTACAAAAAAAACCGCTTAATCTTTTCCTGAATGAATCTTTAGCACACTCAAAAACAAAACAAGTGAGTGCAGCGACAAACCATTTAAAACCCAAATTAGTTAGAATTATGTGTTATCTTTGTATAGCTAAAATTTAAATAGGATTCGAAAAGAACAACATATATGAATATTACTCAGGAAGCGGTTTTAAAAGCTCTTAGTACAGTAGAAGAACCAGATCTTAAGAAAGACTTGGTTACTTTGAATATGGTAGACAAGATTAGCATAGATGGTAATAAAGTTAGTTTTACAATAATATTAACCACTCCTGCTTGCCCATTAAAAGAATTGATAAGAAAACGTTGTGAAGACGCCATACATGAACATGTAAATAAAGAAGTGGAAGTAACAGTTAATATGACAGCTGAGGTCACTTCTACTCGATTTGGTACTACACCGGTATTGCCCAAAGTAAAAAATGTGATTGCTATAGCCTCTGGCAAAGGTGGGGTAGGTAAATCTACAGTTACCTCTAACCTGGCAATGGCGCTTACTAAAAGTGGAGCAAAGGTTGGCTTGCTCGATGCTGATATTTATGGACCATCTATACCTACAATGTATGGAGTAGAAAACGGCAAACCTGAAGTAACCGAAGTAGATGGTAAGAATATGATTTTGCCCATAGAAAGCCTGGGAGTTAAAATTATCTCTATGGGTTTTTTGGCACCCGCCGAAAACGCTGTAGTTTGGCGTGGTCCTATGGCTAGTAAAGCACTGACTCAGTTTTTGGGTGATACTTTGTGGGGCGAGCTAGACTACTTACTCATTGACTTGCCTCCTGGCACCAGCGACATACACCTTACCTTAGTACAGGCAGTTCCTGTAACTGGGGTATTGATTGTAACTACTCCACAAAAAGTAGCCTTGGCCGATGCTATCAAAGGAGTGGCTATGTTCCGTCAGCCTCAAATTAATGTGCCAGTATTAGGAGTAGTAGAAAATATGGCTTATTTTACACCTGCCGAATTACCCGATAATAAATATTATATTTTTGGCAAAGATGGCGGTAAAGAGTTATCAAGACGTTTTGGGGTGCCATTTCTAGGAGAAATACCTTTGGTACAAGGTATAAGAGAAGGAGGAGATAATGGAGTACCTGCAGTACAAGATGCTGATGAAACCACCGTTAAAGCCTTTGAAGGGCTTGCCCAAAGCCTTGCCCAGCAAGTAGCTATACGTAATGCAAGCCAGCCTAAAACACAAAAAGTAGAAATTAAAGTATAGCAACCTGGGGTTGCTTAGCTCAAACCAAACGAATTTATGGATACTACAATAGATATGATAGAGCGCGTAGATAACGCACTAGATACTATTCGCCCCTACCTCAAAACAGATGGAGGTGATGTAAAAGTGCTGGAAGTAAGTGAAGATGGGGTTGTTAAACTAGAGCTGATGGGTTCTTGTGGCTCTTGCCCTATGTCAGCTATGACATTAAAGGCAGGTATAGAAGAGTCTATCCGTAAGGCAGTACCAGAGATTACTGCAGTAGAGGCAATTAACATGACCCCTATGTAAATAATATAAAGGGAAGGCATATTTTATATGAGAAATGAGGTACTTTATGTCACCTCATTTTTTTTGCCTCTCAGACAGGCATTTTTTTACTATGAATGTGTATAGCACACAACAATACTTTATCTAATGGCAAATTACACTACTACACCTCTGCTTGTTCTTTTATTGATGTTGACGAATGTATTTCAGGCCAACGCTCAACAAACTCCAGTGCGTTGTGTGCCCCATTCGTCCTCGCCTGACTTTGAGCAATGGTTACAACGTAAAGTCACCAACCCTGGTAATAAACGAACAACTGAAGAAGTAATCACTATTCCGGTGGTGGTACATGTGGTGCATAACGGCGAACCAGTAGGTGAAGGCACCAATATATCGCAAGCACAAATAGTGTCTCAAATCAGGATATTGAACGAAGATTTCAGAAAAAAACTCCATACGAATGGGTATAATGCTCACCCGGCAGGAGCAGATATAGAGGTAGAATTTCAACTTGCGATTCAATCGCCGGAAGGTATACCTACTGATGGTATTGTACGGGTAAAAGGAAACAAAAATATTTGGGATGTGCCAGATGACCAAACTCTGAAGGCCTTGAGTTACTGGAACTCTGCTAATTATTTGAATATATGGGTATGTGATCTGGACGGTTTTTTAGGATATGCTCAGTTTCCGGAAACCGATGTAGTAGGTATTCCTCAGAATGGTACTACTAAAAACCCATTAACAGATGGAGTAGTTGTTGACTATCAAGCTTTTGGAAATACAGGCAATGTAAAAACTCCCTTTCACTTGGGGCGTACTGCTACCCACGAAATAGGTCATTACTTGGGTTTACTACATATATCGGGCGATGGTAATTGCCCTACCGATGATTATTGCACTGATACTCCTCCTGTAAACTTTCAGACATCGGGTTGCCCCAATCCTAAACCACTTGCCTGTGACGGTGCAGAGGCACAAATAGAAAACTACATGGACTATTCGGATGATCCTTGTATGAACCTGTTTACAGAGGAACAAAAAAAACGCATGCGCACCGTATTGGCAAATAGTCCTCGGAGAAACTTTAAGAACTCTCCTGGTTTGCAGGTGGCAATACTTACACCAGACAATGCCAGTATAGTAACCATTAGCCAAATCCAAAACTCGTTGTGTACACAGGAAATAGCACCTAAAGTGTTGGTACGAAACTTTGGAAACAATGAACTAACATCGCTTACGATTAAGTATGAGGTAGATGGGGACAATGTACAAACTTTTGAATGGCAGGGTAACCTTGCCTCGCTGGACACCACTACAGTTGCTTTGCCTGGTACTCAAGTATCAAGAACTACACATGAGCTTAAGGTATACAGCGAGCTACCTAACGGTAATGCCGATTCTCAGCCAGCCAACGATACTAAAACGCAAACCTTTAAGGTACTGCCATTGAACGAGCTGCCTTTGAGGTATGACTTTACTG
Organism: uncultured Microscilla sp.; assembly: GCF_947493425.1. GTDB lineage: Bacteria > Bacteroidota > Bacteroidia > Cytophagales > Microscillaceae > Microscilla. The sequence continues at coordinate 139,026 of NZ_CANLRP010000001.1, read as the reverse complement.
ATAATACCATCTTAAACACCCTCTGGCAAATTAACAACCCAGATGATAACGAAACCTGGCAACTCACTACATTGGCTGTACAAAACCAAATTTCGGCAAATGACGCGATGCTATTGTCTTACTTTGACTATCCACAAACAGGTGCACTCGATTACCTGATTTCGCCCTTGCTGGATATAAGCAATGCTCAAAGCCTTACTTTAAGCTTTAGGGTGGCTTATGCTCCCTTTAAAGACGAAGACTTGGTGTCGAGAGATGGGCTAAAAGTGGGGATAACTACTGATTGTGGTAAAACCTTTATAACAGCTTATGAAAAATATGGCGATACGCTTGCTACCGATGAGGCAGTGAAGGAAAACTGGAAACCAACACAGGATAGTCATTGGCGTACCGAAAAAGTAAACTTAGGTGCCTGGCTGGGTAACTCGCAGCTTCAGGTAGCATTTATTGGGGTAAATGCTTATGGAAACAATATTTATATAGATGATGTATCTTTGACGACTGCCCCCTTGTCGACCAATCCCAATGATTTTGTGCGCATTACTCCCAACCCTGGACGGGGTACAGATATCAAAGCAAATTTGCAACTACCAACAGTAGTAACTACGCTTGATTGGGCATTATTTGATCTTACGGGTAAAAAGGTAAGATCTGGGAAAATTTCCAAGGCTCAATTTCAATCATTTGCCATTACAAATGCTCAGGATAAGCAAGGAGTCTATATTTTAAAAATAAGTACCTCCGACTACAACGTTGCCAAGCGAATAGTATTATACTAACCTCGAAAACAAAACCCTGGGCGTGAAAATGCTCAGGGTTTTTATTATATATCAAAAAACTCTTATCCTTTCAAAATGGCTCTTGAAATCACTACTTTTTGAATTTCAGAGGTTCCTTCGCCAATGGTACAGAGTTTAGAGTCACGATAAAACTTTTCTACCGGAAAGTCTTTCACATAACCATATCCTCCAAATATTTGTACAGCTTCGTTAGACACTCTCACTGCTACCTCAGAAGAATAATACTTGGCCATTGCAGATTCTTTACCTACTTTCTTACCAGCATCTTTTAAATCAGACGCACGCTCAGTCAATAGTTTGGCTGCGTCTATCTCGGTTGCCATATCTGCCAATTTGAACGATATTCCCTGAAAGTTGGCTATAGGCTGTCCAAACTGTTGTCTCTCTTTGGCATACTGCAACGCAGCTTCATACGCTCCTTCAGCAATACCAAGCGACAATGCTGAGATAGAAATACGTCCACCGTCTAAAATCGCCAATGCCTGACGGAAACCATCACCTACATTACCCAGCATATTTTCTTTAGGGATGCGACAGTTATCAAAAATCATTTCAGCTGTTTCAGAAGCACGCATTCCAAGTTTGTTCTCTTTTTTGCCTCCGGTAAACCCCATTGTACCACGCTCTACTACAAAAGCAGATGCATTACCAGACTCGTTGGGTTCGCCTGTACGGGCAACTACCACTGCTATATTTCCTGAAATACCATGTGTAATAAAGTTTTTGGCTCCATTGAGCACCCATTCGTCTCCATCTAACACGGCAGTAGTACGCATATTACCAGCATCAGATCCAGTATTGGGTTCGGTAAGCCCCCAAGCTCCTATCCATTCGCCAGTGGCAAGTTTAGGCAACCAGCGTTTTTTTTGTTCTTCACTGGCAAATTGTAAAATATGGTTGGTACACAAAGAGTTGTGCGCTGCCATGGACAAACCAATAGAACTATCTATTTTAGATACCGCCACAATAGCAGCTACGTATTCTTTATACCCAAAACCAGATCCACCATATTGTTCTGGAACTAACATTCCCATTAGACCAAGTTCACCCATTTGGGTAAATATTTCTCGTGGAAAAGTTTGTGTTTCATCCCAGTCCATCATGTAGGGGCGGATATGTTTTTCACCAAAATCGGTAACGCTTTGGGTTATTTCGGCAATGATTTCTTCTCGATTGGACAAAGTTTCTGTGTGCATGTTAAATTGAATTTTTCAATGCGAAAATAGAAATAAAATCATACTATAACAACCTCTCGCTTATTCTCATTTATTTTAGGGGTAATTCAAGTCTACTGAGTTACTGTTTATTAAGATATAATTTGGCGAAAACTTAAAAAGCCGAACTAATTTTTCTTTGAGAGGTAGTTTTCTTTCAAAAAAATTTTTTCTGTTTCAAATTCTTACATCTAACATTATCAGACATACTTTTGTTTTGTTTATAACATTACAACCTACCTGAATTTACACTTGTTGATGGCTTTCATGAATAAGTGATAATGATTGCTGCATTATTTCACAAAAACTGGTAATTAAAGTAATAAACTTATAGTTTTGTCTTTTAAGAAATGGACAAAAAATAACTTTCTGATTTTAGGGCATATTTTACTGCGAAGGCTTTACCAAACCCTGAAGTGGGAAGCTTATTAAATGGAATATTTCTAAGGAATGTGTCAAAAATAAGCTTACTCTGGTAAATCAGGGCTATAAACTTTTTTAACGGTTGCTTTTTCTGACATGCTTTGTAAGCAATTTATCCTGTAAATTTGGCTTAGCACCCAGTGGATATCGCCTTACTTCATTTGTCGGAAAAATAACTATTTAACACTCTATAGAGCTTTATTTTGTTCACCATTCCTAAGGGAGCAAACAAAACATCATTACAGGTTCTGGCCAATGAAGGAGGGATCAGAGGATCATTTATACTTTGTCACCCTTAAATATATCCCTTATGGTATTAATTTCTCACACAAATTACTAAATTGTGATTGATGTGAGCATCAACATTCATTAGTTATGTCATTCTAAAATCAAGCAACTGTTTGCTATTTAGCTATTCATATTTAATGAAGGGGATATCCAGTAATTGTACAACAATAAGAATATGTATGTTGTTTTATTGGCACTCTTTGACATAAAAAACACATTGCCATCACTAATAATTTGATATATGAAAATAGCAGTAGTTGGTACTGGATATGTAGGTTTAGTTACAGGTACCTGCTTCGCCGAAACCGGTAATAATGTTACGTGCGTTGATATAGATACCGAGAAGGTAAACAAGCTAAAAAAAGGTAAAATCACTATTTACGAGCCAGGTTTAGATGTATTGTTTGACCGCAATATCAAACAAGAACGCCTTAAGTTTACCACCAACCTTGAAGAAGGCATCAAAGGGGCTCAAATCATCTTTCTGGCGTTGCCAACCCCCCCAGGTGAAGATGGCTCCGCTGACCTAAAATATGTTTTACAAGTAGCCAGCGATTTAGGGCATTTGCTAGAGGAGTATGCTGTAATTGTTGACAAGAGTACAGTACCTGTAGGAACAGCCGAAAAAGTACATGCCAAAATTGCCGAAAATGCCAAGGTAGACTTTGATGTAGTATCAAACCCTGAATTTTTGCGTGAAGGTGTGGCGGTAGAAGATTTTATGAAACCCGACCGGGTGGTAGTGGGTACGTCATCTGATAAAGCCCGTAAACGTATGGAAAAGCTTTATATGCCTTTTGTACGCCAAGGCAATCCTATCATTTTTATGGATGAGCGCTCAGCAGAAATGACAAAGTATGCTGCCAACGCATTTTTGGCTACCAAAATCACTTTTATGAACGAAATAGCCAATCTTTGCGAGAAGGCTGGTGCCAATGTTGACAATGTTCGTCAAGGGATTGGTACTGACGCCCGTATTGGTAAGCGCTTTTTATTTGCAGGCATTGGCTACGGAGGAAGCTGTTTTCCTAAGGATGTACAGGCGCTGGCCAAAACTGCCAATGAATATGAGTACGATTTCAAAATACTCAATTCGGTAATGAGTGTAAACCAAGAACAAAAAACCAAGTTATTACCTCAGCTCAAGACGCATTTTAATAATGATCTAAAAGGTAAAACATTAGCTGTTTGGGGACTTTCGTTTAAGCCGTATACCGACGATATACGCGAGGCACCCTCATTGGAAAACATTCACGCATTGTTGGAGGAGGGTGTAACAATAAAAGCTTATGACCCTGAGGCCATGGACAATGTAAAACAAGTAATTGGCGATAAAATAGAGTATACAGACAGCCCTTATGGTGCACTGTTAGACGCTGATGCACTACTGATTTTTACAGAGTGGCCGGTATTCAGAACACCAGATTTTGAGGTAGTAAACAAGTTGCTCAAAAACAAGGTGATCTTCGATGGAAGAAACTTGTTTGAGTTGGAGCAAATGCAAGAACTTGGTTACAAATACTATAGCATTGGACGAGAAGTAGTAAAAAACTAAGACAGGATGATAAGCCCATAAAACACTCTTATAAAGTGGTTCTATGGGCTTATTTTATGTAGATGGTTATAATTACACTGTAAACTAAATATCTTATGCTTTTTTCGGCTTCGTTTGCCCTCTGACTTCTTATCAAAAACATCGCGTAGCTTTGGTTCCGATATGAATCGGAATTGTAAACTAACTCTGCTAGTTCCCTGCGGGATAAATTTTGATCATCGTCAGAAACCAAACGAACCTCGAACTACGCAACAACTTATTTAAGTTACAATGTAATAATACTGTCAGATTTCTTCTAAATTTATCTAATAAATACATATTCATGAAAAGGGTTTTGATCACAGGAGCAGCAGGTTTTTTGGGCTCTCACCTTAGCGATCGTTTTATCAAAGAAGGGTATCATGTTATAGGAATGGATAACCTGATTACAGGTTCAATGGATAACATAGAGCACTTAATGCCCCTCAAAGAATTTGAGTTTCATCATCACGATGTTTCTAAATATGTGTATGTAGCAGGCGACTTAGACTACATTTTACACTTTGCTTCACCTGCCAGCCCTATCGACTATCTTCAGATTCCTATTCAAACACTTAAGGTGGGCTCTTTAGGTACACACAATCTATTGGGGCTCGCCAGGTCAAAAAAGGCTCGTATGCTAATTGCGTCTACTTCTGAAGTGTATGGAGACCCTTTGGTACACCCTCAAAACGAAGACTATTGGGGCAATGTAAACCCCATTGGTCCCCGTGGAGTATACGACGAAGCAAAACGGTTTCAGGAAGCTATTACTATGGCATACCACACATTTCATGGACTCGAAACCCGCATCATTAGAATATTTAATACTTATGGTCCTCGCATGCGTCTGGATGATGGTCGTGCATTGCCAGCGTTTATAGGACAAGCTTTACAAGGCAAAGATTTGACAGTGTTTGGTGATGGTTCACAAACGCGTTCGTTTTGTTATGTAGATGATTTGGTGGAAGGCATTTACCGTTTGCTAATGAGCGACTATGCCCACCCTGTAAACATTGGTAATCCTGACGAAATCAGCATCAAAGATTTTGCTGAGGAAATAATAAAGCTTACGGGTACCGATCAAAAAATTATTTACAAAGATTTGCCGAAGGATGACCCTAAGCAACGAAAACCAGACATTACCCGCGCCAAAGAAATGCTTGGTTGGGAACCAAAGGTATCGCGTGCTGAGGGGCTTAAAATTACTTACGAATACTTTAAAAATTACTTAGCAAAAAAATCGGCTCAAGAAGCCCAGGTTTAACCACATGCACTAATGAAAGTTTTAATAACAGGAGGCACAGGCTTTATTGGCTCACATACGGTTATTTCATTAGTAAAGGAGGGACTCGACCCTGTGATTATAGACAACTTTGATAACTCATCACCTTACATTCTTGAGGCGTTAGAGAAAATAACAGGAATGAAACCTTCTTTTTATAATGTAGATTGCAACGATGCACAAGCCCTTGACCAAGTGTTTGTGCAAGAAGGCAATATTCAGGGGGTCATCCACTTTGCTGCGCACAAAGCAGTGGGCGAGTCGGTAGCAAACCCTTTGAAGTATTATAGAAATAACCTTGGATCACTTATCAACTTGCTAGACCCTATGCTGAGGCATAAGGTAAGCAGTTTGGTTTTTTCATCATCTTGTACTGTATACGGGCAACCAGCTACGCTTCCTGTTACAGAAACGGCAGCAGTAGTACCCGCGGCTTCGCCTTATGGCAATACCAAACAAGTGTGTGAAGAAATTATCAGAGACACGGTTGCCAGCAATGTTCTTAATCCTGAGCAATCGCCAATGAATGCGGTATTATTGCGGTATTTCAACCCTATTGGGGCACACCCCAGTGGACAAATTGGAGAACTGCCACTAGGTGTACCAGGCAATTTAGTACCTTTTATTACACAAACTGCCGCTGGCATACGCCCGCAACTTACAGTATTTGGCAACGACTACGATACCCCTGATGGTACTTGTATACGTGACTATATACATGTGCTCGACCTGGCAGATGCTCACGTAAAGGCTTTGCGATTTGCGGCCAATGTTGCTGACAAGAAAGGGCTTTGCGAAGCTTTTAATATTGGTACTGGCAAGGGGCACTCGGTCATGGAGTTAGTAAAAACTTTTGAGCAAGTAAGTGGTTTATCACTCAATTATTTATTAGGCGAACGCCGCCCAGGAGACATTGAACAAATTTATGCCTCAGTAGACAAAGCCCAGCAACAATTGGGTTGGGTAGCTCAAAGGAGCATAGAAGAAGGGCTGCGAGATGCCTGGAATTGGCAAAAGAACCTGGAAAACCTGGCGTTAGATAAAGCCTAAATACCTAAAGGCAACGGGTTGGTTGCTCGTTGCCTACTTTTATCGTCAATTCAACATCAAGATGAAACAATTCTCTTTATTTTGCTTATTGTTACTATGGATGATGGGGGCTTGTAAGCCTTCTGACTCTAAGGGTTCAGGTAATCAAAAAGATTCGAGTAGCCATTCTACTACTGATCAACCCTCAAAACCAAATAAACCTCAAGGTAATACACCTGCTGTAAATCCTTATGCCGAAGCATTGTTTGAGACCAAGATAATTGATGGTGAAGAGGGCACTTTTGGCTACGAAATAACAGCAATAGTGAACGGTAAAACACAACGCATCCGTCAAACACACAAACCAAGTTTACCAGGCATTAAGGGGTTTGACACCAAAGCTCAAGCTCAAAAAGTAGCCGATTTTGTGGTCAATAAGATTAAGACACAGGGCTTTCCTCCTACAGTTACTCCAGAAGAGCTGGCACAATTAGGAATAGTGAAGTAAATTGCTTTTGATAGTAAATGCTTTTAGACAAACAGACTGATACTGCCGAATGTAGCCGGTTTCCTCCTATCAATCCTTCCTACTTTTTGGTTCATTTTTTTGCCATTGCCTGAATAAAAAAGACCACCAACGCCGACTTTGAGCAATGAGCCAATAACTAAGTACCATATAGGCTGCCCACGCAGCTACTGTGCCCAAGTCAGCATATTCGGGAAACCAAGTCTTGAAGGCTTCGTTTTGGCTAGTTTGAAGAGGAATGAGCGAAAAAAATCGGATAATTGGTAAACTTAGGGTTGCCGTAGCCACCAGTACCCACTTGCTTTCGGCTTGAATACGCCAAAGCACCAATGTCATGATAAAAGGATAACCCAAAAACATAATACGGGTCATATCACGCCCTGCCAATATGCCTAGCAACAGATGTAAAGCACTGAACACAATCAGCATAGGCAATATATTCAGTTTTTTAGGAAGTTTTCCTACATTTTGCCAGGCAAGCAACCACCAACCACCAAAACCCACAAACATGGCTACTACCCAACGCAACAGGTCTAGAGGGTTTTGTAGGGTTTCGCGCACAAAAAATAGCAAGGTGATGAGCGAATTTTTACCCTCCCCTCCTACTGGAACAAACCAGTGATTGAGCAAAACCTTGGTAATAAAGCCTAGTAGCACAGCAATGCCCAACCACCTAAACCGCTTATAAGTTGGTTTTGCGGAAAAAAACCGCTGTTGAATAAGTTCATATAGTGCCCATATAATGATCAGGGCAAACCAAGACTCTTTCTGAGCCACTGCCAAAGGAGTAATGGGCAACAGTAGCCATAGCCAACGGGGACGAATAAATACCAGTAACAATAAACTATGCAATAGGTAAAGTGGTACATCTACTGTAGCAAAGTCATATACATTGAATCGTACAATGCCTGTCCAATGAAAAAGTAACCAACTCCCCCCTATCACTTGCAAATGTCTGGGTAAACTCATTGCTTGCCAGCAAAAAAGTAGAAAGTGTATTGCCAGCAAAGTAAAACCCCAATGCAACCAGGTAAAAGCTTGTTGGGCGTTATTGGTAGGGAGCTGAGCCGCTAACCAAGGTACTGCCACCCGGCTATGAAAAGGAAACTTGACACAGTAGGTACTTGTATTGCCTTTAAAATAATCATAAGCTGCCAAATACTGTTTGCCGTCGCAAAGTGCACAAGCATCATAAGGTACCGAAGGTTGCATACTTGTGGTGTACCACAACACCAAAACGGTTGTACAACTAAAGGCGATATGCAAAAAAACTTTTTGTGGCATTTGATCTATCAATTAGCGTGTACTGCACAGTGTGGCAACCATTGCCTTACTTGCAGGATAACCTCTGTGGGCAAATGGTTTTTTTCTAAATATAAGGATTCCAGTTTCTTTAGCTGTTTTATTTCTTCAGGAATGCGTACGAGTTGGTTGTCACGGATAATTAAATCTTTTAGGTTTTGAAGCATAAAAACTTCTGGTGGAATGTATTTCAACTGATTACTATCCATCTGCAACATTTCGAGTTGCTGAAGGTTTTTGAATGATTTGGGCAAAGTAGTAAGTTTATTGCCAGGTACGAACAACACTTTTAAATTGATTAAATCGCCTATACTATCAGGCAAAAAAGTAAAGTTATTCATATTTAGATACAACTCCTGCAAACCTTGTAACTTGCTGATTGTGTCAGGCAGTTGGGTCAGCTTATTTCGTCCTAAAATAAGCAAGCGTAAACCTGATAGTTCTGACACTTGCCAGGGTAGTTCAGCAAAAACATTTTGAGATAAATCTAATATTTCTAACCTATCAAGTTCTACCAAAGTAGGAGGCAAATCAACCTGAGTGTTTTCCAAGTTTAGGTATTCTAAGTTCTTAAGTTTACCTATTTCGTTGGAGATATTGGTCAGAGGGTTGTCAGCCAGTACCAACCTTTTTAAACCAGTAAGTTGCCCAATAGCATCAGGCAATACTTCAATTTTATTATTACTCAATAATAATTCCTGGAGTTGGTGTAATTGAAATAGCTCAGGCGGCAAATCTGACACTTGGGTATTGACTATCGAAAACCAACGTAAGGCCTGCATTTGAGCAATGTCGGTTGACAAACTGGAAATTTCTTTGCTGCTTATATAAAGCCATTCCAAGTGTGGAATTTGGCAAACCACCCTGGGAAATTCTTTGAAGGGGTTATGAAATAAATTAAGCTTTTTGAGCTGAATAAGCTGGCTCATTTCCACTGGCAGGCAAGTCAGCAAGTTATCATACATCATCAACTCTTCTACGTGTTGTAACAGGGCTATTTCTTTAGGTATTTGTATTGCAGGGTGGTCTGTAAACTCTAAAACAGTATGATTGAACCGGGCAATATGACTCGCTTCTACTTGGGTAGCCTCCCTATTAATGAAGCATTGAACCAAAGGCAAGTAATTGGGAATGAGCGCCTGAAGTTGGGCGTTGTTTTGAGCCATTTGCAGGGCTAAAGCCACGTTTTGCTCTTGTGTAGACTGAAGTAATTGTAAAAAATTTTGTTTAGTTTGAGTAGTGATGGTCATTTCTCGACAATTTGTGGTGAGTCAAACAGTTGAATTTCATTGTAAATGTGTGTGAGTATATATAAATTTGATTTTGAAGCAAAACTAAAATAAACACATGATAGCAGTCATTCAACGGGTATCAGAGGCCTCAGTCACTATAGACCAACAAGTAAAAGGAGCGATAAACCAAGGACTATTGGTTTTGTTGGGCATTGCAAGTGAAGACAATGATGAGGATATTGAATGGCTTGTAAAAAAGATCATCAATTTAAGGATTTTTGGCGACGAAGAAGGAAAAATGAATTTATCTTTGAATGATGTAGTTGGAGATATTTTACTCATTAGCCAGTTTACCTTACACGCCAGTACCAAAAAAGGCAACCGCCCCTCTTATATAAAGGCAGCCAAGCCCGATGTGGCCATACCTATATACAAACGCTTTATAAAAATAATGGAAAAGCAACTAGGCAAACCTATATCCACCGGAGAGTTTGGGGCTGATATGAAGGTAAGGTTGTTAAACGACGGACCAGTAACGATTATGATTGATACCAAAAATAAACAGTAATTGTTTGTCACGGTATTTGTTGATATTTTATCAAAAAACTCTAACTGTTTCACCTCTTACTTTTGAATGGAGTTGGCACGCAAACAACTATGACAAAACAACAGTTTTATAACCTGGAACAAGCCCTTAAAAACCCCTTACAGGTAACAGAGCTTATACTACGCTACCAGAAAGATTTACCACTGGAAGAAATTGCCCAGTTAAAAAACCTTGAGGTATTGCACTTGCACCACCATCCTTTTAAAAACCTACCTGAAAACCTCCAGAGTTTGTCAAAACTGCACACGTTGAGCCTGATGCACACCCGCTCGGCAAAAGTACCAGAGTTTATATTTGACATTACCTCTTTGCAGTCGCTTAACTTGTCGTACAACCCTATTAGCCGCCTGCCTCACAATGCGCAAAACCTGGTACATCTTCGGGAACTTTTGCTACACAACTGTAAACTTAAGGCTTTTCCTGCCAACATTCATAAACTGGAACAACTGGAAACCCTGAACCTGGAAAACAACCAAATAGAACAGGTACCTGTCAGCATTGGACAACTGAGTAAACTCCAGAGTCTCATACTTACCAACAACAACATTCAGGGTTTACCTAGTGAATTTGCCTTGCTCAATGTAAGCAAGTTACACTTGGGATCTAACCCTTTTTATAACAACCTTGGGCAAAAACAAAAAACAATTGGGGCTTTGCTTAAACAATTTCAACACAGGAACTATACAGAAAAACAGCGTAAATTGTATTTTCAAATCTTTATGGGGGTGACTGACGAAGCAGAAAAACTGGCATCCTATGAAGAGCTTTTAGAGGGCTTAAACTCTCCAAATCAAGTAATTCGCCTCAATACTTTGTCTTACTTGCTTGAAAAAGCCCCCAACCCTTTTATCAACCCTAACCCTCAACAAATGCATATCCACTTGGCAGGTAAGTTTAATGGGTTTGACACTAAAGAGCTGGAAGAACAACTGCAAAACACTAATATTGTAATAGATGAGCGCCTCAAAAAAAGCACAACACACCTGGTAGTGGGCGAAAATCCCAAGAAAAAACTTAATAAAGCCTTGGAGATGGGTATCCCGATAGTGGCACAGGGGCGTTTGAAAGACTTTTTGCATACAATTGAAGATCATTATCTTGCCAAAAATGATGCGGCTACTTTGCAAATGGCTAAAAATCTGGCGGATTTGCTGCAAAGTCACGAAGAAAACAACCAGGAACTAGGGCTCGAAATGGCCATGGGAGGTGGAATACACCCTTCATTTTTTTATGATTTATTGTTGCTGTATTTATGGAACCGAAACCTAAAAATTAAAAACCAAACTGAAAAGGTACTGGAAAAACACCTAAGTTCTAACTTGTTTATCCACCTGAAAACCAACGCCAAAAACTACTACAATGATCCCAGCGAAGACGCCATCAGCACTTACCTGGAAAACATTTGTGCACACCCTGATATTGACGCCAACGAATTGGGCATTCGTTTTTTTCAAATTACCAATCGGGGCAAACGGTTTTGTTTGCGTTACCCCAAGTCGTTTGTAGAGGTATGTCAACAAGAGGTAAAAGGATCGGTACTTAGGCTTACCGGGCTCAAGCTTGACTTATTGAGCGACAGCATTGGTAAATATACCCACCTTAAAATTTTGTACCTGCACAACAACAGTTTATCTACTTTGCCAGGCGAATTTACACAATTACAAAAGCTGTATGTGTTATCGCTCAAAAAGAACAAGTTTCAAGAGTTTCCTTTGCAACTATTGGCTTTACCCGAACTAGACAACCTCGACTTATCGTCTAATAAAATTGAAAAACTGCCTGATAACATTGGCAAATTAACCAAACTAAAACGCCTTAACCTGCGCAACAATAAATTGAGCCAATTGCCCGAAAGCATAGCAGTACTTAAGCAATTAAAAACCTTGAACCTGGAAGGTAACCCCATAAAGAAAGATGAAAAAGCCAAAAGTCAAGCCCAGGCTTTACTACCTGGTTGTGAGATTAGGTTTTAATGTTTTACGCATTTTAAAATTAACTAATACCACCTGTTGACGTAGATTTTGTTGCGGTTGGAGCACTTCAAAACCATTTTTTTCAAAAAAGGGGCGTGCCGTAATACTTACGTTTGAGGTTACTTCGTTTGCCTGTTGCCCAATAGCGTAGTTTTCTAGAGTGTTGTAAAGTTTCTGTGCAATGCCTTGTCGCTGGAAATGATGGTGCACATACAAAAAATCAAGGTAGTTGCCTGCTTGGTTGATGGAAGCAAAACCTACTATTTGGGCATTTATTTCGGCTACCAGAAAATACTGTGTAGCTATTTTTTGCTCCCATCGAGCAATATTGTGGGCAGACTCCGCCCATACCTGGATTTCTTCTTTTGTATAGTCTTGTCGGTTGATAGACGTAACAGTATTACGAAATAACTCGGTAATTGAGTACACATCAAGTGTGGTGGCTTGTCTTATATTTAAGCTCATCTTGATTATGCTCTATTTAGTGTTACTCCAAAGGAATGAGTATTCTACAAGTTTACAACAAAACAAGCCACCAACCATCAAAAGGAAGCGTTTCTTATTTTGTTTGGGCATTGGCAGTAGCCAATATTGTGTGGATCTTCGCCCAGTGTAAACGCTAAGTTTTCACTCATTGGCTCGCTTCTTTACCTCATACTTTAAGCCATTCTTTCTAAATTCAGCCATGATCAAATGGGTCATCAAACTATAGCTTTTTACCCCATGACGCTGGGAGTTGGCTTTAAGAAAAAGGTCATAAAACACCCTTGAAATAGGCTCAAGGGGGCTTCTAAACTTTTGCCAGTAGGCACGATCGGCGCGTAAGTCGTGTACAAAACCGGGATTAAACTTTTTGCGTAAGCGCTTAAAAGCGGTAGAGTCGGTATAACGCAAGGCACTCATGGCATAGCGCAACGCCAACACATTGCCCGAATACCTAAACACGGGTGAAGGATGATGCTGGCTGGTGAGGTAGGCTATATAGTTGGCTTCGGTTTCGGAGGCAATGCCTATTTGGTGTGCCATTTCGTGGCAAATGGTGGCAGGCAGTACAAAATCGACCATATCCATATTTACGTTGGCTTCTCCCGTAAAGGGGAAATAAATACCTCCGTTGCCTACCCATGACATGAGTTTGGGTACAAATACGCTTTTTACTGAGACGTATTCGTAGGTATATTGAGGAAATTTTTTGGCAAGGTTCTCATATCCTTTTACTGCCCCTTGCAACATTTCGGTGTGGGTCATTTTTATCTTCAGTGCTTGGGTGGTGTCTTTGGTGATTTCATTCCGGCTGGCGTTGGTGAGGGTCACCAGACGATCACACATTTGCTCTAACTCTTGGGGCTGTATTTTTTTCAACTCCAACTTTACCGTTTGCAACAGGTTGGGGCGGTGATAGTTGAGCCCCCAAAAGAGCATAAAGAGGGCATAAAACAACGATACCCCAAATAACCCATGCAATGCCACTTTGCTAAAGAATTGTTTCCAGGTGAGGCGTTTTTTAATACGCTTGTATACTTGTTTAAAAAACCAATAGGTTGCTCCAAATACCAACAGGTAAAACACGATTTGCCCAAAGGCAAAGGGCATAAAACCAAACATAAGACGGAGAGTTTTGCTCAGAAAACGATAAAAACCATAGGTATACCAACGCTCAAGGGCTTGAGGATGGGCAGCAGTCCACTGTACCAATAGTACTTGTATGGGTAAGCTAAAAGCAATGATATGTTTCCAGTATTTTTTTATGAAGGTCATAGGCTATATTCGTCTGTTTTTTACGCGTTGGTCGTTGATTTTTTAAAGGGCTTACTTGCGTATTTGCAAATATAATAAACATAAGCTATTCAGGCTAAGTAATGTTTATTACACTTGCTTATCAGCTATCTGAATGCCGTCTTAGTATTGATCAATCGACAATATACACTACGCTCAGGCGAAAGCCTTTGGCGTTGTGGTTGGTTGATTTTTTAATAGAGACATGCATACCGCCTCCCTCCTGCCGCGAGCTGTAAACAATAGACTGAAGGTAGCCTCTACGGTTATTTTTCACTTCTATCTGGTCAGTCCACACGTGCTTTTTCTTCTTCGGGTTTTTCACAATAAAGGTGGTTTGACCTGTAGGTATGGGAAAATGCATATTTGCTGGAATACCAAATAGTTGTTTTGCCACCAAAAACGCTTCTGACCACTTCTGGGTGTTCAATATAATGGCTTCTTCTATTTGTTGGTAACCGCCCCAATCACGCTTTATCTTTTCATTCATTACTTCTACCCCATTTTTGCGTAGCAAGTCGGCATATTTACTTACTTCGGCATTTTTGACTGGCGCGGCAAACTTGCTCAGGTAGCCTTCAAACACATAGCCTGTTTTGCCTTGGTAACTTACCTTTGCCATGCCTCCTTTGAGGTTGTCTACTATTATTTGCTTAGAGGGCACTCCAGCAAGGTATTTTACTTTGGTACCATAGGGTAATTTGGCAATTTTTTTAGTCGAAGTATTGGGTGATTGCCTTAGGATAAGACCATTGGGGGCAAACACATAATAGTAGGCTTCATTGATTACCAATGAAGAAGGCTGGGCTTGAGCAGTGGCTATCCACAAACACAGCGCCCCTAAGATGATACTTTTGAATAGCGTTATTTTCATAATTGTATAATGGTAAAAAGTCAATATAATGGATAAACTTGATATAGTAAATGATTGAGGAGTAAGCATCAGGCTTTTTTGATGGGCAGTAGTGGGCAAATAAAGATACTTTATTGATTACTGCGGCATAATTGGTTAAATTGCTTTTTTAATTGAGTTCAATTTACCATAAAGAGAATAAGCCCAAAAGCCTGTTAAACTTTTGTTAAACGGGGTTTACACCGACTTTTGACTATAGATTGCCTGTTGTATAAGCAGTATTGCCACAACGCTGTACAGGTTGAACTCATATATTCTGCCTGACAGAAAAACATATTTATACTGATATTAAAATTCATGAAAAAAATACTCTTGCCTTTGCTACTCGTGTTGCTTACTACTTTGGGTGGGTGGGCACAAATCCAAAAACACGACAGTTGGTCTTATAAAGTGTCGAAAAAAGAAGTGAAAGTCGGTGAAACGGTAGACCTTATTTTTAATGTATTGATAGACCCCAACTGGTATATGTACTCTTCTGATTTCTCGCCAGAGATAGGACCTACTGTTACTACATTTGAGTTTACTAAAGATCCCTCTTATCAACTGGTGGGTGGGGTAAAGGCAATTAAACCTAAAGTAAAGTATGATTCTATTTTTGAAGGTACTGTGAAGTATTTTGTGGGCACTGCCACTTTTCGCCAAACCGTCAAAGTATTGCAGCCCAAGCTCAATGTCAAAGGCTCGGCTAACTTTCAGGTATGCTCTGAGGTAAGTGGGCAGTGTATTCCGGGCGATGTAGACTTTAGCTTTGACAATGCTTTGCTCAAAGTAGCAAAAGCAGAAAAAGTTAAAAAAACAGACAAAACTGACAAGCAAAACGACAAGGAAGAAGCGAATAACAAAAGGGATGAAGAGATAAAAAAGGAGGACAGAGACAAAGAAGAGAAAGGTGATGAAGAGAAGAAAGATTCAAGCGAGACGGTGGCTGTTAAGAATAAAGATACCCTCACCAGTAATACTGTCAATAACGAAAAGTTAGCTACCACTCAACAGAAAAAAGGCAGCAAATCACCTGATAAGCCTAGCGATACATCATTTACATCTCTACTTACCTTATTTCTCTTTGCTTTTGGGGGTGGACTTGTGGCTTTGGTTACTCCCTGTGTGTTCCCTATGATTCCGATGACAGTTACTTTTTTTACCAAACAAAGCAAAACCAAAAAAGAAGGCAGAGTAAAAGCTTTAATTTATGGGTTATCTATTGTAAGTATTTTTACTATTATTGGTTCTGGGCTTACGATCATTTTCGGTATTTCTTTCGCTAACTGGCTTAGCACACATTGGGTGCCTAATCTTATATTTTTTGCCGTATTCTTCATATTTGCCCTCTCTTTTTTGGGCATGTTCGAGATTGTATTGCCCAGTTCGTGGGTGAATAAAATGGATCGTAGAGCCGATAAAGGTGGATATGCAGGAATATTTTTTATGGCTTTTACTTTAGTGTTGGTATCATTTTCTTGTACTGGACCTATTTTTGGCTCTGCGATGCTCGAACTAACTCGTGGAGGTACTGTAGTAAAACCTATCGTTGCCATGCTTGGTTTTTCTATCGCTATGGCATTGCCATTTACTCTATTTGCATTTTTTCCTTCGTGGCTCAATAGTTTGCCCAAATCGGGTGGCTGGCTCAACAATGTAAAAGTAGTATTAGGTTTTGTGGAGCTTGGTCTTGCCCTTAAGTTTTTGAGCGTAATAGATCAGGTATACCACCTGGAGCTGCTCAATCGTGATGTATACCTTGCCGCTTGGATTGTAATTGCATCTATGATAGGTTTTTACCTGTTAGGCAAACTAAGAATGCCCCACGACAGTCCGGTAGAGAAAATAAGCGTACCCAAAGCAGTGCTTGCAGTGATTACTTTCTCGTTTGTAGTGTATATGATTCCTGGTATGTTTGGTGCCCCGTTAGACGGCTTGGCGGGTTATTTGCCTCCACAAAATACCCAAAAATTTGACCTGCACCGGGTAAACCGCAAACTAGAACAAAACGAACGTAAGCTAGAGAAATTGGTAGAGGCTATTCAGAATGGCAACGTACAACTAGCAAAGAACTCTAGAACAAAAAATGATAAGGTAGATTTCTCAAAAGTAAAACACAGCGATAAGTTACACCTCCCCCACGACCTTAAGGGTTTCTTTGACTATAAAGAGGCATTGGCTTACGCCAAAAAAGTAAACAAGCCTATTTTTATTGATTTTACCGGACACGGTTGTGTAAACTGCCGAAAAATGGAGCAATCGGTGTGGGCAGCAGCGCCAGTGCTAAAGCGTTTGGAAGAAGATTATGTAGTAGTAGCCTTGTATGTAGATGATAAAACTACTTTGCCTGAGTCGGAGTGGTATACCTCTACCTATGACAATAAGGTGAAGAAAACCATTGGTGCTCAAAACTTTGATTTCCAGGTAAGTAAGTTTAACGGAAATGCTCAGCCTTATTATTGCCTGCTTGACCCTGCTACCGAAACACTGCTGGTAAAAAATACTCCAGGCTATGACCCTGATGTAGATAAGTTTGTCAAGTTTTTGGATGCAGGTTTGGCTGCCTTCAAAGCAAAAAACAAAAAAGATGGCAAAGCAATGGCACGCAAATAAAAAGTATTTGAATTAACCGTAAAAAAGGCGCTTAGGCGCCTTTTTTTATTTATAATTACTTATCACCAGCCTATAAATACCTTCCAACCTTTCCTGTTTATCTTTGTTACGCTCCCATTACGTAACTTCCAAAACAAACATTTACAAAATCATTCAGCGACAAGTGTAAGTTTTGCAGCAAAGCAATACCAAAAACTGCCTAAGTTGTGCGCTGTTTTTAGAAGACAGAACCACACTGGAATAGTTAAGTAAATGAATTATGTATTCTATCAGTGGTTTGGGTTACAAAAAAAGCATTATTTTTCTATTATATTTTGTTTTATAAAGAAACAGGAAATGGCTTGTCTTTCAAGACTGATTTTATTTAGTAAAAACAACGCTATGTAAGGATAAGACCGGATATTTAGCATAATAATCTCAATATTTGTTGTAACTTTGTGTTAAACGATTAACAAAAAATTAACCTATTAAGTCGTGAAAAATACAAGAGCACTCATTGCTATATACTGTATTTTTTTTAACTCCCACACCTTTCCCTTACTGAGGTACAACCTTTTAATGTCTCTTCAAACTTGTTTTACAAAATATCTATTACACTCAACACTTTGCCCTCAGGTAAACTTGGTGTAAGTTGAAGCATAGGGTAAAAGGACTATTATTATTTAAAACATTGATAAACATTACAGTTCTACAGAACTGTTGACGAAAAGTGCATAATTAAACTTAAATCGGAATACTACAATGGAAGATACCCCTGTATATAAAGTATTGGTGGTTGATGATGAGCCGGATATAGTAGAGTTGTTGCAATACAACCTCGAAAAAGCCGGATACGAAGTAAAAACTGCTAACAATGGAAAAGAAGCAATTAAGGTAGCTAAAACGTTTCTGCCTCATTTGATTTTGATGGACATCATGATGCCTAAGATGGACGGGGTAGAGGCTGGTAGACAATTGAGAGAAATTCCTGAGATTGCAGATACTTATATTATTTATCTTACCGCAAGAGTAGAAGAATACTCAGAACTTGCCGCGTTTGATGTGGGTGCTGATGATTACATAACTAAACCTATTCGCCCAAGGGCTTTGTTGAGTCGCATTGCTGCGTTGTTTCGTCGTGAACAAAAGAAGCACCAGAAAAACGAGAAAAAAGATAAAATACAAGTGGGCAACCTTACTATAGATCGCGAAAGTTACATTGTGTATAATGATAAAACGCCCATTACGTTACCTAAAAAAGAGTTTGAAATGTTGTTCTTTTTAGCACAAAACCCTAACAAGGTATTTAGCCGCGACGAATTGCTACAAAACATTTGGGGAACTGATGTATATGTATTGGCAAGAACAGTAGACGTACACATTAGAAAGGTACGCGAAAAAATAGGTGGTGGCTATATCAAAACTGTGAAAGGGGTGGGTTATAAACTAGTGACGGATTAATCTTTTGTCCTCCTTACTCCAATGCTATCATTGCTATACTATAAACATCTAAATTTATGTCTTCGCGTATTGTTTCTTTACTGCTGTCTGTATCTATAGCCATAGTTACTACTGCTTTTACCTCATTATTGTCGGGGGTATCTACAGTAGCACTGTTGGTATGCTTTACAATGGCTTTTTTCTCCTCTTATTTACTGTTTTATTTTGCCCTTGAGTTTTTGGTATTCAGAGAAATCAACGAGGCATACCGAATGATAGAAAAGCTTAGAAAAAAGGATTTTAAAATAGCTAAAAAACGAAGTAAACCCTTACTGAGCTTTGTAAAAAAACTCAACCAGGAGATTTACACTTATGGTGCCAATAAACAGAAAGAAATTGATCACCTTAAGCAAATGGAAGTTTTTCGCCGGGAGTTTCTTGCTGATGTATCGCACGAACTAAAAACCCCTATCTTTGCTGCCCAAGGCTTTTTGCATACTTTGCTTGATGGTGCCATAGACGACGAAAATGTGCGTGACAAGTTTTTGCTTAAAGCAGTAAAGAGTCTGGACGGTTTGAATACGATGATTCAGGACTTGTTGACGCTCTCGAAAATGGAGGCAGGTTTTATTACAATGGACTACGACATTTTTGACATAAGTCAGCTTACCCGCGATGTATTTGAGCAACTGGAAGAGCAAGCCGCCCAACGAAAAATCACTTTACGTTTTGACCAACCCTACCAAGAAGTAATGGTATATGCCGATGCCAAGCGTATACGCCAGGTAATGATTAACTTGCTGGAAAATGCAATCAAATATGGCTCTAAAAACGGCAATGTAGAGGTAGGCTTTTCAAACAGTGAAAAAAACTTATTAGATATAATGGTAAAAGATGATGGTCCGGGTATCTCGGTAGAACACCTTGACCGCATCTTTGAGCGTTTTTACCGGGTGGAGAAAAGCCGCTCTAAAGACAAAGGAGGCTCAGGGTTGGGGCTGGCCATTGTCAAACATATTTTAAGCGCTCATGATACTGAGATAAAGGTAAACAGTAAGGTAAAAAAAGGTACTGCATTTACTTTTCAACTACAGACTACTCCGGTTGACAACGAAGAAATTACTAAGGTAATACCCCCTAGAGCATTAGAACCTACCTCTATAGAAGATTAAAAACAAGTAGGACTTACTTATAAAAAATGAGAAATCTCAATACACTGTCAGTGGAGCTTGCGTAATTCTATCGATCGGGCTATGAGGACACAACCCAGGGCAAAAGATATACTAGAAGAACATGCACACCTAAGTTTAATAAAACAACAAGGAACATTGGAGGTGGCTTTAGAAACACACAGGAGTCAAACCAAACAACACGATGATATTCTTTGGATGGGAATCAAGCGCTAAATCTATGGTATCGCCCCTAAAGTTTAGTCTTGATAACGCATTAGGAATGGTGTAAAAATAAATTTCTATAGTTTACAAAATATTTTGAAGCTAGACGCGGTACGGCAATATCCAGTGGATATTGAGCGAGCTTGAGGGATGGTCGGCTAATAGCAGCGCTATTCGGCTATTTTTTAACAAAGTATAGCAACAAAAGATGAGGTTAAGAGTGTAAATTTATTTTGGAAGCATTCCTTAGTTCGGCTTCTATCACTTTTTTCGTTAATTTTAGCATTATTGTAAATTGATTTTTTGGGTTGTATTGATGTTTACCTCGCAAAAAATTTATTGCAACTCCCCCTTAAATAACTTTATTGATAGAAATAGATGAAAAAACTCCAGTTCAAAGATTTAATTGTGTTTGAAGATGAAGATTACCTCATAATAAATAAACCACCACACATGTCTACCTTGGACGATCGTGCCCCTGAAGGGAAAGATAATATCATAGGGATGGCAAAAGACTATCTGGAGTCGGCACAGGTTTGCCACCGCCTTGATAAAGAAACATCAGGTATATTAGCCATTGCCAAAAACCCAGAGGCTTACCGACACCTTGCCATTCAATTTGAAAAAAGGCAAGTAAACAAGGTGTACCATGCTGTAATTGGTGGGATTCAAGAGTATAAAGATACTTTGGTAGACAGGGCTATTTTGCCCAACCGCACTGGTACAGTCAAGATAGACCTCAAAGGCAAGCCTGCACAAACTTATTTTAAAACCCTGAAAATATACAAAGCTCACACTTTGATAGAAGCACGCCCAGTAACAGGGCGTATGCACCAAATCAGGATTCACCTGGCGGTGTTGGGGTCACCTATAGTACAAGATGAGCAATACGGAGGCAAGCCGATTTTTCTTTCTCAAATTAAAAGACACTTTAACCTTAAAAAATATGAGGAAGAACGACCTTTGATCTCAAGGGTCGCATTGCATGCCCACGCTTTGCACTTTAAGTTGCTCAATGGCGAAACCCAAATAGTAGAAGCACCTTATCCTAAAGATATGCGAGCATTGGTGAATCAATTAGAGAAAAATACTTAATAAATGGACACCTCTAAGCTCTACCTTTCAGGTTTCAGAAATCTGGAAGGTAGAGGTTTTTAAAAACGTTTTTCCTTCATACAACTTGGCAATGTTTAAATGGCGAGACCACCTCATCAAACCCTTCGTTCTTGAGTACCCAATGGTACAGCTATTTTGAAACACAAAGAAACATAAACAATACTACCGTAAGTACACCACATGACTCCCTATCTTGCTTTTTACTCCCTCATGCATTCGGTAAATATTCAATACATTGTTGCCCTTCCTGAAAGGTTTACCTCCTACTCGTACCACATTCATGGTTACCCGGTTGCCTGACAATACTTTCAGTTCATTACTGTATACCTGCATCACTGGCAAAACTTCTCCATTGTTATACAGATCGAGTACAATAGATTCGCCTGACTTAAGCGACCGAGTAAGCGTAAACCCTACTTTAAGGTGTGTAGTACGACGGGCACGGGTAGAAGGGCTAAAGTGACCTTTTTTGATTTCGCCGGGGGTAACTACAAAATGAGTGGCGAATAGTTGCCCACTAAGCTCAGTGTTTTCTTTCAGTGCTTGCTCAAGTGCTGCTTCTAACTTTCCGTACTCAGCTTGTAAGTCCTTATGCTCTTGACGATTTGGAAGATTTGGACGATTTACTAGCGGTTTTTTTTGCTTTGTATTCTCTTTAAGAGATGCCAAACGAGCAAGCAGTGCTTCATCTTTTTGACGCATTTGCTCCAGTTCGGCAGAGATTTTAATGAGTTTTTGAAAATCTACCTGACGGGCTTTTTTCAGTTGTTGTACTTCTCTTTTCTTTTGCTTTAGTTGCTCTATTTGCTCCTGAATTCGCAACTTTTGTTGGGTATCGGCTTGGCGAAGTTGCCCTAGCCTGCCTTCTTTTTCTTTAATAATTTGATCGAGCGAAAGGGTATAACGGTTCAAAACCTCGTTTTTTTGCAAGGCAATCTCATTGTCTTGCTTCAGTGTCGACGATTTGGTAGTTTGGTACACAGCAAAACCAACCAAGCCTATAATAATCACAAAGTATACAAGCCTTTCTGATATTTTAACCGGTTTTACTACTTTATTTTTTTCACGATTCATAACAACATTTATCTGTTTTTTTGTATAGCACCGAAAGATACTAAAAGTATCGTTTGATATTTTGCCTATTATTAGCCAATAATATTACAAAAAACAAATAATCTAAATACTCAATTCACCGCAAAGCATCCACAAAAGAGGTTGAACATTGTTTTGAGCACACAAAAAAACTGTGCCGTATCGAGACAGCACAGTTTTTCGTGAACTTACTAAATAAAAATAACACTACTTAGATTTAGTCTGGGTTTTGGCTTGTTCGAGAGCAATTTCCCGAATGGCATTGAAAGATTCGCTGTTTGACGAGCCTTCAATTGCTTTAACCGCCAAATCCTGTGCTTGTTGTAAAGCATTTTCAAGTTGTTTGGATAGACTTGTGATGCGTGAGTTTTGACTTTGAATAGTATTATCTAAAGATTCAATGGTAAGCTCAAATATTCGTTTCTCGCTTTCCACCTCTTTCTCTAGTAGTTCTGCTTTTTCTTTGGCGTCGCGTTCAATCACTGCCTTGCCCTCAGCTTCTGCCCTTTTGATCGCCTTGTCCAGTTTTTCAGGAATTTCCTCAAACTTAGTTTTATAATCATTAAATTCTTTTTCGAGTTCAGAAAGCATTTTTTCATCAGCAGCCCAGGCAGTTTCTTTTGCTTCGCGTAATTCGTCGAGTTCAAGCTGCAAGGCATTTTTTCTTTGCTCATACTCGTCATCTTTCAAGCTTCGCTCAAGCTCAAGGCTATATTCGTGCTCTTCGCGCTCTCTTTCTTGTCGTTTTTGGTTTTCCTCATCTCTTTCAGCTGTTTTCTGGTAGTGCAAGTCTTGTTCTTTGTCCCAAGATTTGCGTTTTTCGGCAATATCTTCTTCAAACTCTTTGCGTCTCTTGTCCGATTCATCCTCAAAAGTTTCTTTCGATGCTTCATAATCATTCACCAATTCATCCAAAATACCGTTTTCAACTTTTAAGTCGTACAACTTCGCTAAATCTTCTTTTTCCTCATTGATATCTTCGGTTAACTCAGCCAACATCTCCGCCTCTACCGTCAATTTATTAGATACTTCACTCATTGCTTTTCCTAAACCTTTTTCGATGTTTTCAAGGTTTAGAATAATACCTTCAATACTTTCCACTTTGACAGAGTCACCCACCACCTTTACCACCGTTTTTTCCTTCACCATGGGCTTAGCTGATGGGGTAGCTGTAGGGGGTTGTTTTTTAAGTTTGGTTACTTCCTGTTCAGAACTGCGCAATTTTTTTTCTACCTCTTGTTTTTCTTTTTGCAGGTCTTTGTAAGCTTGTAATATTTGTGCTTTAGTGCTCTTAGAATTAATAGTTGCCATGTGTTATTTATTTTTTAGAAAGTTTATTAATTGGTCAAATTTAATTTTACAAATCACTGACTATTAAGCATTTGATTTATTTTTGCCATTTTTCACGGTATTTTCCAATGCAGTCAAAGATAAACTTTGTACCTGAGTTAAGGCTTCTTTCAATTCAGCCGCAAGTTTTTCAATTTGTTCCTTATTTTTCTCAATCGTATTTTCCAAAGATTGAACCTGCATTTCATATACTTTTTTGCTTCCTTCGGCTTCTTTTGCTTTCAATGCTGCAGCAACTTTTGCTTTGCGAGAAGCTTCTTTAATGGCAGTTTCACGCGCTTTATTTACTTCTTCTTTCAATTCGGTTTCAAAATTATCCACCCTTTGTTTATACTTCTGAAGTTTACCTTCGTTTTCTTTCAATACCTTGCGGCGACTTGCCCAGTCTTTATCTTTTTCTTTTTGTCGTGCAGTCAAGTCTCTCTCAAGGTATTTTTTGGTATCGGCAAACTCATCTGCTTCAATTTTATAGGTTCGCTCCAGTTCATATTCATAATCTGCCAATTCCTTTTGTCGCGCTTTTTCCAAGCTTTCGGCATACTCCTTTACCGACAACTCAAACGTTCTTTGCTCTTTTTCCCAAAGGTAGTTTTGCTCTGTAATGTCCTCTTCCAGTTTTTTGTATTGCAAAGCAGAGTTTTCCTCAAAAGCTTTACTTTGTGCCTCTTGCTCTTGCTTTAAAATGTGCAAAGCATCAGCGGCTACCTTGGTATCTTTTACATTTTTAAGGGTTTCTTTCTCAACCTTGATGGCAGCTTTCAGTTCTTCTAGTTTGGTCAGCTCATGCTGGAGTTGTAATGCCAAACTCTCAACCGAAGTACCCAATGACAACTGGAGTTCGGCCAGCCCGGTAACAATGGCATTTGGGGTATAATTGGATGCTACAGCTACCAACTCTTTGTTTTCCTCTTTTTTGGCTGCTTCTTCCTTTGTGACAATTTTTGCCATCAATGCTTTACGCTCTGCCAGTAAATTTTCAAAAGAACGCATTACCTCTTCTTTTGACTGAATCGTGTTATTCATACGGTTATTTTTAAATTAGTAAAATGAAGTAATTGATGAATGATTAACTCATTGTGTATATACAAATATACGAAGACAACAGAGACAAAGCTAAGGTAATATTGGCAGGTATTTGAATCGTTTTTTTTGTTAAAAACACAAACATTAAACCACTGACTTACAATTAATTAACTAACAAAAAAGGTTTAAAATATTTTTTAAATTTATTACAAAAAACACCTCTCGAAAACTTGCCAATGATCATAAAATTAGCACCTTTATTTATTCGCCTTTCAAAAACAAAAAAGAAGCAAATATGCTTGCAAATAGTGTCTTCATACTGAAGAAACTTGCATAATCTTACCAACCGAAAACTACTATTTCAACACCAAATCTTTTGATAATGCAATAAAGCTTTTCGGTTAAAAACACACATACCTTTATCACCAGGCATAAGCTATTGATATAGCTCACTATTTTCAATATATGTCCAAGCATTTATCACTGTTTATGCCTTAATTTGCCACTTCAACACTTTAGTATCAGGTCATAAAAAATATTATGCTCAAAAACATGATCACCCCAAAGCAACACTTGAGCACTCATTTTACACTCTCAAAAACACCATTGGAAATCATCAAAAACAGGCAAAAACAAAAATACCTTCTGTAAAATGTCCAACATCGGGCAAAATTTAGGTATTCATGAAAAGGAAATTTCATGACATTACCACTTTAAAACTATCCATAAATAATCGCATACATAATGAAGAAAGTATTAGGCATTGTAGGGTTGATTTTTATAACAGCCATCGGTTTTGCACAAACTATCACTGAATTAAAGGATTGCAATGAAGAGGATTTTTTAAATAGTAAAAGTACTACCTACACTCCACCAAAATATGTATTGCCTAACAGCAACATGTGGAAAAAATGGAGCCGAAACCGTCACAACCGCCACACATTTGGTTTTCAAAAAAACCGTATTTCCTTAGGAGCCACTATCATTACAGCTGAAGACATAGCCCTTGCCCCTGCCCGCAATTTGTTAGACTTGCTGGAGGTATATGTTCCTGGCGCTTACTGGCTCAACGCCGAAAGCGGCAAGGTAATAGGCATGCAAGGCTGGATAGCATCACGTAATTTACGCTACCAGGTATTGGTAGATGGGGTAAATGTAAACCAGCATACCCACAGTGGTGCCATTAATGAACTAGAAAACTGGGACCTGGACGATATAGCCCAAATAGAGGTTATTCGAGGGGCAGCGGCAGCACGTTATGGTACTGGTGCTGTAGCAGGGGTAATTCTTATTAGCACCAAAGCAGCCAATAGCGACAAAAAACAAACAAATATCAATGGTGCATTTATGAGTAGCTACAATAGCATGGGGGGTAATTTTAGCCACAGAGTATCTAACGATGATTTAGACTTTAGTTTTTTTGGTAGCTGGCGCAAAACTGCTGGTTATTCTCCCAAGGCTTTTTCTAATAACCTGAACGGTCAAAAACCTGAGTTTGGTTATCTTGGACAAGACTTTAGCGTGGCTCCATTTGACAAAACTCCTTTGGCTTTTTATAATGATTATAATAATACCCCACAATTGAAATTGGCAGCTCACTTGAGGTTTAGAAAAAAATGGAACCTAAGACTCAGATACACTTCTGCTGGAGGCACAGTAGGGGGCACAGCTACCCAAACATTGCAACAAACCGGGATGGTGATAGACTCAGTCACTACGGATGCCAATGGTTTCCCGGTGTATGCTTACTCACGCGAGTACGCCGATGAATTGGTGAACCTGAAGGCTTTCCAAACCCGACAATTTACGGTATCATTGGGGCGGCAGTGGAACTATATAGACTCATCGTCGAACAAAGGTTACATCATCAACTCGCAGGTAAGCTGGAACACCCAGGATTATGAAAATCGTCGGGATACAATGTTTACATTCAACACCTCGGTACCTGAAAACACTCGAAAACGGTTGAGCGATGTTGATGACCCTATCTACAAAAAACATAATTTTAGTGAAACCACACTTAACTTAAGGCTAAGCGGTACCTATATTTTCCCGATTGGACAAATCACCTTGGGTACTGAATATACTCACCATACTATTGGCATAGGTTGGGGAGATTTTGCCAATGAACTCAGAGTAGGCGAAGAAGGGGCTTTTGTAAACTCAAATAAGTCTAAAGTCCTAGGGTTTTCTGCACAGCAAGGCGGCTTTACCCCTTCCACTTTTTCTGAAGGCTTTATAGGCAATGGCTGGTACAGTTACCAAACTGATGCATTTTCTGAATTAAGCCTTTCGCCTGCCCGGTGGGTTAACTTTACTGCTACATCGCGCTTGACTAACCATGCTTATAGCAAAACTGCCTGGAATCATCGCTTTGCCTTGAATTTTCCGGTTAACCACCAACACTCGCTACAATTGAGCCGCCAAATCGCCCATCGCCTGGCAACCGAAGAGCAACTGTACGCCACCTATAGTTATGACAACCTGGCTTCACCTGAGCGGTTTGATGGCATATCGTTCAACTATCAGTTTACTCCTACTTATCATTGGCGTTTTGCGGTGCAAGCCTACCAAAACCAGGTAGAACTCTCAAACCTGCATACCAGACAAAGCCTGCAATATTTTAGACCAATAGGCAAAACCACCTATCGAGGTATAGAGTTGGAAGCAAATTATACTTCTAAAAGTCTGAGCATAGGTGCCAACTATTCCAGAGTAATACCTATCGAAGAACCTACTTACTTTCCAGGAAACTATGCAGATTCACTGCATGTACAAACCACTTTTTTTCATAATAACCCCAACCAAATAGCCAAGCTATGGGTAAGGTATAAGTTCTTTAACAACCGCGCCACTATACAGGCTAATTTTAGAACCATGTGGGATTATGCCTACGCTCAAAAAGACTTGAATGAAAGGGTGTACCCAGCATTTGATGAGCTCGAAACTGTGGCGGAGTCACCCAAAGAACTGGAAGAAATCAGGGCACTTAAACAGGTCTTTTTGCAACAAGACCCTTATAACATGGATGCAAGGCTAGATATATCGGCTTCTTTAAAAATTAGTGACAACATTGTTATTTCAGCTTATGTACTCAACTTGTGGAGCAACAACAACGGGCGCCGCTATACTTATGATGATGGGCTGCAGGCGCATGAAACTGACCCACAGCTTGCCCAGTTTGGCGTATCGCTAGATAAAAGAGTCAGCTTTATCTACTCTCCCCAGAGGCTTAAATTTATAGAAGAACCTTTGGTATTTGGACTAAAACTTAACCTAACCCTATAAACTATTTCAATTACGCCACATTCACCATCATGAAAATGAAAACATTACATAATTATTTCATCGCCTTATGCTTGCTTGTGTGCTGTATTTTTCAGACACACGCCCAAGTGGAGCCCGCTCCGTATAGTGTATGGTATTTTGGGCAAAATGCAGGGTTTAGTTTCGATAAGAAAAACAGTACCGATTACTCAGGGCTAACCCTGCGCCTGGATGGAGCAGTGCAAAGTATAGAGGCTTGCTCAAGTATTGCAGATTCTGCTGGAAATTTACAGTTTTATACTGATGGCCTTCAGGTATGGAACAAGTTGCACCAGGTAATGATTAATGGAGCTGGCTTAAAAGGCAACAACAGTGCGTCTCAGTCGGTCATGATTTTACCTAAGCCTAAGGCTACCCACCTCTACTATGTTTTTACTATAGCACAAGGGGTGTCGAGCAATGACATGTATTACTCAGTAGTAGATATGAGTCGTCACAATGGTTTGGGGGAAGTGATTCAAAAAAATGTACTCATGCAGTCTAATATGACTGAACGAGTAACTGCTACCCTTCACAACAATGGGGACGATTACTGGGTAATGACTCACGAGGCCAATAGTGATCGCTTTTTTGCTTTTGCGCTTGGCTCTAATGGGGTAAACGTTGCCAACCCTGTCATAAGCATAGCAGGCTCTAAACATGTGGGCACTTGTGGTAGCATAGGTTATATGAAGGTACGTTGCAACAGGCTGGCTGTAGCCATTACCAATTGTGCTACTGCTACTACCAACGACCGGGTAGAAGTATTTAACTTTAATAACAGCAATGGACGGGTAACCCGCCATGACCGAACTTACAAAATACCCAACGCTTATGGGGTAGAGTTTTCTACCACTGCCAAATATTTATTTGTATCAGGCTGGCACGGTGGCAATTTGTTTAGAATTGACTTGAGCAAAACACCCTTAAACCCTACCGCTGTATTGCGCATAGCCACCAGCAACACCTATGGCACTCTGGGCGAAAACAATAGTTTTGGGGCTTTGATGATGGGTCCTGATCGAAAAATATATGTGGCAAAAAATAATTCGGGCTTTTTAGGGGTCATCAATGAGTTTGGGTTATACCAAGATAATATAGTGAGCTTGGGCGGCAAGAAAAGCAGGTTTGGCTTACCCAATATTCCTCAGTTTATTTGCGAATGCGACATGGGCATTAGTAAAATAGAAATCCCTCAGGTCGACATAGAAGACCCTCCCCGGTCTCTTTGTATCAACTCAAGCATTCAGTTCAATGGCAAAGAAACCACTATAGAAGGATATAGTGGACTTATTAGTGATGATGTTCGCTGGGATTTTGGCGACCCCCGTAAAGATTCACTGGGCAATGCAAGCATTAAAAACCCTGCCTTCCATATTTATCAGTTTCCTGGAGTGTATACGGTCAAATTATACCGCAAATGTTTTGGCAAAGAGCTATTGGTAGCCATCAGAAGCATTTATGTAAGAGACTGTGCGGCGATCAGTGCCTACCCGCTTTGTATCAATAGTGATTCAACCAGGTTTTCCATCGTAGACTCAAGCGTGGTTCAGTCTATTGTTTGGGATTTTGGTGACCCTGCCTCTGGTGTACACAATACGTCTACTTTGGTAAACCCTAAACATAAATATCGTCAACCTGGCTCTTATGAAGTATCGGTTCAGGTAGTATATAAATCGGGCTATAGAAATACCTATAAAAGACTTATCACCATTTATGATACTCCCAAGTTTAATTTAGGACCTGATATTAATACTTGCAATGGTGATAAAATACCCACTTTTTATCAAGCCTGTCAGTTCCAGTTTAGTCCCCACCGCGACAAGTACAAATGGCACGATGGCTCAGACAAATGTTATTACTTTGTAAAACCAACCGATAGTTTTGTGGCTTTAACTATAGGAGAAGAACCTTGTGCTACCACAGACACCGTTTGGTTTTTGGGTGACTTTTTGACACTTGGTCCCGACCAACAAATTTGTCCGGGAGACTCTGTCATACTCAGGGCAAATGGTCCCTGGGAGTCTTACTTATGGCACGATGGCTCTACCGACTCTATATTTGTTGCCAAAACCACTGGTCGTTACACGCTGACTGCCTCGAGAGCAGGCTGTACTGCCACTGCCTCGGTAAAAGTAGAAGTGGTAGTGCCACCCAGTTCGGGGCTTCCAAGAGATACCACCATCTGTCCCCCGCGAGATATGGTCTTTTTAGATGCCTCACAGTCTGATAGTACGGTTACTTATCTTTGGTCTACAGGCGATACTACCGCTTATAACCTTATTCAAAACACAGGGACTTATTGGGTAGATATTACCAAAGGTAAATGCAAAAGGCGAGACTCAATAGATGTAAATATTGTACGCCCTATAGACCTGCCTGATACCTTGTTTTCGTGTGCAGCAGACAGCATCACTGCACTTGACGCCTATGTAGGCGTGCCAGGGGCTACTTATGCCTGGAGCAATGGTAGTACCGACTCAGTAATTGTAGTCAAACAAAAAGGATGGTATAAAGTAACTGCTAGTTATAAAGGTTGTGTGCAAACCGATTCTACCTTTTTAGACTTTAGCAATGCTCCCATAGTAGATATTGGCAAAGACACTGTGGTATGTAGTGGCAAACCATTTATTGTCGATGCTTTTGTTGTTGGCAAAAACTACACTTATGAATGGAACACTGGAGCTAACACTTCTTTTATTGAAATAAAAACCTCAGGCGTATACACTGTAACTGTGTCTAACGATACCTGTACAACTGTAAAGTCTATTCAAGTAACTATTCCTGCCCTTAATTTGGGCAAAGATAGAACAGTATGCGATGATGCTGTAGTTTATGTAAGCCCACAAGTCATTATTCCAGGGGCTACTTATACCTGGAATACCCTGCAAACAGGTGACTCTATCAGGGTATTGCCTCCAGGTGGGCAAATCATTGCCACAATGACTTATCAGGGGTGTACTTTGACTGATACTGTAAACATTACAATGGTGCCCAAACCAACCATTGACTTGGGCAAAGACACAACCTTATGTGACCCCACTCAACCATTGGTATTGAGTACAGGAGTGACAGGTACTGGCATTCGTTACCTATGGAGTAACGGCAGCACTACCCCTACCCTTACCGCTGACACAAGTGGAGTATATTGGGTAGAGGTTCGCCAGGGAGATTGCCCAGTATACGACACCATTACGATAAACTACCTGGAAATTAAGTTCCCAAAAGACACTACTGTTTGTCAAAATCAACCTGTAGTATTGGATGCCAGCCAGCCTTTGCCTGCTACTTATAGGTGGCAAGATGGTTCTACTTTCCCTATATTCTTTGCTCAAAATGCAGGTATTTATTGGGTAGACATTACCATGGGTAACTGTAGCCGCAGAGATACAGTGAAGGTAAACCTGGTAACAGCTCCTGGCTTAAGCCTGGGGCAAGATACCGTAATTTGTGACAATCAACCCTTAGTGCTCACATCGGGCAATCCTGCCACTGTATGGTCAACGGGGGTCATTGGAAGCAGCATTACAGTAGATGCTACTGGCACTTATACTGCCACCATCGCATCAGGGGGGTGCATCGTCACCGATAGTATTCAGGTAACTTACCTCAATGAATCTGCTTTTGACCTGGGGGCAAACCAAACAATATGTGATCAAAGCAGCTATGTAATAGATGCTACAAAAGGGCTTCACCCTGGCATAGATCGGTCTATGGTAAGCTACCTTTGGGCAGACGACAATAGCAATAAATCGTTTAAGCATGTAACGCAAGATGGCTGGTATAAAGTAAAGGTCAGTTTTAACGCTGCCTGTAGTTTTGAGATCACCGACTCGGTATACGTATCTTTTGGCACTTCGCCGAATGTAAACCTGGGCAAGGATCGTTTCTTGTGTCCAGGCGAAACTCTTCGCCTGAACGCTACCTCGTCATTAGCCAATGTAAATTATTTGTGGCAAGATGGTAGCCAATCAGCTACTTATACTGTAACTCGTTCAGGCACTTATTGGGTAAAAGTAGACCACAATGGGTGCATGACCACTGATTCAGTAAAGGTAGTATACAGCAATGATTTTAGCTTAGGAGGAGACCGTGTGGTATGTGGGCAACAAACGATACTACTCAATGCTTTTGTACAAGGAGCTACGCGTTATTTATGGCAGGACGGCAGTACTCAGCCTTACTACCAAGTTACTCAAACAGGTACTTATTGGGTAGAGATAAGCAATGGTACCTGTAATGCACGCGACTCGGTATATATAGAGTATGTGCCTCAACCTTCTATTAGCCTGGGGGCTGATACTATAGTATGTAATGCTACTGAATATACCCTACACGTTAGCCCTAAAGAAGCTGGCGTAAGCTATGTATGGAACAACGGTTCTACGGATGACTCCTTACCCATAAACAAATCGGGCTGGTACTGGGTAGATGCTATCAGAAACACCTGTAAAAACCGAGATTCTGTTTTTGTTTTTTTACCAAGCGTATACCTTAGTCTGGGTGGTGACACCACTATTTGTGCTGGTACTGAGCGGGTCTTAGGCAACCTTCCAGTAGATGGGCTCACTTACCAATGGAGTACAGGAGCCACTACCTCTATGATTACAGTAACTAAAGCTGGTGATTATTTCTTAGAAGTAAATATGGCAGGCTGTACATTCCGCGACAGGGTGAAGATAACTGTACGTGAGTGTGACCCTGAAACTGATAACTTATTTATCCCTAATATTATTACGCCTAACAATGATGGTAAAAACGATCAATTTGTAATAGAAGGGATTAGTAACAAAGGCTGGGCACTTGAGATTTATAATCGCTGGGGAAGCCTGGTATACCAAACGGGTAACTATACAAATAACTGGAGTGGCGGTGGTCTTCCATCGGGCATGTATTATTACCACCTAAAACACCCCCAAAAAACAGATAAACGCTACAAAGGCTGGGTAAAAATTTTGCGCTAAGTCATTTTTTCACTTACCCCCTTGTTAAAAAAACAAGGGGTTTTATTTTTTATAAAAACAATCGTTACTAAAGGACAAAACAAGCAACTCCCCCCCCAAACAAGTTTCGTTAGATAAAAGGAATACAATCACTGATTAGTTATATCAGTATTTGTATTATTATATAATCACACAAAAATGCCCTAACCACTAACACTTCACAAGAATATTGAGTATTTTAGTATCGCTGACTTACACAATTAATGATGAAATTGATGCAAAAACTATGGATTTCGGTGTGGTGCACAATGATAAGCGTCACTACTGTTTATGGGCAAATCATTGGCTTACACCCCGTAAGCCAAACCTCCTCTTCTCTATCAAACTATCCGGCGTATATTATGTATGCCCACCAATCGCTTGACCAAGAGTCGGCAAAAGCTTTGCTCAATAAGCCGTTTCGTCCTCATTTTAGTATTGGCATTTCTACCGGGTTTATGCATTACAAAGGAGATGTTTACTCTAAACTTAAGGTGGGACCTGGTCTGAGCTACGGGGCAAGCCTCTACCTGCACTTTACCCCTTGGCTCAAGGCCAGGGCAAGTGTAACCATAGGCTCTATAAGTGGCAACGACAGCGAAAGTGCTGACCTAGACCAACAAGCCCAAAACCTTAATTTTCGCAATCGTATTCAAGAATTAAGCTTACTGGCTGAATGGGATTTTTTTCCCTGGCTGCCCGAAAAGCCCAGCAAAGTTGCCGCATTTATCTTTACCGGGCTTACCTTTTTCAAACACAATCCCCAATCGTTCAATGCGTTTTCGGGTACCTATTTAAACTTGCGGAATTTGCATACAGAAGGGCAAATTCCATCTAACTACTCGCTGACTTCTTTTGCTATTCCTATAGGCATTGGGGGGCGTTATCATTTTGCCAAACGTTGGACTGTGTCGTTACAAGCAGGTATAAGGTTTACACTAACAGATTATATAGATGATGTAGGCAAAGGAGCTTACCCTTCGGCAGATGCGCTACCTAATGCTTTCTCTATCCAATATGCCAACCGTTCTATGGAAAGCCGCCCCGGTTTAGACCAACTCATAGCCAGCCAGGGGGTGGTTACTTATACTGGTAGTGACAGCAATGTATACACTACGCTCAAAGGCTTTGAACCTGGTACAAGCCGGGGACGAGTGGCCGGAAATGACAGGTATTTTCTTTTTCAGCTTACTATTAGTACTTACTTTGGTAAAATACCCCGGCTACTCCCTAACTAAACCCTTGCAAAACAGGAAAGCCGCATACAATGCCTTTTTTTCGTATATTTGAGCATTCAGCCAAGCAATCCAACATTTTGGTTCACTCTATTATAACATCCAACTCTTAAGAGCTGTAATGGCAAACAAAATCAAGAGGTTTTTAGAACAACTTATCCATTTGGGAGTCAACAACCAACAGGAATACACCCTACAAAAACGCATCATTCTATCAAATCAGATGAGTTATATGATGATGGCAATGATTGGGTTTGTAGCCTTTAGCCGGGTATGGTTTTTACAAGTTTACTCTACTCTATGGCTAAGCATATTGGAGGCATCGTTGCTTTTTCTGGTAGTTTTTCTCAATAAGAAACAATACTTCACCATTGGGCACACTCTACTATCTGTCCTTCCTCCAATCATTGTATTGTTTGAGGTACCACTTATCAAGGTATTGCATGGGCAGCCCCTGCCTATAGCCTATCAATTTGTTCCCAGGTTTATACCCATTGCTTTTTTGCTGCTACCTATGTTATTGATAGACCTGCAAAAAAAAGCCTTGTACTGGAGCTGTATTTTACTGCATATTACCTGCCTTATGCTATTTGACCCAGTGCACTTCATAATGGGGGTAGGTTATGACAAGGCTCTACCTGTAATGAAACATGTCCCCTTTATGAACCTGGTCATACTCATTACTATTTTATTTTTAGTGATAGGGTTTCAGTTTATGCAACATCTCAACCATAAATACAACAACAAAAACTTATTGTTGCTGTCTAAAAATGCCGAACAAAAAGAGGCTTTAAAAAACACTCAAAAAGAGCTCAAAAAAAACGTAATACTTTATCAGATTCTCACTGAAAACTCCAGTGACCTGATCGAAAGATTTGATCGTAACCATCAACTTATTTATACCAGTCCTTCGATAGAACGAATATTAGGGTACACCCTACAGGAGCGGAAAAAAATAAAACTGCCAAAAATTGCTCATCCTGACGATGCGCATTGGTTGCTACAAAAGATACAGGAAAACACCACAAAAAAACAGAAATATAGCACTTACGTTTTTCGTGCCCGTCATAAACAAGGGCATTACATTTGGCTCGAAGTGGTAGCGAATGCCTTTTTTGACTCAAACGGACAATATGAGGGGGCTATAAGTAGTACACGCGATGTGAGCGAAAGAATGGAGGCAGAGAAAAAACTCCAGGCAAATGAAGAACGGTTCAGGCTGGCACAAAACTTTGCCAATATAGGTATATGGGAGTGGACACCCACCAACAACGAAATGCTGTGGTCGCCTCAAACCAATTATTTACTGGGGTTGTATCATCAGGTAGGTAAACCCTCCTACGAAGTATTTATGAAAGCGGTACACCCTGACGACCAGGCAACAGTACAGGCAAAGATGCAACACTCAGTAAATACAGCGAAAAAATATGAGCTGGAACACCGGGTAATATGGGAAGATGGCACAATATATTGGGTAAAAAGCCAAGGAAATGTACAAAGGGATCAGTATGGTAATGTAATGAAGATGTTGGGAGTAATACAAAATATCACCCAACGCAAAGTAGATGAAAATAAACTAAAGTCGTCACACAAAACTTTAGCTGATTTTAAGATGGCGCTCGATGAGGCTACCATTGTTGCTATTATAGACTTGCAAGGCAATATTACCTATGCCAACGACAACTTTGCCACCATCAGTGGTTATACCACCCACGAGTTGATTGGACGCCACTACGATGTACTTATTCCCCAAAGGCAAGTATTGTCAGATGAGGTGCTTAGCATGGTACAATCGGGCAAGGTGTGGCAGGGAGAAACCAACAATATACACAAAAGTGGTAAGCAATACTGGCTTAAAACTACCATTATTCCCTTTTTGAACGACAGAAAGCTCCCTTTTCAATATATGATCATTTGCATGGATATTACTGATCATAAAAAAGCCGAAGAAACAGTTAAGCTTCAGTATCTTCAGATTGAAATGCAAAACCAGGAGCTACAGGCAACCAATGAAGAGCTTCGTCAAACCAATGAAGTGTTGTCTTCTACAATGGAGCAACTCCGCGAAAGCGAACAACGCCTGTCGCTTGCTACGCTATCGGCAAAAATGGGAATATGGGACTGGGATTTGTTGAATAATCATTTGGTATGGGACCAACAAATGTTTGAGCTCTACGGTTGTAAGCCAGAAAACTTTCCGAATGCTTATGATGCCTGGGAAAAACATTTACACCCGGATGATAAAAAACAAGCATACCTTGATTCATTACTGGCACGTGAAGGCAAAGCCGAATATAATACAGAATTTAGGGTTTGCCACCCCAATGGCAACATACGCCACATCAAGGGATTTGGCAAGGTAGTGTTTGATGACTATGCACAACCTATTCGTATGATTGGTATCAATTGGGACATTACTACCCAAAAAAGGGCCGAAGAAGATTTGACCAATCAAAAAAGAATACTAGAACAAATTCTTGATACATTACCTATTAATATTTATATTAAAGATGATGAAGGGCGTTTGGTGTTTTTGAACAAAGCCACTTGTCAAACTTATAGAGTTACTAAAGAAACACTGGGTAAAACCGATGCCGAGATTTTTCCTGAATATTTGGCAAAAGCCTTTGTAAAGGATGATATGCTGGTAAGAGCAGGGGCTAAACCTGATACTTGGGAAGAACAAATTAGCTGGCAACACCTAAACATAGACCTACTGGTAGGCAAAAAACTTATCTCTTTTGAAAAAAATAAGGCACCTTATATCCTGGGATACTCGTTAGATATTACAGCCCGGAAACGCTTTGAACGTGAACTAATCACCGCCAAACAAAAAGCCGAAGAAGCAGCCCTTGCCAAAGAACAGTTTTTGTCGACTATGAGCCACGAAATAAGAACCCCAATGAATGCAGTCATTGGAATGACCCATGTTTTATTAGAAAACAAGCCCAGAGTTGACCAACTAGAAAACCTTAAAATACTCAAGTTTTCGGCACAAACTCTCCTGTCTTTGATCAACGATATTTTAGACTTTACTAAAATAGATTCGGGTAAGGTAGAATTTGAAGAAGTACTATTTGACCTGCCTGAGCTCATTGAAAGTATTCAAAAATCATTTGCTTTTACCGCGCAAGAAAAAAACATTCGACTACGCTTTTCAACTGACACGAATATTCCTCACAAGGTAATCGGAGACCCGGTAAGACTTACCCAAGTGCTGACCAACCTGATGAACAACGCCATTAAGTTTACTCTCAAAGGAGAAGTAAAACTTATGTTGCAATTCATCGCGCAAAACAACCGACAAGTACAAGT
Organism: uncultured Microscilla sp.; assembly: GCF_947493425.1. GTDB lineage: Bacteria > Bacteroidota > Bacteroidia > Cytophagales > Microscillaceae > Microscilla. The sequence continues at coordinate 101,261 of NZ_CANLRP010000001.1, read as the reverse complement.
AAGGTTTACAGTGAAAGATACTGGGGTGGGGATTCCTAAAGAAAAACAGCAAATTATATTTGATCGATTTACTCAGGCAAACCCCGAAACTATCAGAAAGTTTGGAGGAACAGGTTTGGGACTTGCCATAGTAAAACGTCTGCTAGAGCTGCAAGACAGCCAAATACACCTTGAAAGTGAAGAAAATAAGGGTGCTAAGTTTTATTTTGACTTAAAATTAGATAAGTATATGCCTACATTAGATAAAAATAAAAATACTGTGGATGCTGCTACATCAAACAAAGCCAGCGGAGGCAAAATATTGCTGGTAGAAGACACAAAAATAAATCAATTGGTAGTGGCTAAGTTTCTCAAAACCTGGCAACTGACCATAGAATATGCCCTCAATGGTGTAGAAGCCGTAGAACAAGCCAAAAACAATCATTATGACTTGATATTGATGGATTTGCAAATGCCCGAAATGGATGGTTATGAAGCTACCCGTAAAATAAGGTTGTTGCCTGCCCATAAAAACACCCCTATAATTGCCCTGACTGCCTCGGCACTGGTAGAAGAACGCGAACGAGCGTTTGAGTCTGGGGTAAATGATTATCTTACCAAACCATTTAGTCCTAATGAATTATACAACAAAATTATTCGCCATATCCAAATAGATGGAGAAGCACCTCCTATGGGCTAAGGCAGAATAATTTTCCAAAAAACACGTTACAACTAAACACCTCATAATCAACACCTTAAATACATAAAAACCTTTAGCCAGTCATTTTTTTTCTATTTTTTTTCTGCAAGTGTTGTAAATTAATAAACCTTGATGCATATTTGCACTCCCAAACGGGAAATGGAGAGGTGGCAGAGTGGTCGAATGCGGCGGTCTTGAAAACCGTTGTACCGCGAGGTACCGGGGGTTCGAATCCCTCCCTCTCCGCATTCATAAGCAAAAACCCTGTAAATCAATGATTTGCAGGGTTTTGTTTTTATACAATAGTGTCAAAAATATCACCTTTGTTAGTTGCTTGATTTTCAAAACACTTACTCACTATTTCTTACTCACGAAAATCATCTTTTTCTTACAGTAAAAAACACTGTCTATTTCACTCTTAAAATCTTAAACTCAATTCTACGGTTTTTTCGGCGATTTACCGGGTTGTTATTCGGAAACTTTGGGCGAGTAGCCCCATAACCTCTATAAACCAATTGCGCAGATTTCACCCCGTTTTTTGTCAGGTATTTGTATACCGAATAAGCCCGCTGGGTAGAAATTTGTAAGTTGGCAGCCGCCCGCCCGATATTGTCGGTATGCCCAGCTATTTCACCCTTGAGTTTGGGGTGTTTCTTTAAAAAACTGACCAATCGCATCAATTCTTCCTCCGACTTGGCATCGTGTAATTCGGTGCTACCCGATTCGAAATACACCTCATGCAATACAAACTGTGCTCCTTTGCGTGCCTGAAAAGCTTCTTTGATGTGGTCTATTTCGGTTTTAATCTGGCCTTGATACTTGTATACTCCCCCTGCCAACACAGCCAACACCAACAATAAAAATACTGGTTTGCGCACCCTGTGCCAGGTCGTAATCGGCTTTTGGTCTTTGAGGTGGCTAATCAACCGCGCCGCTTCGGTATGTGCTGGGTCAGTTTGCAAAGCTGCATGGGCATACTTCAGGGCAGTTTCTTTGTCGGCAGCCCTGCCCTTTGCCATAAACCACCGTTCGTGTATATGCCCCAAGCCATACAATGCGCGGGCATTATCAGGAAACACCAGTAATGCTTGCTCAAATTCTTTTTGGGCATCCTCTTCGTTTTGGTGCTCCAAAAAATTATAGCCTCGCTCTATGTGCCCCCGTGCCACATTTTGCACTTCGCGCCACTCGGTTTCCGACATTCCCAGCTCTAGGGCTATTTCTTTGAGTGCTGCCTGACTCAAGCCTTTACGCTGGTTTTTTATCTGAAGTATTTTTTCAAAATACGCTTCTATATTTTGGCTATCCATACAATCAATGTTTTAGTTTTTTAAAGTGGGATGCTTTCAAAAGCATACAATATTTTAAAATGTTGGTAGGCATGAGTTTATACACGATTGTCTGGATGTTTGTTTAACAAGTGCTTGTACACCTGGTTTGTTTTTAGGTAAAGCCTTCGCTGAAGCCAAAATACCAATTCTTAGCAACCTCTGACAAGTATCAACTTGTTTTTTGTTTGATTGTTGTATTTATTTTTTTGCTTTAGACCTCGGTACTCTTTGCAAGTGATAAGTTACTTTAAAATGTCGATAAGCTATTGCTAAAACTGGGTGTTTGGGGTATTTTTTCACAAGCTTACGCCAAAGCTTATTCACTTCTAAATAAAAACGTCTACTATTCCAGAAAAACATTTCGTTGAACACGGCAATAAGCGGAGACTTGATTGACTGGTTTTTTAGTTTAAACTGCCGATAGGCAGTACTAATACTTTCATCATTTACATGCTCTGCCATCACTGCGGCTTCCTGACAGCCCCCCTTCCCATCGCTCCCTAATAGCTTCAACTTTATAATATGATACTTATAAACAGCTTGGCTTAGAGTCAAAGCAATGTGCCTTTTAGAAGATTTCACCTTTAACAATTCCTCATCCATTATATTCGTGCTTACCAACTCATACCTTACCTTGGAGCTGTCTTTGGTGTGTTCATCATACCAGGCAAAACTCAACTCCCGAGACAAAACCTTCAATTTTGATGGCAGCAATACCCCTACTTCAGGCTCAGGACAACGTTTGCCCCAATGATAGTAATAGTGATGCTTATAAGAGCTTTTTTGAGGGTTTTCAACTTTGAGATTAATTGGGTACTGGGGATGAGCTTTGACATAAGCAAGTAATTGTGCCTTTAGAGATTTTACAGCATAAGTACTTGCCTGGTTGATTTCGATAGTAGCTCCGTTTTTGTGTAACAACACCACATAGCTTCTGGGGATAACATTTATTTGATCAGATAAGGTAAACCGTTGAAAAAAATATACTCCCCTCCTTTTGTTATTGGTGGCTATCACCCTAAACTCTCCAAAGTCGTTATCGTTTGGTTCTCGAGCAAAATCGTTTTCCTCATTGTCGTTTTTCTGAGCCAATGCAGGCAAACCAGTGCACTAGCCATATAGAAGCCCGCTAGTAGTAATAAAAAATATAGTTTTGTAGTCATTTTATACACCCTCAATTTGTTTTTAACCTGTACCTATTACTTTTGTAATATACTCTATATACAACCATCATAGGATAACAAGTACTCATTAAAGTTTATAAATGCTGTATGAGGAATAAGTTTAAACACAATGCTGATGCTATAAAGAACGAAACCAGGTAAGGTAAAAGCTTTGCCCACTTCAAAAAACAACATAGCATTTCACACAAATCGGCATAACAACTTCTATTGATATGAGCAATAAATTAAACCTTCCCCCTAAAACTGTTTTGGTTTGCACAGGAAGCAAATGTGGTAGTAAGGGCGGAAACAATCACTATAAAAGTCTGCGGGCAATGACCCGAAGCGCAGGCAAAAAAGACGAGGTACAAATCATAAGAACAGCTTGTTCGGGCAATTGTAAAATGGCACCATTGGTAGGAATTATGCCCAAAAACAAATGGTATGGGCAAGTAAACAACGACAAGATAGTCAAATTGTTCAGTAAATTAATAAAGCCTAAAAGCAAGGAAAAGAAGAAACCTTTTAAAATACCCAAAGCGTGACTTCACAAAAAAAGCCCCTGAGTTGTCAGGGGCTTCTTCATTTATCTTATCAATTGGTCTTATTAGTTACCGTGCTGTTCACGTACCTGACCAATTTGTTTGTCGATGGTAAACAGACCAACGCCGTCTTCACCAATAATCTCAAACAACTCTACAATGCGACGAGCAATGGCTTCTTCCTCTATCTGCTCGTTTACAAACCACTGCATAAAATTGTCTGTAGCATAGTCGTTGTTTTTACGGGCTGCTTCTACAATGCGATTAATGGCATTGCTTACACTAATTTCTTGCTCTAAGGCTGCTTCGCAAAGTTCACGCAATGAGTCAAACTCATGGCGCACGTTGCTCACTTCTGGCGATATTGCTTTGCCTCCACGTTCAATGATATAGTTAAAAATTCTTAACATATGCGAACGCTCTTCGTCGGCTTGAGTCATAAAAAAAGTAGTGGCTTTTTCGAAGCCTTTCTCAGCACACCAAGAGGCCATTGCCAAATACTTAGCTGAAGAGTTGCTTTCTATTTTTATTTGGTCGTTTAGAATCGCTTCCATGTCCTCTGTTAAAGAGGTTTTTAGTCTTACTAAATCTTTCATATTGGTATAAGGTTTAGTGTCAAAAAAATAATACAATTGTTTAAGGGAGTGTGTAAATGCCCTCAATTAATGCAGGATCATATACCCTTTACTTATGCTTGGCTAATTGCCTTAGCTTTATATGATATTATAACTCAAATTTAGACAATAGGTTTGAAACAAACCATAGACAATGCCTATATATAATCAGTCTAAGTATAGGTAAAATGAAATAGAAATAGTGAATGTTTGCCTGTTGCCTGTATTTGACACACAATTTGGGTAAGGCCAGCTAAGCTAACTTAAGAAAGCAGCCTTGATAACCATCTTGTATAAGGGTATGCATTACCAAAGCTTCTCATTGCCAACATAAGCTTACTACTAAGGAACGTGATCGCCCCGTGAACGGGATTTCGGGCATAACCCTCAACAATAACCCCGATAAGAAATCGGGACTTTGAAGCTGTCCGGTTTAGAACATATTAGCTTTGCAGAGCTTGAACTTCGTTCTGTGGCTCTCTTTCCTGACTTTCATTACCCCGGCAGTTCCGCAGGGACTACTAGCTTTTTTCGCCGTAGCACCGTCCCACGGTCTGGCTCAACATCCCCCAGATGTTGCCTTGCCTACAAAAAGTGCCTCAGCCAGCCTCGATTATACGCCCTCAATCTCGACACTTATTTTGAACATGTTCCTAAGCATACCCCTCTCCTCTTAATTAAACAATTTCCTTGATTAATATCACTTTACCTAAATACAAGACATTTGCACCTCCCCAAAAAATACCAATTACAAAAGTTTGTATATGGTCTTTTTTATAATCTATTTTGTACTGGTTTTCAAAACTTAAATGGTGGCACAAGCTACAAATATGTTTAAGTTGCTTAATAGCAAACCCAAATTTTAGTCAACAAAGCTTCTTCAGCACCTCTATTTAGTAGGGGTAGCGTCAGAAGGTCTATCAAAACTTTTGAAAATTTATCAGAAAATGAAATTTGACCGAAAGAAATACAAAGACGACTTACTTTTAGATTTTTATAAATACATTTTAAAACCTCGCATGATCGAGGAGAAAATGCTGATTTTGCTGCGCCAGGGTAAAATCAGCAAATGGTTTTCAGGCATTGGTCAGGAAGCCATAGCTGTAGGTAGCACACTTGCGCTAGAGCCTAACGACTACATATTACCTATGCACCGCAACTTAGGTGTGTTTACTTCTCGTGGTATTCCTTTAGAACGTCTTTTTGCTCAATTTCAGGGCAAAGACTTAGGCTTTACCAAAGGGCGTGACCGTTCGTTTCACTTTGGTAGCAACGAGCACCATATCATTGGTATGATTTCGCACTTGGGTCCACAACTATCGGTAGGAAGCGGTTTGGCGCTGGCAGATTTGCTCAACAACGATAAAAAAGTAACCATTGCCTTCAGTGGTGATGGTGGTACCAGCGAAGGTGAGTTTCATGAAGCATTGAATGTGGCGGCGGTTTGGAACCTTCCCATTATTTTTATGATAGAAAATAACGGATATGGTTTATCAACCCCTGTAAATGAACAATACAAGTGCGAATGGCTCAAAGACAAGGGCATAGGTTATGGAATGGAAGCAGTACAGGTAGATGGCAACAACTTATTAGAGGTATACAGCACAGTACGCCATTATGCCAACGAGTTGCGTCAAGACCCTCGTCCTATTCTTATCGAAGCCCTTACTTTTAGAATGCGTGGACACGAAGAAGCTTCAGGCACCAAATATGTGCCTAAACACCTCATGGATGCGTGGGCGAAAAAAGACCCAGTGGTCAACTTCGAAACCTTTTTGAAACGTCAGGGGGTGCTTAACGATCATATCATTGAAGAAATCAGAGAGTATATCAAAAAAGAGATTGACGAAGGACTTGCCACTGCGTATGCTGAACCGTTACCAGAGGCATCTATTGCCACTGAAGAAACCGACTTGTATGCACCTTATGAGTTTACCCCTACTCCCCCAAAAAACAAAGTGATGAACCCAAAACGCTTTGTAGATGCGGTATCTGACGGTTTGCGACAAGCCATGGAACAGTACCCCAACTCAGTCATTATGGGGCAAGACATTGCAGAGTATGGAGGAGTATTTAAAATTACCCAAGGCTTTGTCGAACAGTTTGGCAAAGGACGGGTACGTAATACGCCTTTATGCGAGTCGGCCATTGTAGGAATTGGCTTGGGGCTTTCGGTCAAAAAATACAAAGCAATTGTAGAAATGCAGTTTGCAGATTTTGTAACTTGTGGATTTAACCAAATCGTAAACAACCTTGCCAAAGTACATTACCGCTGGGGACAAAACGCTGACGTAGTAGTGCGCATGCCTACTGGTGCTGGCGTAGGGGCAGGTCCGTTTCACTCTCAGTCAAACGAGGCTTGGTTTTTTCACACTCCGGGGCTCAAAATTGTGTACCCATCTACCCCTTACGATGCCAAAGGTCTGCTTACCGCCTCTATTGAAGAGCCTAATCCAGTGATGTACTTTGAGCACAAAGCCTTGTATCGTTCTATTACTGAGGACATTCCAGACGATTATTATACCTTGCCTATAGGCAAAGCACGGGTAGTACAAAAAGGTGAAGACGTGTCTATCATTACTTATGGAATGGGAGTACATTGGGCAAAACAAATTGCCGCTGAGTTGTTTCCTGACAACCCCGAAACAGTAGAGATTTTGGACTTGCGTACCCTGCTCCCCTGGGACAAGGAGGCAGTAGAAGCTACTGTAAAGAAAACTGGTAAAGTGATTGTTGCTCACGAAGACAACATAACAGGGGGTATTGGAGCAGAGATTGCCGCCTGGATCGCAGAGCATTGTTTTCAATACCTAGATGCCCCTGTAATGCGTGAAGGAAGTCTTGATATTCCGGTGCCTTTTGCTGCCCCTCTTGAACAAATATACTTGCCTAAAGAGCGTATAAAAGATAAGGTGAACACGTTGTTAAATTTTTAATAATCAGTGAAAATCACTAACTTGGCGGGGATTATATACGTTCATGAATAATGTAACGTTATTAGAACAATACATTATTTTAAAACAATACCCCGTCATGTTAGCTCAAAAACTTCTACGAACTTACTTCTTCATCATTACATTAGGTATACTTATATCCTCTTGTTCACAAAGGTCGCAATGTCCTGCTTATGAACGTCCCGCCGGAGGAACTGTAAGAGTGTTTGAAAGCGGAGGAAAAACTCCAGCTGAGCTACGCAAACAAAGCCTTAAAATACTAGATAAACAACAAGCCTACATACGCGTAAAAAGAGATAAAAGAACGGGCTTGGTAAAGAAAAGCAAAAGGGTAATGAGAAGAAAAGGCAAAAAGAATAAAACACGTACTCATCGTGGTTTTAAAAAAGATCCTAGATCTAACCGTGGCTTGCGAGGTTACTAACAAAAACATACCCCACCCCTAGTGGTTTGGGGTAATCTAACCCAAATTAACGATGTCTGTCCAAGAAATTTTTTTTAAACGAAGCGTACAGCTCCTGGTTACTCTCAGTCTGATGGCTGGTGGGTGGTTTTCGGGCATAGCGCAAGAAGATAACCGTACACTTAAAAACCCAAACCGTTCTCGCTTTCGGACAAAGGTAAAAAAACAAAACCATCGAAAAGCGACCAATTATACGGGTAATATACGGGTAAGTAAAAGTAGAAGAAACAAACGTTCTCTTGCCATACACCGTCTAAAGGCCCGTGGAAAAAATAATCCTAAAAAATTCAGCCAATTTACAGGCAATTATACTGTGCGCAAATCGTCAAGAAAAAAGATGTCAGCACGTAGTAAACGCCTATCCGGAGTAATGAGTTATAGGGCTAAAAGGAGTTCTATTGTATCTCGACGTGGCAACGCAAGTTCTTTTAGAGGAAGGATGCGTTATGTCAATGTAAAGGCTCATCGGGCACGAAAAGCCCGTAAAATATCGTCTTTTATGGGTAAGACTACCCATCGTTTGCGTCGCAGAGGACCTCATACACCCCGTAGTTCTTCAGTAACTTCTTACCGGGCTCCTCGCTCACGTAGTTTCCGTAGAACTGCCAATTACAGCAAACGACGACTCAAGCGAGGGTTTAGCAGACGAAATGCCAACCCACCAGCTTATAAAAGAAACCGCTCTAACAAGTTACAGTATAACTCACGAGAAACCAAATGGATGATGCCCAAGCCGCGTAAAGTAGACAAAAAACGCAGCAAAGGCTCAGACGACGAATAAGATTATGCTTTGACAAGAAATTCTATTACATAAAAAAACCTGCAGGTTTAATTCAAACTCTGCAGGTTTTTTTTATTTGATACGTCATAACAACCTTTGCAATTATACAGTCATGAGTTCAGCTTCTTTCTTTTCGTACAGACCATCTACCTTGTCTGTAAAATCATTGGTAAGTTTTTGTACAGCTTCTTCGGCGCGTTTTACTTCATCTTCTGAAGCGCCTTCTTTTTGCAAGTCTTTCAAAGAGTTGTTGGTATCTTTGCGCACATTACGAATGCTTACTTTACCGCTTTCAATTTCTTGTTTTACCTGCTTTACCAGTTGTTTTCTGCGTTCTTCGGTAAGTGCAGGAATATTGATGCGAACGTTTTCGCCATCGTTTTGAGGATTCAAACCCAAGTCGCTGTCACGAATAGCCTTTTCAATACCAGCAATCACACTTTTTTCGAAAGGCCTAATCATTAATGTACGAGCATCGGGTGCAGTTACAGAAGCTACCTGGTTTAAGGGAGTAGGCGCCCCATAATAATCTACCTGAATAGAATCAAGCATGTTAGGCATTGCTTTACCAGCTCTAATTTTATTTAGCTCGTTGTTGGTGTGTTGCACTGCTTTGTCCATCAGCTCTTTGGCTTCTGCCAAATACATTTGTATCTCTTCTTCCATTTTAAAGTTATTTTTGTTTACACTGATCTATAGAAACAAACACTGATACTTTTCAATACCAGTGTTTGTTTTATTAATCTACCGAAATAAGCGTTCCGACTTCCTCTCCTTTGACAACTTTCAAGAGATTGCCGGGTGTATTCATATCAAAAACAATGATAGGCAAACCGTTTTCTTTACACAGGGTAAATGCGGTCATATCCATTACATTGAGTCCTTTGCTATAAACTTCTTCAAAAGAAATGTTAGAAAAACGAGTAGCATTCAAGTCTGTTTCAGGGTCTGCAGTATACACCCCATCTACTTTAGTACCTTTTAGTACTACATCAGCCTCAATCTCAATTGCGCGTAAACTGGCGGCTGAGTCGGTTGTAAAATACGGGCTACCAATACCCGCACCAAATATCACTACCCTGCCTTTTTCCAGGTGCCGTACAGCTCTACGCTTGATAAATGGTTCACATACCTGCTCCATTTTAATTCCTGACATTAATCGGGTGAATAGCCCATGGCTTTCGAGAGAACTCTGCAAAGCCATTCCATTGATTACAGTTGCCAACATTCCCATGTAGTCACCTTGTACACGGTCAATACCGGTACCTACAGTTTCAACGCCACGAAAGATATTTCCTCCTCCGATCACAATGGCAACTTCGATGCCTTCCTGCACTACCTTTTCTATTTCCTGAGCGTATTGTTCAAGACGTTGGGCATCGATACCGGTTTGATTTTCACCTGCCAATGCTTCCCCACTTAGTTTTAGAAGTATGCGTTTGTATTTCATCCGTATAAAAAGTTTCAAAAATGTTGACAACCTCCCTATAATTTCACAACCAAGAGAGAATAAAGTTAAGATTTACCCAGTCTATTTCCCAACAATGGTGTTAAAGCCTGCAATGGGTTTTGTCAGGAAAAAGAAAACAGGTGTGTCTGCTATTACTAATGCTTTTTACAAAACATTGTACAAATATAATATAAATACTCGAATTGCTCACAGATAATCTATTCTTTGGACAAACAGCCCCCTGAAGCAATCCAGACCTACTTTATTACCGCAGCAACTATTAAAACTACCACATAATAACAGTCGTTATATACGTTCAGATTCTCTAGTGAATTCAACGCTATTTTTTGCCATCTTTTACAATTATTGGACAGCATATTTTATAGATCAAGTCTTTTCAAATCTATACCATCAGGGATATTTTTTTTAACTAACTTTACTTATATACTCTACAAGGGGCTGGCTATGCAAGCTCTAAGACTCAATTATCAGTTTAAATTTTTATCTATCTTATGCGTATTTATTTATTGCTCACATTGACGACTTTACTTGGTTTCTTCTTTTTTCAATGTAAAAGTACTTCTGCCAATAAAAACGATCATCCAAAAAATGCTACTTTGAAGAAATTAGGAGAAGAAAAATACGGCACATCTGCTCACTACATAACCAGTCCTGGTAAAAGTTATGTGCTTTGCTACAAAAAAGAGAAGGGGAAGAATGTCAAACCAACCCAAAAGGCTGTTGATTTTTTTGTTTTTGAGCCCCAAAGCAATAAAACCGTTTATAAAAACAACTTGCAAAACGGGTATGTAAAATGGTTTAGTGATTATCAACTTGAAATATTTTTAGTACCAGGTATTATGCCTGCTAATAAAAGTAAGGATGATTTTATTACTATTTATAACCTAAAAAATAACACAAGCATCAAAAAAAGTACAATTACAGGCGGCAACAAAGATTAATACTACACTACCTATATCACCTGAGGTGCCTCATTGTTCTATCGGCTGTCTGATTGGTTTACTACTCTTTTTAAGATTTCAATGGTATTAGTTGCAATACACAACCTGAAAATTTATAAGAACAGTCCAAAACAAAACTACCCAATACAATATACTTATAGTCAAGTACTTAAACAGGCTTCACTTTAGTATTATCTATTGACCAATACAGCATTTCACCTACCCTGTATGGCAGATAAAAATATATCCAAAAAAATATTTTATATTTTTGTATATTCAAGTCATCCTCAAAACACTGCTCGGCTCATATATGCATATCACATTTAACATTCTTTTATGAAAAAGTACATACTCACATTCACACTTATAATCCTATCGTTTGTCGTGTTGTATAATGTCAGGTTTCAGTCGGATACCACTGAAGATACTACAGACAAGACGAAAACAACTCTTGCTCAAAAACAATCTACAACGAAAAAACCTGGGTTAGAAAACTCAGCAAACACTCCCAAAAAAACTTTACAAAAACAGGCGATTGCCTCAATAACAAAGTTGGCAAAAACACAAAAAAAGCCTGGGTACTTGTCACTTAACCACGTCAAATATGCAAAGGTAAAACACTTGACTTATGCAGAAATAAAAAAACTGCCCAAGCGTGACAGACCTGACTTAGCTGCCTTGCAAAACTTTGAAATGACTGAAGACCCTAAGTTAGGTTACCCGCCTAACCATAGAAAGATAGCCGCCTATAACTATGCAAAAAAATTATTGCGTAGAAAAGCCCGTCAAAAAGCCATTACTGGGGTGAAATGGCAGGAAAGAGGCCCAAATAATATTGCAGGGCGTACCCGTGCGATTATGTTTGACCCTAATGATGCTACAGGCAAAAAAGCGTGGGCAGGAAGTGTAGCTGGTGGATTGTGGGTAAACAATGACATTACGAGCCCTACTTCGTCGTGGACTGCCATCAACAATTTTATGGCAAACTTATCTATTGGAACCCTTGCATACGACCCTCAAAACAAATCTACTTTTTATGTAGGTACAGGACCTGGTTTTACAGGAAGGTTTAGAGGTGCTGGTATTTGGAAATCGACCGATGGAGGAAGCAATTGGACTCAACTAGCCAGCACAAAAGTTGAAAACTTTTACAACGTACAAAAAATTGTAGTAACCTCCACCTCTACCATTATGGCAAGCACTGGTAAAGGTTTGATGAGGTCGACCGACGGGGGAAACTCTTGGACGAGTGTTCTAAGTGAATTTAGTACAGATGTAGAACTTGCTTCAAATAACCATTTGTTTGCTGCTACCCAAAACGGGCAAATATATAAATCAATTGATGATGGAATCAATTGGACTAAAATTACCCCAAAAAATGGAGGGGTAAGGGTAGAGCTTGCTGTATCTCCTTCTAACCCTCATATTGTGTATGCTGTAGCAGAGGGAGGCGCTGGCAGTAATGATGTAGCTTGGTTTGTTAAGTCGGTAAATGGTGGGGACAACTGGAAAGATATTACTATTCCTAAATACCGTGACCCTCTTGGTAACGAGCAAAACGCTCATTTTACACGTGGTCAAGCCTTTTTTGACCTTATTTTGGCAGTACATCCAACCAACCCAAATGTAGTGTTTGCGGGTGGCATAGATGTAAACCGATCGGTAGATGGTGGAGTTACCTGGGAACGAATCACTAATTGGGTGGGAGCACTGGCCGACTCTTATGCTCACGCTGATCAGCATGCGATGATGTTCAGACCTGGCTTTAACAACGAACTTTTGATTGGTACCGATGGAGGTGTATTTTTATCTCAAGATGTGACAGCATCAAGCCCTACTTTTTTTGAAAGAAACAGAAACTATAATGTCACTACTTTTTATAGTGTAACTATGAAAAATGAGAAAAACTCTAATTACATTATAGCAGGGGCTCAAGATAATGGTTCTTTGAGAACAACCGACTTAGGTATAGGCGCTGGCTATGAAGTAACTGGTGGAGATGGGGCTTACTGTTTTATAGATCAAAACAACTCAGATATACAAATCACCAGTTATGTATACAATAGCTATAGGTTATCTCAGGACGGGGGAAAATCTTTTAAAAGTATTTCGGACGAAACATCTAAGGGTAGGTTTATCAATCCAACCGAATACGACAGCAATACTGATATTTTATACGCTGCAGGTGGTTTAAATGAGCTTACCCGAATCCAAAATATAAGTGGCACCCCAGGCAACCTCGAAACGCTTACCTTAAGTATGAACAACCGCCAAATCACTCATATCAAAGCCTCTCCTTATACTGCAAACCGTTTGTTTGTGGGAGTACGCATATTTGACGGTGAAGGCAAGATATACAGAATTGACAATGCGCATACTGCCAATCCAAGTGTGACCGAAATCACAGGTACTTATGCTGGTAGTCACGGTGGGTGGATTTCAAGCATAGATGTGGGCGCCAGTGACAATCAGTTGTTGGCCACTTTTAGCAACTATGGTGTAAACTCTGTCTATGAAACTCTGGACGGAGGTACTAACTGGTCTAACAAAAACGGGAACTTGCCCGATATGCCAGTAAGGTGGGGGCTATACAACCCAAACAACAGAGCAGAGGTGCTTTTAGCAACTGAAGTAGGGGTATGGTCTGCCGACAACTTTACGGCAAGTAGCCCAGTATGGGAGCCTACCAACACTGGTTTGGCCAATGTACGCTGTGACATGATTACTTACCGTAGTGCAGATGGAACAGTGGCAGTGGCTACTTTTGGAAGAGGCGTTTTTACTACCAATATTTTTTCAACCATTACCAGTGCAGATTTTTCTACCAAACAAACGGTAGCTTATGCTGGCATGCCAGTAGAGTTTGCCAATAACTCACTCAATGGTTCTACTTGGGCTTGGAATTTTGGCGATGCTCAAACCTCTACTTCACGCAACCCTACCCATACTTATGCAACAGCCGGAACCTATACCGTAAGTCTGAGCATAGATGGTGGTGGTGGTGACAAGACCAAAACTAAGACAAATTATATTACGGTGCTGCCCGCCAGAAATACTCCTTATACCTTGGCTAATGGGGGCAACTTTGAAACAAACCAGGCCGACTTTATTGGCAAGCCTTTACTTCATGGGGTCAATAACTGGGAACTGGGTACACCTACTGGCACACTCAACACCACCGCCTCTGGTAGCAACGCCTGGAAAACAGGGCTCACTGCCAACGTAAAAAATGAAGCCTTTAGTTATGCATCAGCGCTTTATACCCCAAGTTTTAATTTTGCAAGTACTGCTGGCGCTTATAAATTAAAATTCAAAAAAAGCATTAAAACAAAGTATTGCAATGCACCAATTGCTATGCAAGTACAATATAGTACCGATGGGGGCAAAACCTGGGACATACTGGGGTCGAGCAAACCTACATTTGGAGCTGTAAACTGGTACAACCGAGGGACATTTACGGGCTGTAATATTAATAGAGATATATTTCCTTCGTTGAGTCAGGATGGGTGGACCGCGGCAACGGTTGATGGTACTATTAATGAACAAACAGAGTATGATGTATCTTTTTTAAAAGGCAATGCAGGGGTAGCATTCCGATTTGTGGTAGGAGTGAGTGCAGGAAGTAGTCCGGAAGATTATGAAGACGGATTTATGATTGATGATTTTGAGATTGCGTTTACTGATCCAATTGCAGAGTTTGAGGCAAACAATACTGTGAGTTATGTCAATGAAAGTGTTCAGTTCAATTACCGTTCAAGTGGAGCTACTTCATTTAGCTGGGAGTTTGGCGATGGAGGAACTGCTGCTGCCGAAAATCCTAGTCATAAATATACCACCCCAGGAGTGTATAATGTCAAATTAAGTATTAATGGATCGGGTGGCGCAAAAACCACGACAAAAACAGGGTATGTGACTGTTTTACCCTCCAAGCCATCTAATTATGGTTTGACTGATGGAGGAAACTTTGATGTAAATACCCAGGATTTTGCCGCTAAAAATATCGCGGGAACTAAGTTTGAAAGAGGTAAATCTACCGTTACAGGTAAAGATGGCACTGCCTCTGGCGAATCTGCCTGGGTAACGGGTTTGTCGGGCAACTATATTAATGACTCTAGAGCACATTTGTATACACCCCTGTTTGATTTTACTTATTTAGGCACCTATAAGCTTGAATTTAAAGCCAAACATAAATTTGAAGACAACTGGGATGGTTTTATTGTAGAGTATAGCACTGATAAAGGACAAACCTGGTTTAAACTAAACAACAAACAAGAAGAAGGTTGGTATAATCAAATTTCGCATCCTGAGTCTATATTTGGCATTCAGACTCCTTTGTTTAGTGGAAGCACCAGCGGCGAGTTTGTAACTTACTCTACCGATCTTTCATTTTTGGGTGGCAATGCTGATGGAGTAGCGTTTAGGTTTGTGTTTTTGAGTGATGCTGCTACTACAGATGCAGGCGTAGCATTAGACGATTTTGTCATGACAGGACCAGCGGCTGGTCCTCCAGTAGCGGGGTTCACAGCTACCAATATTACTGGGTGTGCAGGACAATTAGTCACTTTTACCAATACATCTACTGGTAGTATTACAAGTCTTACCTGGGATTTTGGCGCCAATGCATCACCTAAAACTGCTGTGGGGGTAGGTCCTCACCAAGTAGTCTACCTTGCCCAATCTGCCACAAAGAATACAGTAAAGCTAACCGCTAATGGTTCTATTGTAGAGCAAAAGGTTGACCTTGTCAGTATTAATCCCAAACATTCTCCATCGCTGAGCACAACTGTGGTAGATCAAAATACAGTGATACTGAATGCCTCAGCAGGCGATACTTATCAATGGTATAAAGATGATGTAGTAATTAATGGAGCCACCAGTCAAACCTATACGGCCACAGTTAGAGGTACTTACAGCGTAGCAGTTACCATTGGGGGCTGTACTGCACTTTCAAACAGGATACCTACCAGCCTGCACAGCACCGATTTCTCAAAAAGTATCAAGGCTTACCCAGTGCCAAGTCTTGGCAAAATAACAGTCGAGTTAAACACTTCGGATATTGGGAATGTGCAGGTAAATGTGACCGACCTAAGCGGAAAGATGGTATTCCAAACAAGTTTTGATAAAAAAGGCTTGACATTCAAGGAGTCGCTTGATTTATCAGGCTTGGGTAAAGGGGTTTATTTATTAGAGATAGTTACCCCTAAAAATAAAGGAATCAGAAGAATTGTAATAGATTAAACACTTCTATTATTTGTAAAATTTGAGATAACTTCTTTATAAAGAGATATGTCTACCTGGGCGTATCTCTTTTTATTTTACCTATTCATACCAAAAACTTTATTTTTACATTATTTGAACTCTATATTTACAAAAACAAGTCATTCCCCCTTATGAACACAATATTTTTGCGCTGTTTTATAGTTTTCATTCTCACGGTTGTAACACAGCTTATTGCCCAAGCTCAAACCAGTAAAAAACTTATTGAGGGGCAAGCTTATGAAGCACGTACTTTTGTGGTGAAACTCAAACCTACCGCTCATCAAGTGGTACGCATCCAGTCTATTTATTCTGGCGGTTTTCAGCAATGCCTTTCCCAAATAAAAGGGCAAATACAGCCTATATTCTCTCCCTCTGTTGCTTCTAAGTCGGTGGTGACTCAAACCAATCAAGCAAGGTACACTCAAACCAATGATATCAACCTGTTTTATCGCGTTCGCTACCAATCTACTCTTACAGTAATGGAAGCAATTCATCAGGTAAAAAATTCTGGTCTTGTTGAATATGGCGAACCAAGCTATCTACATACAATTGATCACACTCCCAATGACCCTTCTTATCATAAACAAGAAGCATATATCAAGAAAGTACAAGCTGATTTGGCGTGGGGCATTACCAAAGGCTCTGCTGATGTAGTGATTGCTATTATAGATACGGGCATAGATATAGATCACCCTGATTTGGCAGGCAACATTTATATCAATAAAGGTGAAATTCCTGGCAATAAAATAGACGATGATCACGATGGGTTGGTGGATAATTACAAGGGGTGGGACTTAATAGGTAGTTCACTGGCTTCGCCTAAGCCAGACAATAACCCTGACATTGGCAACAATGGGCACGAACACGGCACCCATGTAGCAGGCATTGCCGGAGCCATTATGAACAACCACTTTGGCATTGCTGGAATAGCTCCTCAGTGCAAACTAATGATTTTTAAGGTCAGTGATGACACTCCTTCTGACACCATTGCAAGAGGGTATGAAGCCATCAAGTATGCCGCAGACCAAGGGGCAGATATAATTAATGTTTCCTGGGGCAGAACCACTAACCTACACTCCAAGTTTGAACAAGAAATCATCGATTATGCTACACAGAAAGGAGCTCTAGTGGTAACATCGGCAGGTAATAACAGTAGCAATAGCTCATTACAAGCTCCTTCTACTTATCAGTTTGTACTAAGCGTGGCCAGTGTAGACACCCAAGATATAAAGTCTCCTATAAGTAATTATGGTTTGAATACAGACATAAGTGCGCCTGGCGAACAAATTATAAGTACTGCAGCCAATGGTCGCTTTGATACCAAAAGGGGTACTTCTATGTCTTCAGCAGTAGTAGCAGGCGCAGCAGCGTTGATCAAATCAAAAAAGCCACACCTGACCGGGCTGCAAATTGGCGAATTGTTGAGAGTAACCAGCGACAATATAGACCACTTGAACAAACCTGCGTATCGGCAACAATTGGGGGCTGGCAGGCTGAATATTCTAAGAGCACTTACTGCACATCCTTCACCATCGATTAGAACCACCAAAATTGTGCAGCTGGATGAGCAAGATCAGGTACTCAATATCCGCTCTGTATTTACTAATTTACTCACGGCTACCAATGATGTAGTGAAAATAAAAGTAACTGGAGATAGCAGGTTTTTTGAGGTAGATACAGATCAAATAACTACACCTAACAAGTTGGCGACTCTGGAAAGTTTCGATAACGTAAACCAACCTTTGCGGCTCACACTTAAACCTTATGCCCCACGCCATTGGATTACAACCTTGACTTTTACCTATAGCTCGGGGAGTTACACCGCTACCGAACATGTAACAGTCAAACTCCGGTCTAACGATTATATTACAGTAGAAAAAAACCAATTGAAGGTCACCCTGAGCGATTATGGACGGATAGGAACGGATGAAAACTGGAATCACCTACAGGGAGAGGGTTTGGTTTATAAGGGTAAGCGCCTATTACTGTCTGCGGGTTTGATCATAGGTAAAAATAGTAAGCAAGTGGTTGACGCAGTATGGGCAAATGATTCTCCTGTGGGTTATCACGATCATTTTATGCCAACCCAAAAAATTAAACAAGTAATTTTGCCTCGTCTTGCCGATTTTGAATATGAAGGGGTAGTTACAGATACTCAGGCGGGCGATCATCAACTGGGGTTGCAAGTAAAGACAAGGTATTATTTTTGGAATAAGCCTCCTTACGACAAGTTTATGGTAGTGGAACATACAGTTACCAATACAAGTAACATACCTCACCAAAACTTATACGCTGGCTGGTTTGCCGATTGGGACATCCCTACACTTCATAGCATTTACCCTCGCAACCAGGCACGCTGGGATGAAGTAAATAAAATGGGGTATGTTAGAAGTGCCGAAAGTGATGAACAAGAATTTGCTGGTATTATGCTGCTTACGCCTGATCAACAAGCTACTTATTATGCCATGGTCAACCGTAGGTTTGCCCGACCAGAAGAAATACTCTCAGATGGATTTAGCAGTGCCGATAAGTTCAAAGCTTTATCATCAGGTACCTCTCATAATATAGCCCCACTTACAGGTGCATCAGACGTGAGTCATGTAGTGGGTGCAGGACCTTTGAGCCTTGCCCCCAACCAAAGTACTACCGTTGCTTTTGCCTTTGTTGTAGGTGATCATCTCGAAGATTTGATAGCACAAGCTAAAAAAGTACAACAACTATATAATGGCAAAAGTACATTGGCACCACCCACCCAATTCAAGAACAATTTAAAAATATTGCCTAACCCAAACAATGGCGAGTTTTGGGTCAAAACTGGAGGGGGACAAATTAAAAGTGTGGCAATATTTGATGTAAAAGGCAAGCTAGTAAAGCAACAGTTTTTGGTCAATGATTCTAAACTTAAGCTTTCATTGGGAGCAATTACCAAAGGGGTTTATTTTATCCGAATGTATACTACAGATGGGTATTTTACTAAAAAACTAATCATTAAGTAATGGTTGAAAAATACCTATTGGATGTATAGCCCCAACAGGTACTTGTCAATTAGCGTATGTTTGTACCAGTTGGTTTTTACTCAAACAAAATGAGTAATTGATTTTTTTCTACGTTTTGCCCTTGTTTTACTTTAACGGCTTTGACTTTACCATCTGCCGGGCACTTGAGAGCATTTTCCATTTTCATTGCCTCCAGAATCATTAAAATATCGCCTTTTTTCACCTCATCCCCTTCGTTTACATTTACACTAAGAATTAATCCAGGCATAGGCGCTTTTACATCATTTACTTTGTTTTGGTTCACGTTGTCCATTCCAAGACGCTTGAGCAACAAGTCCATCTTATCTTCAGAGTTTACTGTATATAAGTGTCCATTGATCTGTAAAGTAAAAGTTTTGGTGATGTAGTCGGCCTTGAGTATTTCTACCTGAAAGGTTTTGTTATTGTGAATAATATGATAGCTGTTGTCTTGCAACTGTAACAAGTCCCACGAAAATTCTTCTCCATTGAGTTTCAAACCCTCTTGGTCAGTGAGTACTTCATAGGTTTTGGTGGCTTCTTTTGATGCCTGGGCGGGAGTAACTGTTATCTTTAACATATTATCTATCAAATAATATTTTTTAATTCATTAATATTGGGCAATAGCTGCAAATATTGTATGCAACCTGAAAATTCATAAATAAGTTTACCTTATTCAAGTTATAAATGTCGGAAAATATATTACTTTTAAAAACAAAAAAGCTGAAAACCAAAGCAATAAATCTGCAAGGTATTGTATGGCTCATGGCAGTCTTGGGTGTTACCTGTAGTTTTGTTGGTTGCAAATCTTCGAAAAAAGTAGTTGCCAACCAGCAAATGAAACAAACAACAGATAGCAGCATTGTACCATTGCCAAAGGTAAAAGATACGGTTAAAGCGGAGCCTCTCCCCTATCGCCCCGCTACACCCCGCACTCACGACTTGCTACATACTAAGCTTGAAGTACGATTTGACTGGCAAAAAAGGCATTTGTTAGGAAAGGCAACACTGATACTTCGTCCTTATTTTTACCCACAAGATAGTGTAGTTTTAGATGCTAAAGGCTTTGACCTGCACTCGATAAAAATTATTACCAGCAATGGACAACAAGAATTTGAAGAAGATCTTAAGTATCAATATGATCAGCGTAAGCTTACTATAAAGCTGGGGGCCACTTATACCAGCCAACAAACCTATACACTTGAAGTAGTCTATACAGCCAAACCTTATGATTTGCCTAAAGGAGGAAGCCAGGCAATTACGGCTGATATTGGCTTGTATTTTATAAACGCAGACGGCAAAACTCCTTATTTGCCTCAACAAATATGGACGCAGGGAGAAGCTGAGGCTAATTCGTGCTGGTTTCCTACTATAGACAGCCCCAATGAACGGTGTACTCAGGAAATGTACATTACAGTAGCCAATAAATTCAAGACGTTGTCGAATGGAGAGTTGGTGTATTCACGCGAAAATGCCAATGGTACTCGTACTGATTATTGGCGCATGGAACAACCTCATGCCCCTTATTTGTTTATGATGGCGGTGGGTGATTTTGCTGTTTATAAAGACCAGTGGCAGGACAAAAAAGTATACTACTACGTAGAAAAACCTTATTTGAAATATGCCAAAAGCATTTTTGGGCGAACCCCTGAAATGTTGAGTTTTTTTTCAAAAAAGCTCCGCTATCCGTTTCCCTGGAACAAATACGCCCAGGTAGTAGTAAGGAAGTTTGTATCGGGCGCAATGGAGAACACCACTGCATCAGTATTTAATGAAGGACTACAAATTGACGATCGGGCTTTGCTGGATGCCCACTGGGATGGTATCATTGCCCACGAACTGTTTCACCAATGGTTTGGCAACTTGGTTACCTGCGAGTCGTGGAGCAACCTACCTTTGAACGAGGCATTTGCCAACTATGGTGAATACCTTTGGGCAGCCCACAAGTATGGCAATGATGAAGCAGCATATTTGGCACAACAAGAATTAAGGGGCTATTTGGCAGAAGCCGAAACCAAACAAGTACCCTTGATCAGGTACCGTTATAAACACCGCGAAGATATGTTTGACGCCCACTCTTATAATAAAGGAGGAAGAGTATTGCATATGTTACGCAAGTATGTGGGTGAGCAAGCCTTTTGGCGGGCACTGAATGTATACCTGACTCAAAACAAATACAAAGCAGTGGAGGTTCATCATTTACGCCTGGCTTTTGAACAAGTAACAGGTCAAGACTTACAGTGGTTTTTTGATCAATGGTTTTTTCGTTCCGGGCACCCCAAAGTAAGGGTTAACCATCAGTTTGACAATGGCGTGCTTACGCTGTACACCAAGCAAATAAACGATTCTTTGGGAGTCTTTCGTTTGCCTCTCAAAGTAGCCTTATGGAGCAAAGGTAAAAGGCAATTGCACACAATTGATATTACTCAAGCCACCCAAACTTTCCGGTTTAAGCTTGCCCAAGCCCCCGACTTGGTAGTATTTGATGCAGAACAACAACTATTGGGGCTCATAGCCCACTCTAAGACCGATACAGCGATGGCTTATCAATACACCCATGAACCTACCTATAAAGCCCGGATGGAAGTGATAGATAAAATTTATGACAAGAAGCAACTAAGCCCTATTTTAGAAAAAACGCTCATTACAGCACTTAAAGACAAGTTTTGGGCTATTCGTCAACGTGCCATAGAAAAACTTGCCAATGATGTGTACCCTCAAAAAACTTTGGTAAAAAACCTACTTGAAAAACTTGCCATGAGCGATCCTAAGACACTGGTAAGGGCGTCAGCTATTCGTGCTTTGGCGGCTTTAGACAAAAATCAGTATCAGTCACTATTTGCCAAAGGGCTCAGCGCAAAATCTTATGCAGTGGTAGGGGCTTCGCTAGAAGCGTATATTCAGACAAATGCTCCTGACATCCCAGAAAAAATTGTTAAATTTGAGCATTATAAGGCATTAGAGGTAGTAAGTGTAGTAGCAAACTATTATGCCAATACCCAACCTATCAAAGCATATCAATGGTTTGAACAAAAGCTGTGGCAAACCTCATTGTTTACCCGCCACCAGCTTTTACAATCATTTGGTTTGTATTTAATGAATAGTACTGCAACCAACAAAAAAAAGGGCATCGATCTACTTACCCAACTCATTCAAGGGCAGGCGTCCGATTCGGTCAAGTTTTTAGCTTATCAATCGCTGAGCTACCTAACCGATATGCCAGGGGTAGAAGATTTACTCAAAAAATTAAAAAGAGAAGAAGTCAATCCTGAATTGAAGAAGATGTACGAACTGGTTTTTCAGGAATAATCACGTTTTTCGTTTAAAACACACGATACAAAGAGTTACATTCAAGAATTAAAACGCACAGTAAAATGCACGAAGACGAAGAAGAAGAATTGATCAATGCCCCCAAAACCAACGCAGGCAAACGATTGGGCAATATGTTGAAAAATCGGGGAGAGGTGCAAAAAAAGAAATTCAAAATCCCTAAATTCTTTCGCAGCTTTTACTTTATCACAGGAAGCATTTTTTTGATATGGATGTTGTTTTTCGATATCAACGACTTGTATACTCAGTACCAACGTCGTGAAAAACTAAAGCAACTGCAGAAAGACAAGGTTTTTTATGCCAATGGCATCAAGAAGATAAAAGATGAACGCGCCAGGCTTTCTACTGACCCCAAAAAACTAGAGAAGTTTGCCCGTGAAAAATATTATATGAAAAAGAAGGGAGAGGATGTATATGTAGTGGTAGAAGAAAAGGACAAAGAAGAAAAAGTAGAAGCCAAAGTGCTCAATCCCAAAACCAATGCAACACCTCCACCTGCTCCCATAAAACAGGATACGACCCAAAAAAACCAATAAAAAACCCCAGGACTTTCCTATTTGTAAAGTCTTGGGGCTTCCGTATTTACATCCTGTCGCTTTTCGCCTAAAGATCATCTTTTTTCTTGGATGCTTTAGGCACATCTAAGAAAAAAGATGAGAACTCATAGGCTTTCCAAATCCCTTTATCATTGCGTTTCATTGTAACTGGGCGAGGTCTAAAACCTGCTACATCGACAAATACTTTAACTCTGCCACTAGATTCTTTACCACTGTATTTGTTTCGTGAGGTTACTACTTTATAGGGTTTGCTGGGAGTATAGCCATTCTTTAAAGTAGCTCCTTTTAGATACGCTTTAGGAGCATACGCCCAAAAATTACCTCTACTACCTCCTCTTTTCAGACGGTTTAAGTGATACATTACACTACGACCTGGTTTATAGCCTTTATACACGTTACCGTTTACTACCTGCGACTGGTCTATAGCAATGGTGAGGCATTGCATGCCCAACTTTTCGTTTTTACCCATATTGAGCAATGCCGCCAAAAACATGGCAGCTCCTCCTTCAGGGCTTCTCGACATTTTGTTGCGCATTTTTACAAACTCTTCAGGTGATGCAGGCAGCTTGTACAAGGTCACGATCTTTTGGGCAAAACTGGTTTGGCACCCCAGTGTGAATACCATAAGCCATAAAACGACATTTCGGGTAAGTTGTATTTTCATAATCTTATTTTTTTAGTGATTGATACACCTACTCAAACGCCTTAAATGGCCACTTGTTCTATATAAAGGGGGCTCCCTACTATAATCGACTCTATTTCAGGTCTTTTTATTTTCTTAAATGCCGATTCATCTGTTTTTAGTTTAGAAGTAAAAGTAGCAATGCCTTTTACTACCGGAAATACATGGTCACTGGCTTGCCGGAGCAACTCTATTACTATTTGGTTTACTGTACCATTGGCTATGCCTCCGGATTCATTCCAAGCAATTTTTAGTGATTTTACCAAAGCATTACTAGAACTTTGCAGCCTAAGAGTTTCTACCTTCCCTCCTATCAGGTTGGCTGTGGCTCCTGTCAATAACAACACCTGATGTTGCCTCACAACTGCCACCAATACGGTATCATCTTCTATCAGCTTGATGCCTGCCCCTTGAAAGCCAAAAAATAAGGGAGCCTCTTGGCCAATATCTTCAAAGGCTTTTAAGTCTCCTTTTTTTTCTATTTTTCTGATCACTTTTGGCAAGTTTTTGAGCGTTTGGACGCTGGCATCAGTGTTGCTCCCCTCAAGGTCAAACCAAGGCGTCTTTAAATTCAACTTAAGCGGAAAACTATCCCACCAGTTTTTTGCCAGATTTTGGTGCAACATATCCACCTCCTGACTAGAGATATACCAATAAAAATTCATGTTTTTTAAAAAAAATTAACAGATTGTTTTAGTGATTGTTCCCACAGATAAAACAATCCAGTCCCTGGGGTTTACTTTTCCGGATATACCAGACTTGTTTAAAACTATATTGTCCATTACTTCTCTCTCAATATAAAAATTTCGTTCTTATTTTGCCTTCTTTTTCGTTGGTTACTCAAAGCTTTCGTCAACTTTGCCACTTTTTTGCAAACTCTTTCCAATTTGAATTGTTATTTTTGCAGAAATAACTCAAATACTTGATACATGTTCCTTAAAATCATTCTTATCGTGGCCGGAAGTATTTTCTTTCCGGCAGTTGGTTATTATTTAGACTACCGGGATCGCAAAAAACGCAAGGGTAAGAAAAAGCACAAAAGTATCAGCTCATAACCCCATTCTTTTAATAACCATTGTACTGTCATTGCTATTCTCAAACTCCTGAGTGATAAACTCATCCCCTTTTCATTATGAAAAAGCACATAGCTATTTTGGGCTCTACCGGCTCTATAGGCACACAAACCTTAGAGGTGATAACCGCCCACCCTGATAAATTTACAGCGTCGGTATTAACCGCCCACAACAACGTAGACTTACTAATAGAGCAGTGTCTGCAATATGCCCCAGTAGCTGCGGTTATCACTAACCAAGCCCATTACAGTAAGTTAAAAGAGGCCCTGGCTCATACTCAAACCAAGGCAATGGCAGGGGAAGATGCCTTAAGTGAGGTAGTAACCGCCCCCGAAATCAATGTTGTACTTACTGCATTGGTGGGCTATTCGGGGCTTAGGCCCACCTTGAGCGCTATTAGGGCAAAAAAACACATTGCACTGGCTAATAAAGAAACTTTAGTAGTAGCAGGTGAATTGGTAACAGCATTGGCCAAACAACACAAGGTAAACATCTACCCGGTAGACTCTGAGCATTCGGCTATTTTTCAATGTTTGACAGGAGAAGAACAAAACCCTATTGAGAAAATCATTTTAACTGCCTCTGGTGGTCCCTTTCGGGGAAAAAAAATCAATGACTTAGTCAATGTTACCAAAGCACAGGCACTTAAACACCCCAACTGGACAATGGGTGCCAAAATAACCATTGATTCGGCAAGCCTCATGAACAAAGGGTTAGAAGTAATAGAAGCCAAATGGTTGTTTGGACTAGAAGCCAGCCAGGTAGAAGTCATTGTTCACCCACAATCTATCATTCACTCACTCGTTCAGTTCGAAGATGGCTCTATAAAGGCACAAATGGGTTTACCTGATATGAAACTACCCATACAATTTGCCTTAAGTTATCCTCAAAGGTTGAAATCTGACTTCGAAAGGTTTAACTTTGCCAACTATCCTAACTTAACCTTTGAACAACCTGATGTGAAAACCTTTCGTAACTTAGGGTTGGCATTTGACGCACTGCATCAAGCAGGTAATATGCCTTGTATACTCAATGCTGCCAACGAAATAGCTGTAGACAGGTTTTTGAAAGATCGGGTCAAGTTTTTAGAAATGTCGGATGTAATTGCCAATTGTATGGCAAAAGTACCTTATGTTGCTACGCCTACTTATGACGATTTTGTATATACAGACACTGAAACCAGAAAAATGGCCGAAGCTATATGCGATCGTTAAGTAACACCCGTTGGATATAATGGTTTACTAAAACTTCATTAATCGCTGCATGAAAAACTTATTGTTGAGTATCTTGTAGCCCAAAACATAAACTGTTGAAAAACAATGGCTGATTGCCTGCACAAAACATATAACCAGTAAGCACAATCAGTTACATTCACAAGAAAAACAAAAAATATGGATACATTCATAATGATTGCCCAGCTTCTGGTTGGGTTGTCTATTTTAGTGGGTTTGCACGAAATGGGGCACTTGTTGGCTGCCAAAATGTTTGGAATCAGAGTAGAAAAATTTTCTATTGGGTTTGGTCCCCGAATTGTTGGTTTTACTTACAAAGGCACCGAATATATTATTGCTCCTATATTTTTGGGAGGCTACGTAAAAATTACTGGAATCATTGATGAATCAATGGATACCGATCACCTTAAAAAAGAACCAGAACCCTGGGAGTACCGCGCCAAACCCGCCTGGCAACGCCTCATTGTTATGATGGGGGGCATCATTGTCAATGTCATTACCGGAATTATTGTATTTATTTGTCTTACCTTTTATTATGGAGATACTTACACTCCGGCAAAAGCCACCCAAAAATATGGAGTAACCGTAGGAAGCATTGGTAAAGAAATAGGGCTGAAAGATGGAGATAAAATACTTAAAGTCAACGGAGAGTCGGTAGAAAAATTTAGCGAGTTTCGCAGTAAAATTATTACTGAACGCGACTGTTTTTATACTATCAAACGCGATGGCAAAGAAATGACAGTGAAGGTACCCAACAGCATGCTCAACAAATTGGTCAGCATGAAAGGAGTAAACCCGCTGTTTTCACCTCGTTTTCCTTATGAAGTAAACAAAGTAAAAAAGAAAACTCCTGCCGCAAAAGCTGGTTTGAAAAAAGGAGACAAAATATTGACCGTCAATGACCAAACTACCCTGCTGTTTGATCAGTTGAGTCCAGTACTCAAAGAAAATAAGGGCAAAGAGGTACGCATTCAGGTTGAACGCAACGGAGAACAAAAAACGCTTACGGCTAAATTAGACAGCACAGGTACTCTAGGGTTTTACCCTGAAAGTTTATTGGAAGAAAAACAAGTGCAGTATTCACTGGGAGCTTCCATAAGTTTAGGTACTTTCAAAGCTTTTGATGTAATCTATCAGCAAATCAAGGTTTTTGGGCGTATTTTTAAAAATGATGCCTCTGCAAGTAAATCGTTAAGCGGGCCTATTGGTATTGCCAAGTTTTTTGGCACCGAGTGGATTGCTCAACGCTTTTGGACATTGGTAGGACTACTGTCTATGGTATTGGCTTTTATGAATTTCTTGCCTATTCCAGCCTTAGACGGTGGGCATGTGATGTTTATTACTTATGAGATCATCTCTGGCCGTGCTCCCTCAGAACGCTTTCTGATTATAGCACAAAACATTGGGATGGTACTATTGCTAGGCTTGATGGCATTTGCCATTATCAATGATGTTATAAAACTGTTTTAACAACGCTTATAAAAAATATTCGAAACTTCCGGTAAAATCTTTTGCAAAAGGTTTATCGGAAGTTTTTTTATGTGCGTTACCTTTCTGTAAACCATTATCTATCACAATGAATATACTCACTACTTTACTCATAAGTATTAATTTGGCAAGTCATGCACCAATACACCCCAACAAACATGAGTTTCACACCAGTATAGCCGAAATAGAATACAACAAGCAATCAAGGGCATTTGAGGTCAGCCTCAGAATTTTTATTGATGACTTTGAAAAAGCACTGGGCAGCGTATCGGGCAAAAAAGAAACACTCGACAAGTCGGGCAAACACCACCAATTAATAATGAAATATATTCGTCAACGCTTTTTTATTACAAATCGTCGGGGTAAAAAAAAGGAGATGACCTTGATAGGCAAAGAATTTAAAACCGATGCAGTATGGCTTTATATAGAAATACCTTTTAGGGAATCGCTGCGTAAAGCAAAGTTTACAAACTCGATATTAATGGAGCATTTTGACGATCAGGTAAATATTGTAAACCTGCAATACAAAGGTAAAAAAGAATCTTTTCTGTTTCGCAAAACCAATCCAGTACAAGCTATTAGCATAGGAAACTAAACCACCTCGGCTTCATGCCCTTTGCCCATAAAAAAAGCTCAACAGTTTAAATTCTCTGTTGAGCTTTTTTTATGCTTATGTCAAGCATAATTATTTTTTCTTTCGCCGCCTCTTACCTCCGTTTTGAAGCTGTGTCAGTCGTTGCTTATAGGCTTCTATTGATGCCTCTCTTTTTACAAGTTCTCGCTTTAAATCCATCTCTGCACGCTTCGATTTTGCCAACATGTTATGCAATAACTTCTTTTGGCTTTCTCTTATCTCTTTGGCTTTTTCTTCTTCTTGCAATTTAATTTCTTCTACTTCCTGATCTTTGGTTCGTAGTTTTTCTTGGGTAACCACCAGCTGGTCTATACTTTTCTGTAGGTCACGTTCTGCTTTTCTCAGTTCATCTGCTTTATTTTTCAGTTCCAGTTCCTGAGACTTGAGTAAGTTAACGTTTCGGTTTACCACCATAATCATACGTTTTTTACCCAAATCAAAAGCGTTCATTTGAACTTCTGCATTGATAGTTTCACCTTGAATAGTTTCATATTGCCACTCAAAAATAGTGGCCCCTGTATCAAGAGTTTTCTTGACATGTGCTTTCAATAATTCACTAGACCTTTGTCCATCAGCTTGTTCATTGGGAGAGTAAGAGTCAGGCATACGATCTATCATGTCTACTTTATCTTTTACCCCAAACATACGCAAGGCCGCATCATTACAGTCTATAATCAGGTTGTTCTCCATCAACCAGATGGCATCACGGTGACGTTGATAAACCACTGTTTTCATGTCCATTTCACGCTGCACCTGCTTAAGCTCTTCCAGGTTTTTACGCAATGTTTCTTCACGTTTTTCTACACTCTCACGTTTTCTTTTTTCATCTTCGAGTGCCTTCTCCAGTTCTGTTTTTTGTTTGGTAATCTTTTGGTTTTGCCTTTCTACCTCGTTTTGAGTAGCCACCAATTCTTCAAGATTCTGGCGCATTTCTTCTTCCTGAGTTTTCATTTGTTCACCCAGTTGTACCGACTCTAATAATAGTTGCTCTGTACGTTTACTTGTTTTGATAGAAGCGAATGTAGAAGCAATACTTTCTCCAAGTTTTTCAACAAAATCAATTTGAAAAGGCTGGAACTGATAAAACGACGCTAACTCTACTACTCCAAAAATCTCATCGTTCAATTTAAGTGGCACAATCAAAATACAACGAGGGTTCGAGTCACCTAAACCAGAAGTAATGTTTACATAGTCATTGGGTACATCAGTAATATACACAGAGCTGCCTTCTTGGAAAACCTCCCCAACCAGCCCTTCTCCTTTATGAATGACTTTGTCTACATACTTACGCTTTTCGAAAGCATAACTTGATAGTAGTTCAAGGTATGGAGAGTCGCCCTGTCGATCGTTTACAATAAACAAACCACCTTGGTTGGCATTAGTATATTTTACCAGGTTGGCAATAATATCATACGTAAACTCTTCTACTGCCCGATCTTTATCTTCACGCAAAATATTGGCAAACTTGGCCAAACCTTCAGATATCCAGTTACGCTGTCGGTCGCTTTCCGCCACCTGACTCATTTTGTCACGCATTTCAAGCAACGCTCCTGTCAGTCGGTCAGCTCTCTGTAACCCATTATCAACGCCTAGTTGATACTCTACATCTAGTTTACCCTCACCTATAGCAGTAATAAAGTCAGTTGCATTCTGGAGGTTTTCAAATAATGTATTAATCGCGTGGGCTACCTTACCCAGTTCATCTTCTCTTTTGTAAGGTACACGTTGTTCAAAGTCGCCTTCGCTAATAATATCATCAATTTTGGCAATTTTTGATACCGGTCCTATTACTACATAATCTATGTAGAGATAACCTAAAAACAATAAAACAATATTGGCACTAAAAAGAGCAATGAGAATGTTTCGACGCTTGTCGTGTTTATCAGTAAAATACTTTAAATCAGCCTGTACCAGCTTGCTATCCTTTTCGTACATATCTGCTGAGTTCTCAAGCAAGTATTCTATGGCTTTTCTGACGTTTGAGTTGAGCGTTTGGGTTTTATTATCAATGGTTTTGAGATTTGCTACAATCTCAGCATTTTTTTTGTAGAGTTTCCAGGTTTCTTTTACTACGCCAAGCGTAATTTGCACAGCTTTAGGGGCTGGCTTGTCAATATGCACTTGTTCATTATCTACATCAACATATCCCCCTTTTTCAAGCGCCATCAAATAGCTATTATGTTTATCGACAGCCTGCTTCAATTTTGTTTTTAACTCAGGGAGGTTGTCTCTTCGGTTTTTGATTTCTAAAGCATACAATGCTATTTGCTGCGACAATGCTCCATTTTTTCCGGCAATATTTATGGTTTTTTCCGAAATTTCAATCAAAGAGTTATTGTAGTATTGCACATACAAAAAGTTTCCTGTAATAATGCCTGTTAAGAAAATAACAAATAAGGTTAACTTTAAACGAATAGATAGGTTTTGTATGTTTTTTATCCTCTTAAGCATATTTCATTTCTTTTTCAATTGCTTTCCGTCTTGTAAAAGGGTGTTGTTAGTCGAGTCTTAGTCTGCGCTAATTTCAAAAAAAAAAATCAGTACTGCTATTCTTTAAGTAGCTTTTTCGCAGTAAACAGGAGATTATTTTTGATTAGGTAATATAGTGAAAATCACGCCAAACTTAATATAAGAATCAATAATTTTACTTTACAGGCTTAGCCAGCTATAAGGTAATGATATGCTTGTTGGCTTCTTACATTATGTTTGTAAGCCTTGGTTGTTCTTCCCAAACATCTCTACCATTAAATAATGAAAGACTTTGACGGTTCAATGATTCAAAAGACAACCTTATATATATAAGTGTAAATAATGAAAGATTTAAGTTGCGCTTATTGGCTAAAAAAAAAAGAATAACTTATAAATTACAAACTAATGTATAACTTTGCAAGTCTTTTGGAAGAAAGATCCAAAGCACTACTTATTGCTCAACTTTCTTCTAAATAATCATAAGGTTCTTTTAGGAATGGATAAGAAATAACTTTTCATATTTAAAGGTGATTTTTCCTCCTGGTATTTTATTGCTCTGGCAGTTCCGTCGGGACTGCGCGCTTTTAGCCAAAGTTCCTATTCTGGTGTATATCAAAACCTTAACTACACGATCTTTTTTAAAAGAAGTCAGGGGGAGTAAAGCATAAGAAATTTAGTTTAACGGTGTACTTAGATACAAAAAATAAGCAAAATTAGTTTGGGGTTCCCTTTCTCTTCTACTCTTTGTTGAAAAACCACAAAGTAATGAAGGTTTGCTGGCTTTTTATCATCCCCATTTTAACGGGAAAATTTTTATACAAATGAAAATTAATAAGCTATCAGTCATTATTCCAGCTTATAATGAGGAGAAAACAATTCACCTTATTCTTAACAAGGTAAAAGATGTTCAGCTGTTAGATAATATCAAGAAAGAAATTGTAATTGTTAACGACTGCTCTAAAGATGGCACTGAAGAGGCTATTCAGAAATATATAGAGGCAAATCCTGAGCTTCATATTAGTTATTTTAAACACGAAAAAAACCAGGGAAAAGGTGCTGCCTTGCACACAGGAATCCAAAAAGCCAGCGGAGAATACCTGATTATTCAGGATGCCGACCTGGAGTATGACCCCCGCGAGTATAATATGTTGCTTAAACCTGTGCTTGAGGGTTTTGCCGATGTAGTATATGGTTCAAGGTTTATGGGGCACAACCCTCACCGAATTCTCTTCTTTTGGCATACCATCGGTAATAAATTCCTGACCTTTCTATCTAACATGTTTACAAACCTTAACCTGTCAGACATGGAGACTTGCTATAAGTTGTTCAAAACTGATATGATTCAAAATATCAATCTAAAAGAGAAAAGGTTTGGGTTTGAGCCTGAAGTAACGGCCAAAGTATCCAGAATAAAAGATGTGAGAATTTACGAAGTAGGTATTTCTTATTATGGGCGGACTTATGCTGAAGGCAAAAAAATTAACTGGAAAGATGGTTTCAGAGCAATTTACTGTATCCTTAAATATAACATCTTTTCAAGAAAATAATATTACGCTTTAAGAGCTTGTTTAAAATTCATTAATTAGATCTTTTATGCGACTTTTATGATTATATTTTGTCAAATTTAGCTGTGCCGTCGGTTCTTCAAAATTTGATGCATCTAATCCGAAAACTCATCATAGAATCTCCTATGACCGAAAATTTAAACAAGCTCTAAAATTAGACACTCTAAACAATTATATTTTACTCACAACTATCATGGGTTTATTCAAAAAAAGACAAAAAAAACTTGATTCACAGGAAGTAGGCTTGGACATAGGTATGATTTTTCTCAAGTTTTTCTTAGATACAGAATACCTTCACTATGGGTTTTGGGAAAATGGGCTTGAGCCTGAAGTAAAAAACTTGCGTGCTGCTCAAATCAACTATACCAATCATTTGTTCAGTCACATTCCCGAAGGAGTAAAAACAATTTTGGATGTAGGTAGTGGTACAGGCAAAGTAGCAGAGCAACTGATAGAGAAAGGCTATAAGGTAGATTGTGTATCACCCTCCAAACGTTTGACTGCCCGGATTAAAGAATTACTGGGCAACAAAGCAGAAGTTTTTCATGGACGCTATGAGGATGTAAAAATTGATAAGAAATATGACATGATCCTTTTCAGCGAAAGCTTTCAGTATATTGACATGCAAACCAACTTTGAGAAGTCAGCACAGTACCTCAAAGAAGGTGGGCATATTCTAATTTGTGATTTTTTCAGGTATCAAGAGCACAACCATCGTCCATTGGGAGGAGGACATTGGCTAGACCAATACAAGGAAATTTTAGCCAAACATCCATTTGATATAATCAAAGATGAGGATATTACTGACAAAATTGCCCCTACAATGACTGTAGTAAACACTTTTACGATGGAAGCCATTCGCCCTTCGTTTGAACTGGGCATGGATTTATTCCAAGATCGTTTCCCAAGAATACATCGTTTTGTAAACTGGAAGTTTAAGAAAAAACTAGCAGGAACAAGAGAAAAACATTTTAAAGGCGAACGTAACGAGGCCAATTTTAAGAAGTTTAAAACTTACCGATTGATATTGTTACAAAAGCGCGCTAATTAGTCAGTGTATATATAATATGGTCAGTACCTGTAAACTTATGTTACAGGTATTGGTACTTATATCAAAAAAATTGTATTTGGCGCACGCTGCTACACAACAAAGAGACGAAAAGAATAAATGATAAAGAAGTATATAAATTATTTACCTTTTGTAGGCATTGGCATCGTATATATTGCTGGTGCTTTTTTAGATGTAATGGATATTGACGCCTCTCAATATGCTGCTATGTCAAAGGAAATGATGGAAACTGGCGAATACCTACAGGTAAAAGAGCGCTCACAAGACTACCTCGACAAACCCCCTCTATTATTTTGGGTTTCTGCTTTGTTCTTTAAGTTATTTGGCGTATCAAACTTTGTATTCCGAATTGTTCCTATTATCGCTTCTTTTATAGGCTTTTATGCTACTTATCGCTTAGGCAAACTTTATTACAATACCAGAATAGGTTATTTGGCAGCACTGGTGCTAGCCTCTTGCCAGGCAATGTTTTTAATGAACCATGACATTCGCACTGACACTATGCTCACTGCAGCTACTATATTTGCTATTTGGCAAATTGCAGAGTTTAATGAGTATAAAAAATGGCGCAATCTTATTCTTGGCTTTGTAGGCATTGGTATAGCTATGCTTGCCAAAGGTCCTATAGGACTGATGGTACCTGTGCTGGCTTTTTCGGTGCATTTTATTCTCAAACGTAGCTGGATAAGCTTTTTTCGTTGGCAATGGTTGGTAGGGCTCGTTATTGTGGCATTGATGTTACTCCTTATGAGCATTGGTTTATACATGCAATTTGATGCTAACCCTGCTTATGTAAACCATCCAGACAAAAGCTCTGGTCTCTATTTTTATTTCTGGAAACAAAGTTTTGGCAGGCTTACCGGCGAAAACACTTTTGCTTCCAATGATGCCCAAAATCCTCCTATATACTTTTTAGCTCAAAATTTTTTATGGAGTTTTCTACCTTGGGTATTGATATTTGTACCTGCCCTATTTCAAAATATTCGCCAATTATTCCGACAAAAATTCAAAATATCGCATACTGATAAGCATAAACAATTGCCAGAAGGCATTACTACTGGGGGGTTTGTGTTGCCGTTTCTAGCTTTGTCATTATCCTCATATCAGTTGCCTCACTACACTTTTGTTGTATTTCCACTGGCCGCTATTATACAAGCTCGTTATTTACATAAGGTATTGTACGAACCAGCCTACAGGAGTAAATGGATGCGGTTAAATATGGGGCTACAGATTTTTACTATCGTTATCCTTTGGGCACTGGCAATTATTCTTTCAACTTGGGCTTTTCCTTTACAAAATATACTAATATGGGGGGTAGCTATTGTAGCCCTGGCTGCCAGTGTGTATTTTCTTATTACCCAAAAAAATGCATTTCAGGCCCTTATCATGCCCTCACTGATGACTATCATGGGAGTTAACTTTTTAATGAATACCCATGTATACCGCAATCTATTTGAGTATCAAACAGGCTCGGTTATATCTAAATATGTGGCACAAACAAGAGAAATCAAGCTCCACCGTTTTTATGTATTTGGGCAAGACTTACACTTTGGTTCGCTTGACTTTTACCGTCCAGGGTTTACCAAAGACTTGGTAAACTCAAAAGATTTATTAGATTTGGCACAAGAAGGTACATGCTGGATTTATACCAACGAGAAAGGTTTGGCAGAAATTAAAAACCTACGACAAAAGGCAGTAGTGATCAAAAAACTTGAGAAATTTCCCGTATCTATGATCACGCTTCCCTTCTTAAACCCCAAATTAAGAGACAAAGAGGTGACAAAAGTATTTTTGGTGAAGTTCTCTTTAGCTAAATAATATTTTGTCTAAACTAATATATTAACAACAATCACTAAGGCCTGGCTAATATTACGAATTTAACAAATATATGACATAAGCCTAACTCCACTAAGTATACACCGTATAAAAAATAGGAGTTTTATTATTTCACATGTTCTTAAATTTATTTAGTAGCTATGCCAAAAACAGCATTTTGGAAACTACCCTTTGCGAAGCAAAATCACTTCATTGAAACTTCTATCGAAGAATTTTCAAACCAGAGCTATGAGAACGTTTCAGTCAAGTACATCAGCCAACAAATTGGAATAGCCAAAGGTACTCTTTACAAGTATTTCGAAAACAAAAAAGACTTGTACTTGTTTTTGGTCGAATATGCCATTACAAAGAAATATCAAACCATCGATCGGCTATTACAACAGTCCAGTGATGATGAACTATCTGAGGTTTTGTTACAAATCTACACAAGTACAGCACGATTTGAAGTTGATTTTCCAGTATTGAGTCGTTTTTTGTATTGTGTACACCGCGAACATCCTCACCATGAGCTAGGCAACCTCCCCCAGTTGTTAAAGAAACAAGCTTGTAACCATTATCGGGCAATCTTGCATGATCAACAACAAAAAGGCAATGTTAGGTCAGACATTCCATTGGAAATGCTGACATTTTTGGTAGTACAACTTGGCTGGGGTATTAGAGATTATTTTTTGAACAACCACCCATCAGCTTTTATTGAAAATGAAAATTCTAAAAGCAAAACAGGAACTAGTTTGCGGGAAGTCGCACATATTTTTGCCTCACAACTGACCTTGTTGGTAAACGAAGGAATAGCTTGAAAACTACTTCCATTTTATACCAAACCTACACTGTACTACTCCTTCTGCCAGTTATATCACCCTTCTATCATTTTTTCTCTCCTATAGTACTACTTTTTTGTAGTGAAACTTGCATCCTACATTTCCTTAAACTTTTTTATTAAAAAAACAAGAACTTTATACCAAAGTTACCGTTAAGACATACGGACTAAGAACGCATGAGGGTCTTCTTTGATTTATCATATAATAAAACACCCTTCAGAACGTATTAAGGATGTTTTTAATAAAATAGTACAAATTAAATAACCATACACCACAAGTAAACACATGAACAAAAAAACAAAAATCTTATTTGTTATTTACCTAATCGTAGCTCCTATTGTATACTTTATTTCTTCGGCACATACGCCAAGTAAGCAACAAAAGGTAAAACAACAATTTGTCAGCCAACTGTCAAAAAATGGAACTGACCAATATACAGCCATTGCTTTTATAAATGATAATGCAAATCAATACCAAGAGGTTTTGACCAAAATATTTAAAGGGAAGAAAATAAAAACAGTTTTTTTTGTAGCAGAACACCAACAAAAATCGGCTACCCATGCATCTTTGAACAGCCAACAAGGGATGCATATAAACAATCGTTTTTTTAGAAAGGCAGGTATAAAAATTGGTAATGATATTCCACCTATGCAACTATTTATTGTTGACAAACAACACAAATTGGTGCTTCAGAAACAGTACAATAACCCACACACCATCCAATCCAAACAATTGTTTCCTTATTTGAAAACTCTATAAAGAAAGCCCTGACTGTTAGCAGTCAGGGCTTTCTTTATAGAATAACATATATCACTACTTTTTTTAATCATCACTCTCATCAATGGTGACTTCAGGTTCACCAAAATTCACAATCATTCCTATTCTGAAAGTATCTGACAACGGGTGTTGATGCTGCGCAGTTAAAACATAAGAAACATCTACCTGCACAGCTTTATATTTTACTCCCATACCTAAGGTAAAAAAGCGACGATCACCTTTGGTGGGGTTTTCAGAAAAATAACCTAAACGAGCAGCCACTGTATTGTCATACCAATATTCTAGACCTACTGCCCAAGTAATTTCCTGCAATTCTTCGCGCCAGCCTTCTGGAGCATCAGCAAAAGATTCGACAATGCCTCTAATCACAGGTTTATCTTGAGTGCTTCCTTTAATAATTACACCTTCTGGGGTAACTACTGGAGGAGAAGGTACCAACAACTTATTGAAATCTACCCCAACCGTTAATAACTGAAGAGCGTCTAAATGCAAACCAACAGAGGTGCCTAACCGAAAGTTGGTGGGTATTACTCCTCTGATTGCTTTATTATCATACGAAATTTTAGGTCCTATGTTAGAAATATGCGCACCTACAGCCCAATCTACCGGAACGGTGCCAAAATTTCCTTCATTTTTATAAAAGACCGAAATATCCCCTGATCCAGTGGCTCCTGCCTGGTTCTGAAGTTGAGTGGCACTCAATACATCAGCACTAACATTAGAATGGATAAAGCGACCACTAACCGCCGCACTAAAATGATTAGATAATTTACGAGAGTAGGCAAAGGTAACGGCAAATTCACGGGGAGAGACTTGCTGGCTGATTTGTCCAGAGGCGTTTACAAAGTCCAAATCTCCTAAATCAAAATAACGTACTGCAATGCCCATGCTTTGATTCGGCGAAATCTTATAGTTACCCGTTAGGTGGTAGAGATAAAGCCCTTCTGTCATCACCTGTAACCAAGGGGTTTGAGCAAACGAAAACGAGGCTTTGTTGTCTATAAAAGCTAGTTTGGCAGGGTTCCAATATATGTCATTTACATCTGACTTGGTAGCCACTCCTACTTCTCCCATTCCTGTACTTCGCGCATCAGGTGCTATAGTGAGAAAAGGTACTGCGCTTCTTACTGCTCTTTGTGAAGTATTTTGCCCAATGAGGGTGGTAAAGTTTTGCCTTTGAACCTGACCATAAGCCTGAGTGATCATAACCAATGCCCATACAAATAATGTGGCAGATTTATGCAGCATTATCACAATGTTTAATTTTACAAAACAGTTTCCTACAAACAATTTTTATAGCCAACTGCTTTAGTAATCACATCCAGCCTATTATACCCGTTGGTTGATGGCTATTACTGAAGCATTGATAAAACTAAAGTTTCTTCAATACCATCAATGCTTTTAGTAACATGTCTACCCATAGAGGGGTTTAGTAAACCTTAGCAATAGCCATCTGGTTTAGCTTCAAATTTCTTTGCCTTGTCTAACTTCGAAATTTTTTCTAAAACCTGAACGCTTACTTTGAACAAATTACTTAGCGATGGATACAATTGGTTTTTAATGATTACCTGTGTTCCGAATATTAATTAACAGTAGAGGTGTATATCTATAGAGTAAGGTTTTAGAGATTTGGAAAAACTTTAAAGGATGAAATCAGGTTCCAGCCTAATATCACCTAAAATGATATTCAGATAAGCTTTTTGTAGATAATACATATTCTGAAATAGGATAACAAGTATTGCTACCAAGCCTATTTAAACAGTTGTATTATGTTTTTGTATGTGGTTAGAAGAAAAACAGATATATGCTTTTCACTATGATATTCAAAGTTAAAATATAATTACGTATGTAAGTTCGTTTCAAATATATTGTTCTTAAAGATAAAGTATTTTGTGGCATATTCATAAAAACAACTACAAATACCCTACTGAGTGCAAATATAAATACGATAAATTCAATTATATAATATATTTGCCATAAATATTTCTTATAAGCAAAAAATACAAGTGTTTATATCATCAAATCACTCTTTAATCCAAGTTTAATTACTTGAAGTTTACCCAAAACAACACTAATTGATGTGCTATAATAGTATAGAGTTGTTTGAGCAACACTCTCCCCTACAACCACTGCATAAATAAAAGTCATTCTAGTTTGCTGTTTAATTGATAAAGCTTAAAGTTAAATATAAGCCACAAAAACAATTCAGTGCAAAACAAACCCAAAACTGCCCCATACCCAGCAAAGTTATAAATCAATATCAAACTTAATATAATGTGAAAAACTGCCCCTATCATTGACAAAACAGTATATGTAAACTCTTTGTTCATAACTAACAAAACCTGGCAAGCAGGTAAATTAGCTATTGCCAACAATGGAGTAAAACTCAATATTTGCACAAAAGATGATACCTCAGACAATG
The DNA here is from genome assembly GCF_947493425.1 of uncultured Microscilla sp. Taxonomy (GTDB): domain Bacteria; phylum Bacteroidota; class Bacteroidia; order Cytophagales; family Microscillaceae; genus Microscilla. Next base: position 62,097 of record NZ_CANLRP010000001.1, on the reverse strand, counting down.
CTTTACCAGCAAAAAGATACACTACTTCAGGGGCGAAAAAATAAAGTATGCCTGTAGATGGCACCACAAATACCAACATTAACTGCAAAAATCTTTTAAAAAAACGCTTCAACTCCCATAACGACTCGTTGGCAAGCTGTGCTACTCTAGGGTAAATACTTTGATGAATCACCACTACTACTTGCCGTACAATCATAAATATACGATCAACAATACTATATAAACCTAAAGTTTCTTTAGTAGCAAACAAACCCATAATAATCACCGTAGAATTAAAGGTAATAATGTTGGTAATATTTGCCACAAACAAGTGGAAGTCTTGTCTCAGTATATGATAAATAGATTGATAAGAAGGCTTATAGAAACGAACGTTGAAACGAACAATCATTATTCCCCACGCTCCCAAACCAGCAATCATACTACCCAAACCCCAAAACAAATTGATGAAAATATAGTCTGACTTTTGGCGTACAAACAGTACAACCCCTACAATTAAAAGGATTTTGGCAAATAAGTTAAAGTAAACAAGGTAGGGCATTTTTTCAATCCCTTGAAAAAACCATACAGGTAATAAAATTTGCCCTAATACAATGGCAAAACTGCCATAAATCAGTCGGCTATTATTACCCAAAAATGGGATCGCTTGCACTAATAGAAACAATAAAAAAAAAGATACCAACCCCAAAAAGATTTGTGTATAAAAAAAATCACTTACTTTTTGAAGACACTCTTTAGGTTTGGTTTTATATAAACGGGCTATTTCACGCGGGGCAGACAATGAAAAACCGTAGTTGGTAAATACCACCAGGTAAAGCATCAGGCTTTGAGCAAAAATGAGTAAACCAAAGTTGTCGGTACCTATCAAACGTATGATATAAGGATAAAGTAGCCAGCCAAGGACAAGGTTACTTAATTTCAGAAAAGACATTGAAGCGAAATTTTCAATCATCTTTTTATCAAAAAACAATATTTTACCTATATATCTCAAACTATCATTGTGATTATACTACCTGTACTATATCTACTAAAAAACGCTTAATAAAACACCGAGCACTTCACTTTAAAAACAAAATGATGGCCTGAATTTCGCACAATTTTTGATAAAACCCTTCAATATCTACCACTAGGTTACTTTTATGGGAGTGATTATGTTTAAAAACCAAAAAGCGTAGTTTTAACTTTATATATTCATATTTTTTTATGTATGTTCAATTTACGTAGCTCAAGCTGATGAATATGCAGAAAAACTATTCAAACTAGTTATACTAATGTTGGCGACCATTGATATTTGCATGGCTAATTCTTTTATGTATCATACTGACTTCCAGGTACAGGCACCTATTATTACCTACAAGGGGCCTATTACGCATGAATTAATTGCCAAAATTAAGGGTTATATTCAACGCACCTTTAAAAAAACCAAAGCCCACTACAAGCTATTAGCAATATTTATAGAGTTAGCTCAAAATGTAATTGTTTACTCAGAGGAACAAAACACATTTATTGGCAACGAATCGGTAGGCACCCTTATTATAGACGAACGAGATGATTGCTACTTACTTATTACAGGCAATACTGTAAGCAACTCCTCTGTAGAAACACTTCTCGAACGTTGCGAATACATTAATTCTTTGGACAGAGATGGACTCAGAAAGTTTAAACGAGACTTACGCAAGAAAGACAAGGATCAGAAAAATAAAAGGGCAGGTATTGGATTAGTACAAATGGCGCTGCTCTCTGGACACGGACTACAGGTAATAGCAGAGAGAATAAACGATGAATTTACCTATCTTGGGTTTTGTGTAAAAGTGATGAAATAAGCTTCATCAGACTATCACCTTGCAATCATATGCCTCAAAAGAAAGTTCCTTCCCATTTTCTATTTTTAAAGCTATTTTTTTTATATTTATGATCTAAACCTTACATTATCATAAATAATAAAATGATTATTCATTGATTATTATACCTCACCAATTAAAGTAAGATGGATAATGTATATAAAAGAATAAATAAAGGTTAGATCATGAAAGATTTGTATATAGAAGGGACCAAGGGAGTGTTTTTCACACCAACTATACGTTTGAACGCCAAAACGGGCAAGTGTGAGATTCTAGGTGAGTCATACATTGAGGATGCACCTCAATTTTATGAGCCTATCCTTAACTGGATTGATACTTATGTCAAAGAGGTTAAGGGGACACTTACGTGGGACTTTCGTCTGGTATATTTCAATACAAGCTCTTCTAAAACTATATTGAATCTTTTGCAAACACTTAAAAACTATGAAAAACAAGGAGGCAAAGTAGTAATCAACTGGTATTATCCTGACGATAACGATGATTTGCTTGCCGAAGGTGAAGATTTTATAGAAGATAGTGGTTTGCAAATTAACTTGATTCCTTATATACTTGAAGATGAAGACGAAGAAGAGGATGAATTTACCCTGGATTAAACGTTTATCAAAGAACAAAGTTAAAACAGCCCCATCAGTATTTTTATTGATGGGGCTGTTATGTTATCAAAGATACTGTTTTATTTTGCTTTGATACCAAAAGGTGGTTGATATGGCTGATGCAAGACAATGCTAAACTGCTTTTGTAAAACCCTCAAAAACTCTTGCTCGTCGGCTAGTGCAACTACGGTTTGTTCTTTGCCCACGCGGGTTTTAAAGTTCAAATCACTCAAAGTGATTCGTCCTTTTGGGGTAGAAACAGAACAAACCCGATTGTGTGTAAAATGGGTATCAGGTGATGTTTGCATATAATGACAAGCATCTTTAAAATCATCTAGTTGGCGAGGGATTAAGGTAAACTTCCACCAATGCTTATAATTCGCACCTTCATCGTCCGATACAGCATATTGATAATATGTCTCATCTAGTTGCTTTAGGCAATAATACCGCCCTTTTTGCACTTGGACTTTGTCTGGTACAAACTCAATCGGATAAACGAAGTTATCACCAAACCCTACATCTACCAACCATCTTTTACCCTCTAACGTCACCAAATTAGTCAAATGCCCTAGTGGTATACCATAGTCGCCCTGATCGTTGATGACAGCAGCTGCCAATATAATAACATCAAACCCTAGTTGCCTAAGTGCCCAATTGAACAGACCATTTAACTCAAAACAAAAACCTCCTCTATTCTCATTTACTATTTTTTGGTAAAACATTTCTATGTCTACCTCTATGTAACGGTTGTAATGAATGTCGAGATTTTCGAAGGGTACTTGGTTCATGTGGGCATAATGAAGTAACCTTAAAGTTTCTAAATTAGCCAAAGGCATTTTGCTTCCTTTAAAACCTATTCTATAAAGGTATTTGTGTAAATCCATTGCGTTGGTTTGCCTTAGGAATGGTGAGAAATTAAATTACCATTCTTGAGGTAGAGGTTTTGTTTTGAGACGAGGCTATTTTTTGCGCCCATAGCAGCGCTACGGGCAATAAAAATAACGAAGTATCAAGGCGAAAAATCACCCCTTAGAGTGTAAATTTATTTTTGAACAATTCCTTATATATTTTTGGTCAGGTTACTTTCATTATTTTGTACCCGCCAAGGTGGGTTAATTCGGTTTTCGCCTGCATAATAAAGACATATGACATTGCCATCAGGGTCGTTGATATGGGCTTCGCGCCAAAGGTAGCGCTTGTTGGTGGGCAACTCGGTAAACTCTAGCCCCTCAGTTTGTAACTTGGCTACCTTAGCATCTAAATTGTCACATTCAAAATATACCTTCGTACCATTTTGTGGGATCGCTTCATTGCGGAGGGCTACCGAAAAAGTAGCCTGCCCCTGGTGCACTAAAAAGCGGGCATAGTGGGGAGTATCTACTATAAGTTCAAGCCCCAATGTAGTATAAAAATCAACTGACTTTGCAATATTAGTACTCGATACTGTAATTTGATTTAGGTTCATAGTTATCAATGTTTATTATCATGGCTCACATCAAGCGTGTGATTTGTTTTAAAAAAATCCAACCTAAACAGTTTAAACTGTCTTTGTCAAGGCATTGTCGGCTTGTATTCTATTGAATGGCAATGACACCATATCAGCTATTATTTAACCAGGCAGAAAACATCCAAACTGTTTTTTCTTGAGTGGCAATAAAGTCACTCAGCATGGCCACGGTTTCTTCATCGTGTAAATTGGCAGCATGCTCTAATGCTTGACGCTCTATGGTAATAAGTGTTTGCATGCTTTGTATTAACATGTTTACTGCTTCTTGGTCTTCCAGTACGTTTTTGCCTTCAACGATTTGGGCATGCTCCAAATAATCAGAAAAAGCATGTAGAGGAGTAAAACCCAAAGTAAGTATACGCTCGGCAACTTGGTCTATCTTTTCCTGGGCATCGGTATACAACTCTTCAAATTTAGTATGTAACTCAAAAAAGTTTTTTCCTTTGATATTCCAGTGAAAACCACGCAGGTTTTGGTAATGAATCTGGAAGTTTGCCAATAATTGATTCAGGTCATTTGCCAACTTTCCGGCTTGTTCTTTATCCAAGCCTATCAGGTTTAGTTCTGCTGTTATCATGAGTTATATATATTAAATTAATAGATTTTATTTATCACAAAACTAATTTTTATAGATTCACAAATCAAATCAATAATTATTATGTTTTCATAGAGGTAAACTATATTTGTGAATAGATTAAATCATTAGCAATATTATGGTAAGCCTTATACAACTTGAATATATAGTAGCAGTAGACACTTACAGGCACTTTGCTACTGCTGCAGAGAAGTGTTTTGTTACACAGCCTACCCTCAGCATGCAAATCAAAAAGATGGAGGAAGATTTAGGAGTCGTTGTATTTGACCGCAGCAAACAACCAGTAGTACCAACTGATGTGGGCAAATTGATTATTGAACAAGCCCGAAACACGCTTCGTGAATCAAGCAAAATTCAAGACATTGTACAACAGTTTCAGAACAATGTAACAGGTGAACTTAAGGTAGGTATTATTCCAACATTAGCACCCTATCTACTGCCTTTATTTGTGGGTAGCTTTACCAGAGAATACCCCAGTATACAGCTCCAGGTATATGAGCTACTTACCGAAGAAATCATAGATCATTTGCAAAAAGATTTGCTGGACGTAGGTTTGCTGGTCACCCCTTTGCGGGAAAAAGGAATGGTAGAAAAGCCTATTTTTTATGAAGAGATTATGGTGTATACCAGCAAAGACCACCCTATTTTAACCAACCAACAGTTACGCCCTAAAGACATTGCCAGCGAAGAGCTTTGGATGCTAAATGATGGGCATTGCTTTTATAATCAGGTGGCCAACTTATGTGGGTATCAGGAACAAGCCCAAAAACAACAAACTTTTAACTACAGGAGTGGTTCACTGGAAACTCTCAAAAAAATGGTAGAAGTAGAAGGTGGGTTTACCTTACTGCCTGAACTTGCCACGCTGGATTTACCGACAGGCAAACAAGCCCAAATACGCCGTTTTGACCCCGAAAAGCCCTTACGTGAGGTTAGCCTGGTATATGTACGCAACTTTGCCAAAATCAAACTATTAGATTTGTTGTTCGAGCATATTGCCCAAAATATACCACAAGATATGCACAACAAAGATAAGGGTAAAGTAACTGAATGGAGGTAATTATTGGTAAATGTGAGGCTCACGGTGTAGGCAAAAATTGGCTGTTTTATTTTTAAGGGAGCAAACAAGAAATAACCTACCCATTTTGTAGCTGCTCTTTTGCCCTGAGACTTTGTTACTTTTTGCAGCCGTAGCGCTGCTATGACTTTAAAAAGTGCCGCGTCTCAGAATAAAAAAGCTAGCAAAGAACAGGTATCCTATTTTTTAATTGCTCCCTAACAGTAAAACAGCGCTTGCTTTAAGCCCAATTATAAGCCAGATTAAAAAAGCGATTTTGTAATCCTTCGTGAACTTTCCCTCAATTCATCTATATTTGCGTCCTGTCTTAAACACTTCTTTCAATTGAGTTGTAGGATTTTTTGTATCCAGTGACTTGTTTAAAAGTCAGAGTCTGGGCTAAAAAAGTAATTTTCAATTCCAAAGACAGGCTTTAAGCAAGCGTTAAGGTTAACCAGTGGGAAAAATCTACACTTGATGATTCCTTTGGAGCCTCACTCAAAAACAAGCTTATAACTTAGCTATAGGGGTAACCTGACCATAAGTTTGCTACAAAACACACTGGGTATGAAGGAGTCAAACAAGTATTGATGCCTTACAACTTGCATTATTTTAAACAAATAAAATGAGCGAAACTACTACTCCTCAAATAGGTATCATTATGGGCAGCAAGTCAGACCTGCCCGTGATGCAAGAAGCGGCCAACATACTCAAAGAACTGGGTGTGGCTTATGAAATAACCATTGTATCAGCACACCGTACCCCTCACCGTATGGTAAACTATGCCGAAAGTGCCCACACAAGAGGGCTTAAAGCTATTATAGCTGGGGCTGGTGGAGCTGCTCATTTGCCTGGCATGGTGGCCTCTATGACTACCCTGCCCGTGATTGGTGTACCTGTAAAATCAAGTAACTCTATAGATGGTTGGGACTCCATATTGTCAATTTTGCAAATGCCCAATGGTGTGCCAGTAGCTACGGTGGCGCTCAATGCTGCCAAAAATGCGGGTATTCTGGCAGCCCAAATGGTAGGTGCTTTTGACCTCAATGTACAAGTCAGCCTACAAAACTATAAAACAAGCCTTGCCAATAAAGTAAAAAAAGACGCACTAGAGTTGGGTGGTAAAGATGAATTTTAGCATCAGTTGTAAAATCAAATAGCGATCTAACCCACAATATTTCAAGTTTAGATGAGCCCTGAGCTTTACCTAAACTACCTAAAACAATTGAAAGCTTTTAAAATCTGATTTTTTCAATTAATTTGAATTATATTTAGTTATACTAAGATGAAAGTGATTTTAGGATTTACAGGATTGATTAATGTTGGTATTCAGGCAATTAGTCAAAATCCATCCTCAAAACCATTTTTGTTTAAGTTACAAGCATTTAGCAACAAGCTTCAAGTATACATATATAAAAAGAGTCTATTTTTATGCTTTGCAAAGAGATAAAAAAATAAATAACACTTCGCTTGAAGCTTGCTACTAGATAACACCTACGCAATCAAACACCAATTAATGATTTAAAACTATGAGCGAATTTAAACCTTGTGGCTGCGATAACGGCTACTTTTTTCCATCTAACCTTGACGAATGCCCCTATTGCGAAGATGGACAGGGTGGTGGCAATGTTCAGGAAATGCCTCCTTCTCTGCCTAACATGGGCAATCAGGGTTTTGACGATGACAACGACTTTAATCCTGGCCAAGGGGGTGGCTTTGGTGGTTTAGACAAAACCAAGCTTGACACTGGCGGAGGAGGAGGTATGTTTGGAGGAGGTTCGCCACAAACCGAGATTTTTGGTAACTCTGGTGGTGGAGGTGGAGATTTAAGTCGTACTCAGATTTTTGGTGGAGGCGGAGGATTTGACCCACAACCCAACTTTCCACAAGTACCCCAGCAACAGGGACGTAAAATGGTAGGCTGGTTGGTGTCTTTTACTATAGACGAAAATGGTGTAGATTTTAAATTATATGAAGGACGCAACATTATAGGTGCTGATGGTGCTTGTGACATTACTATTTCGGGCGATCAGGCGGTATCGGGTAAACACTTGACCATATTACACCGCATGGGGCACTTCAAATTCAGGGATGAGTTTTCTACCAATGGAACCTTTATCAATGATATATTTGTAGAAGAAGGTACGCTCAAAGATGGTGATGTGATACGTATAGGAGAAACTATTTTCAAATTCAGAAGTATTGCCTAATAAACTTTTAACTAATGGAATTTACAATGATGAAAAACGTGCTTAAGAAGTATGCTTGCTTGCTTTGGTTAGTGGCAGGCTTTGGTTTACTCGGTTCGCAATCGTATGCTCAACGTATCAATGTTACAAAAATAGATACTGCAGCTTTTCCTGAATTAAAAGTAGAACTACAATTGGTAGGTGCCGATAAAGCCGTAAAAGACGACTTTAAAGTATTAGATGAGAAAAACCCCACCGAACCTATTTCTTTTAACCTGACAGCTCCCGAAAAAAAAGATAGTATTGCTAAAAAGAAAAATCGGGCAATCCTGTTTTTGGTAGACGCATCAGCAGTAATGAACGGCAACCCTATTGCCAGTGTAAAGCGTGCCCTGACCAATAGTTTGGGGGTACTTACACCTGACGATAAAATTCAAATCGCCTACTTTTCTGACAGTGATCAACTATCTTATTTGTCGCCGGATTTCACCAATAACTTTGCCTACTTTATTGACGAAATCAGAAATAAAATTGCAACCCAACAAGATACCAGCAATACTCCTGTATCTAAGGTACATGCCTCTATCTATCATGCGCTTGAAGTACTGGATGAAACCGAGTTGGAAGGGCAAAAAATATTGATGGTATTGTCAGCAGGTAAGAACAAAGGAAGCTCATTCAGTTCTACTGAATGCATCAAAAGAGCTAATCACTTTAAGATTCCTGTCTACTCAGTTACTTACCAATTAGACAACAAGCCACCCGATGACTTAAGTCGCATTAGCACTACTGTAGAGTTTGAAGGGATACCCAAAGGCGAAAGAAGTAGAATAGTAAAAACTTCCAGCGAAATTCAACGCGCCATCAGCGATTTTTTCTCTATTAGAGAAGAGATCATAGAAAACCAAGGCATTAACGTAATGCTTACCTTTGACACTGAAGCTGCAGCTGACGGAAACGAACATAGCTTTGAAATTCGCTATAAAAACGAGAGCAAACGGGTCACTTACTTTTCACCTTTGCGCCCAAATACGGGTGGTAACTTTTTTCGTAAATACGGTATTTTTATCATCATTGCAGCAGGCGCTTTGCTAGGCATATTGGTGTGGTTTGTGCACAGCCGCAATGTGCGACGTGCCGAAGAAGAACGCATTGCAGCCGAAGAAGAAGCCGAAGCGGCTGAACAAGCAAGAATTGCGGCCGAAGCTGCTCAACGCCAAAAACAGGAGGCTATGATTAGAAAACAACAGGAGGAAGCAGCCAAACAAAGTGCCGCAACTGACCAACGTCTTAAATCGCTTGAAGAACAAAACATTCGCTTGCAGGAACAAGTAAGGGCTCAGCAACTCAACGCACAAAACCATCAGCCAACCCCGATTGACCCTAAGTTTGACATGAAACGTACCGTTATCTCTGGTGGCGGTGGTGCACCCACTTTGATGGTTTCGGCAGGGAGCTTTAGCCATAGCTTTTCGCTCAATAAACCTAAAATGTTTATCGGACGATCAGAAGACAATGACATCACCATACCTACTCAAACAGTATCAGGACAACACGCTACCATTACCATAGAAAAAGGTAGTTTTTACCTCACCGACCTGGGCAGTACCAACGGTACTTTTGTAAATGGCTCACGGGTGTCAAGAACAATTTTAAAATCTGGGGATATGATTAAATTAGGTGCGGCAAACCTTAAGTTTCATATTTAAACAGATGGAAGGAACGTTATAACGATATGAAAAACTTTCATTTTGGTAGCCATACCGATATAGGGCATGTAAGAAAGCAAAACGAAGATTCTATGGGGTATTATGAAACCTCCAATGGATATGTTTTTGTGGTGTGTGATGGCATGGGTGGCGCTGCCGGAGGCTCTACAGCTTCGCGGATGGCTGTAAACAGCATCAAAACCTTTTTTCAACACCAATACTACCCTAATCCAATAGAAGCTATCAGTCAGGCAATACAATATGCTAACCAACAGATTTTTCAAGCAGCTCAGAAAGCCCCCGGAATGCAAGGTATGGGCACCACTTGTGTGTTAATGTTGGTACGCAATGATCAGGTATACTATGGGCATGTAGGCGACAGCCGCCTTTATCGTTTAAACCAAGGTGGTATATCCAGGGTAACTAAAGACCATTCGTTTGTACAGGCTTTGGTAGACCAGGGGGTAATAAGTGATGAAGAAGCAGAAACACACCCCCGTCGCAACGAATTGTTACGAGCGTTGGGTACCCAACCTGTAACAGAAGTAGAAGTGTCTTTTTCGCCTATTATACCTGACAAAAACGATATATTTTTACTTTGTACCGACGGGCTCAATGGCTTGGTGCACGACAAAAGTATAGAAGGCACACTTAACTCTCCGATAGATGTAGAGCACAAGGCTATAAAACTGGTACAGATGGCCAACAACCTGGGAGGTTATGACAATACTACTGTACAATTAATTGAATTTTATAACTTGCCTGATAAGCATAAATTTGACTCAGGCGAGCAAAAGAGTATATTAGGTGGCACACTGATTAATAACCCGCCACCTACCAGTGGTTTTTCTGATGTATCGTCTGCCGATGATGCAAATGCTGGGTTTAATGACTTTTCACCAGAAGATGTATCGCAGGGTACATCTTCTTCTGACTTTATACCATCACCCGAATCAGAAGCCTACCCTCCTACCCCAAAAACACCCAACCCAAAACGACAAGAACCTCGCGCTAAACGTGACTATGATCATTATGAAGATGATGAAGAAGACTATCAGGATAGTCGTGGTTCACGAAAACGTCGCAACAGAGGATCAGGCTTTAGGCTAGACATAGACTCTCCCATTATGCAGGTATTGGGTAGGTTGGTATTGGTAATAGTGGTGTTTTATGGAGCTCAATGGTTATATAAATACGCTGTGAAAGAGGGCATTATAAATACAGGTATAGTAGACAAAACAAAGAAGTGGTGGCAAGATGGGGAAGAAACTATTAATAACGCCAAAAACAAGTACAATGCAGCAAAAAAGCGGATAAAAGATGCTCAGGACTTTATTAATTCTACCCAAAAATCCTTGAACAATACTTTGCTTAAATTAGACAGTCTACGTAATAAGTTTAACCACATCACGGTGCAGGTAACCGAAAAAACCAAGGACTTAAAAAAGCTTGCCGAAGAGCAGGGCTCAAAACTTGAGTGGATACTGGAGGTAAATGGGCTAAAGTCTGCCGATGAAATCGAAACAAAGAATATTAAGAAGCTAATTATACCTAAAGAAAACCCCAAAAAGGTGATAGATAAACTAGATGATTTGAAACAAAAAGCACAAAAAACTATTGCCGAAGAATCAGCAAAATTAAAACAATAAACAGAGAAGTATTCAATTTACTTCTGCCAAGTAAAATTTAGAAAGCTAAAAGTCAGCGTTATAAAAATAAGTTGTATTTTTGCTTTTAAACCAAAATGTAATGGGCGAGAATAATAACAACAACATATTAAACTACCGCATAGAAGAATTAGTCCAGGAGAATCAGGTCTTTCGTTCTTACGTGGGTACACACATTCAATTTCCCAAAAAAGTATTGATTAAAACCCTTAACCCATTACTGGACTATAACCCTGAGGCAAAGGCTTCTTTTATGGAAGAAGTAAAAAAACTTGCTGCTGTGCAACATCCCTATATTGCCACTTTGTATGATTGCCTGGAGCAAGGCAATGACCTTTACCTAATATATGAGTACCTGGAAGACCATTCGCTTACTCACCATATTTATCGCCAGGGCGCAATGAATGAAGCAGAGGCAATGGGTCTGTTTATGAAAATATTAGAAGCCTACCAATATGCGCATCAAAACCAATTGATCAATGGTGCTATCAGCCCCAATCATATTTTTGTGTCTCAAGACCAAGAAGTAAAATTATTAGCATCGGCTTTGAGCAATGTTTTTTTAACCGAAAATTTAAAACTACAGAATGTAGAATTGGCAGCTTATATCAGCCCTGAACAAGCCCGTGGGCAAGCCACCAACCAAGCAAGTGATGTGTATGCATTGGCGGTGATTTTTCACTTTATGCTGCATGGCAATCAACCTTACGAAGGAAAAACACTTGCTCAACTACAGAAAGATATTATTCAAACATCTTTGCCTCTGAAAAACACCAGTGCTGGGTTGAAAACCATACTGCAAAAGGCTTTAGCAAAAGACCCTGCACAACGTTTTGCGACACTGGAAGGCTTTATAGAGGCGTTGAAAAAGCATACAGAATCACTCAACTCGATCAAAACTCCCCCTACTCCTGTTGTTTACCCTGACGACCTGGAAGAAGAATCTGAAGTTTATGCTGAAAATGTAAAGGTGATAAATTTGCCTTTGTATATTCTCATAGGGTTGGTGGGTGTGATGCTTATTTACAGTTATGCCAAAGACAACACCAAAAAATTTGTCAATACAGCAGTAGTATTTAATATCCAGGATACCAGCTCTATTCGCTCTATGCAAGACTCTATCAAGAGAGCCAACAAAGCACAACGAGTAAGCGACAGTATTCGCCGTATGACCATAGGCAAAGCAAATGACAGCACTAAGGTATTTATTCATAAAGCAGGTTATGGCGAAACCCTCGAATGGTTGGCAAAAAGGTATTATGTACCTTTAGAAACCCTCGAAAAAATGAATGATATAAAACGTACTGATAAAATTCGCCCTCGTACTGGGTTAAAAATATTGGTGCGTGACATTTATAAACTGAAAGCAAACGAAAATATTTATCATGTATCCCGTAAATATCGTATCAACCCAAAAATAATTCTATACGCCAATGGAATTTCGCTGGCAAATGCAAAGCGACAATACGACGAACAGGGAATGTTGATAGAAGAAGAGAAACCTATTTATGAAGGAAAAGAATTGGTGATTCCATTAAATGCTCCCAGATATTAACCCTCATAAATGACTTGCCTCACTTCAGTTGTTTTGTTATGAAAACTACAGAGGTGAGGTATATTTATTTCAGGCATCATAACCCAACTAAAAGCACTTTAAACTTTATTATGTAATGATCGGGGAAAAAATTCTTAATTATCATATAGATTCACTCATAGGCGAAGGGGGTGTAGGAACTGTATTCCAGGCAACCCATACTCAGCTTGGCAGAAAAGTAGCCATTAAAGCCCTTAACCCATTGTTGGTAAACAACGAGCAAGTAAAACAGCGTTTTCGGCAAGAAGCAACCACCCTGTCCAACCTTCAGCATATCAATATTATTACCCTATATGATTACTTAGAAAACGAAAAAGGCTTGTTTCTAATTATGGAATATGCACAAGGCGAAGCACTTGATAGGTTTATCAAGAAGTGCCCTATTCCTGAAGAACAGGTTCGTTATTACTTTTCGCTTATATTGGCTGGTATGGAGTACGCCCACAAACAAGGCGTGATTCACCGCGATATAAAACCCTCAAACATTATCATCACTCAAGATGCCAGCGCCAAAGTGTTGGACTTTGGGATTGCTAAAATTTTAAAAGAAAACAAAAACAACCTTACCAAACCCGGTGCTCAACTAGGTACAGTGATGTACATGAGCCCCGAACAAGTACAAGGGAAAGAAATAGATCAGCGAACTGACATATACTCACTAGGAGTTACCTTGTTTGAAATGCTTACAGGAAAAGCGCCCTATGACGAAACTCAACTTACTGAGTTTGATGTGTTCAATAAGATAGTAAATGACCCTTTGCCTCCTTTGAAGCAGTTCAATGGTGCCATTTCGGAACGAATGCAACAATTGATTGACAAAGCCACGGCAAAAAATCCAGCAGAACGTTTTCAGAGTTGCGCTGAGTTTAAAGAAGCATTGCTCAAACAAGAAGAGGTCACAGGAGATACTACCACGCAAAACTTAAGACCTACCCAGGTAAAGGCTACAGATGCCATTGCACGTAATACCAGTGCTGCCAGTCAAAAACAGAGGAAAAAAAATACCCACCCCAAAAGAGTCTCTTATGCCCCTTTGTATATTTTGATATTTGTTTTAGTAGGGCTTGTAGGCTTTGTTATTTATAGTGAATTTATGGGAGATGATGCCCCTAAAAAAGGCATAGCCGATAACCGAAAAAACACTACTGGTAAGGATCAGGAAGTGATAAAGAAAGATCCAAAAACAGGAGAAGATCAGAACAAGACAAAAGAGGAAGACAAGGAAAAAGATAAAGAGGACGAAGAGAAGAAAAAAAAGATTGAGGCACAAGAAGCTATCATTGATAGTCTGAATTCAATCAAAAAACATTTGCAGGACACACTAAAAACAATCCAGCGAAAGCGTACCGATTCTTTGATGAGAGGGCTAGTAGTAGATGGTAGACTACTCGAAGAAGACGAGCTTGCCGAAGGAATGACAGTAGAAGTTACTTTGGTAAACAATCGCTCAGATGTAAAGTTTAAGGATGTAGTGATTGCTATAAAATACTTTAATGCCGCCGGAGCTGAGTTGGAAGAATATGTACACAAGTACGGCGACTTAGCTAAAGAACCCAAAGTACCAGTTACTTTTAAGATAAAACGTAACATAGAAGCTGCTCGCTTTCAGTGCATACGAAAGTCGGCAAACCCACAAGACCTAAGCCCGCCTGCTCAGCTAGACTCACTCAACCAGAAAATTAAAAAGATTGCTGAGGAAATTAAAACAGCCCAGGAAAAAAAAGAAGAAGAGAATTAACCTATAGGATTGTTGAATACGCAGCATAAAAAAACGTCTTTTGAGTAGCTCACAAAAGACGTTTTTTTATATATAATATATGGCTCACACTACTGCATGGTGACTGAGTAGGTAGTAGTACCTGTTTTGGTGCTCTCAACGGTCATTTTAAAAGTTAACTCAGATGAAGTAACGTTTACATCGGTAAAACTAGCTGCATAAGCAGTACCACTGGCAGGAGTAAAAGTAATAGTATTGCCAGTAACAGTGTAAGTACCTGATTCGGTAGCGCTCCCTAAGGTATGAGTATACGAACCATCAGCACTGAAAGTCACTGTTTTACCCTGAAAGGTAGTAACTTCTGTGTTGTTTTGGTCGGTCACTTTTGAAATTGTCCAAGGTTGCTTAGCAACTAGCAAATCACTTGTGCCTGGATCATTATCACCACCTTTTTTGCAAGCTGTAAAAGCAAAAACACAAACAAGGGTCATTAGTAATAAAGAAAAATAATTCTTTTTCATAATTTCTCGAAATTTTAAATATATCAAAGCAAAAATAACTAAAAAAATCAATTAAATACGTAGTCTGTTTTCCGAATTATAGGAAAACCTGATTTTTATAGCGTTATGCAATCAAACATATACTTGCATTATTTACTCAAAGTAAGCAAAACAAGTTGTCTATTTTTTTGAAATTAACACTGTAGCCATAGCCGCTACTCCTTCTTTACGTCCAACAAAGCCCAAGCGTTCTGTTGTAGTGGCTTTTACAGACACATCATCCACAGAGATACTCATTACATCGGCCAAACACTGCTGCATTTCTGGGATGTATTGCCCTATTTTTGGGGCTTGCAAACAAACTACCGCATCTATATTTCCTATTTCATAATTGGCATCCTTCAGTAATTTTATCACATCCTTCAGCAGTATTTTACTATCAATCCCTTTGTATTGAGGGTCTTTGTCAGAAAAGTGATACCCTATATCACGCATATTTGCTGCCCCCAGTAAAGCATCACAAATAGTATGTATGAGCACATCAGCGTCTGAATGCCCAACTGCACCATGAGTGTGAGGAATTTTGATTCCACCCAGCCAAAAATCAGCCCCTTCTTGCAGCTGATGTACATCATAACCTTGACCTACACGTATTTTCACAATATTTTTTTTAAATGATTAATGCAACGAATATCAATATTTTAGCAACATTAATCAAATATCCTACACAATGTATTGGTAAAGATGAACAAACCAACCCACTTGTCAGGCTTTTCTATAATAAAGGGTACTGCTATTTTCGGGTACCAAAATCTGATTGGCTATGTCCATCATCTGCTGAGAATGTACCGCTTGTATTTTCTCAGATTCATTGTTTACTGCATTGGCATTGCCCAATAATGCCGCAAAACTAAGGTTCATGATTCTGGTAAGCACCTCTACCTCTGAAAACACCAAAGTAGACTCTGCCTGATTTTTCACTTTGCTCAACTCTTGTTCTTGTATTTTATGATTTTTGAGCTCAGCAATGATTTTTTGTACTGCTTCATCGCCCTCTTCCAGCGACACGCCTTCGTTGAGGTTGCCATGTACCACCAACAAGCCTGGCTCTACCGACCCGGTAATATAAGCATTGACAGAATTAAATATTTTCTTCTCTTTGACCAACTTGGTATACAGTCTTGATGACTTGCCTCGCCCCAATACATCACTGAGCAAATCTGTAGCATAATAATCAGGGTGGTTTTTAGGTGCCATGTGGTACACCTTATAAAGCGCGTTCATTGGCACATCGCCAGTAACTTCGGCATACCTGGCCTTTGTTTGCAGAGGTTCTTTAGGTAGCTTCCGCTGATAGTCAGTGCCCGCCGGAATGTCACCAAACCATTTCTCGGCAAGGTACTGTAGCTGTGCTTTATCTATATTGCCGGCTACTGCCAAAATAGCGTTGTTGGGAAGGTAAAACTTTCTAAAAAAATCTTTTACGTCTTGCATTGTAGCACGCTCTATGTGCGAAATGTCTTTGCCTATAGTTGCCCAACGGTAAGGGTGTACCTGATAAGCCAATGGACGTAGCTTGAGCCATACATCTCCATAAGGTTGGTTCAAATACCTTTGCTTAAACTCTTCTATTACTACCTTTCGTTGCACTTCTAACACCTCAGGATCAAACGATAAACTCATCATACGGTCAGACTCCAGCCAAAAAGCAGTTTCTATATTGGCAATAGGTAGTGTGATGTAATAGTTAGTAATATCAGGTGTAGTGTAAGCATTGTTTTCACCTCCTACCCGCTGTAAAGGTTCATCATAAGATGGAATATTTTTAGACCCACCAAACATTAAGTGCTCAAATAAATGGGCAAACCCTGTTTTGTTTTCGTCCTCATCTTTCGAGCCCACATTATATAGTATATTGACCGCCGCTACTGGAGTAGTAGTGTCTTGGTGTAGGTATACTTGCAAGCCATTTTTTAGTGTAAAGCATTGATATTCAATCATAAACGCCAAAGTATCATTTGATGGATGTGTGTGTAATAGTGCTTTTAAAGTATTGCTACACAATAAAACGAAATCAGATTTAAAAAGTCGTGTTTTGAGGTACTATATTTTAACTAAGAAAATAATGTACTCGCAGAAAGGGAGTTAGGGAAAGTATACAAGTAAAAGGCAGGAAAATATAGCAAAAAGGCAGACGCCTGATAGCGTGAGAAGCACAGGCGTGGGATGTATTTTACTAAACCAATACAGAGTACAAACGTTCGTACAGTATGCTGTTCAGTTCAAGCATTACTTTGGCACCAGAAAGTAATTCTTTGAGTTCGGCAATTTCGGTAAGGGTAAGCACATAACAACGCTCACAGCTGCATGGTGCTATTATTTCATAATCATAAACAGCGTCAGAGTTGTTTGCCATTAAGTCCAAATCTATGTTATCTACTGCTTTTTTGAATTTATAAAAGCAAAGTACTTTGTAGGAAGTCATCGCTCCATTAAATTCTACCCAAAAACAACGATCTTTATTTGATTGGTATACCGCACCGTTTGGGGTTTGGTAAACTTCTATAAAGTGATTTGGTATATTCTGCTTCATTGTTGTGTTTTATATGCTGTTGGTATTACAAAAGTATGCATTATTTATAATCAGTCCAAATAAATGTAAGTTTTCAAGCATTACAAAAAAAACAAATTGTGTAACAACCTTGAATAGTTATATTTTTTCAAGACAAAGATATAATACTTCTTCCTTTACAACACTGATAGATGTCATTGCAAAGCATAAAAAACAGTAGCAAACAAAGCAAATATTGGCAAACCCCTTCCTATTTTTATTTTTTATAAGATTTGATAAACTTACGGGCAGTTTTTTTATCTATGCCTGTTATCTGTAAGTTACCACTCGTAATGGTTTCTTGCACCAACGGTGCTGATAAAATTTCGCCCTCAAAAACAATCACCAAGGGTTTTTGTAGATTATTTTGGGTCATTTGAGCAAGTTTTGCTTTCCCTGCTTTATTTAACTTAATAAATAAAGTTTTGCCCTGAGGAGTAGACTTAGCAGTCATTTTTTTGAAATCTGCAAAAGTAATGGCTACAGATTTATCTACCCTCAACGATCTATCTGTATTGTTGTAAAAAGGGAGTTTTACCCCTCCTTGAACCGCAGTTTGAAAAATACCACTCAAACTTGTGCCATCAGTTTGTCCATAGCTTAGCTGGGCAACCAATAGCACAAGCCCTAGCATCCATATTAGTTTTTTCATAGCAAAAAAATTTAACTTAGGAATGGTACCAAAATAAATACGCATTCTTAACCTCATCTTTTGAGGCTATACTTTGTTAAAAAATAGCCGAATAGCGCTGCTATTAGCCGACCATCCCTCAAGCTCGCTCAACATCCACTGGATATTGCCGTACCTCGTCTAGCAACAAAATATTTTAGCGTTACTATAGAAATTTATTTTTACACCATTCCTTAGGAATGGTGAGAAATTAAATTACCATTCTTGAGGTAGAGGTTTTGTTTTGAGACGAGGCTATTTTTTGCGCCCATAGCAGCGCTACGGGCAATAAAAATAACGAAGTATCAAGGCGAAAAATCACCCCTCAGAGTGTAAATTTATTTTTGAACAATTCCTTAGATTAATCTTCTTCATTACTCACTAAAAACTCTTGTTGTTGCCTAATAGCTGAAATAAAATTATCCATAAAGTCTTTTTTACGCACTTCACTCAGTTTATCGAGCGACAAAAATGGATTGAGGTCTTCCAATTCTAACAACAACCAACTACTATCGTCCAAACGACAGGCATCTACCCGTTGTATCCCCCAATCCATGTTGTTCCAGGCGATAAATTTTTGAGCAAAAGCAAGGTCAGTATCATTAGGGATAAACTCTTGAAGCTCCCACCTTTTCTTTTTGTCAGGTGCATACAAAGCATACTGAAACTGACCATTGAGGTAATAAAAAGAGGCTTCATATACAAAAGATACAAAAGGTTGAATAAGCATGTCGGTCAGGTCGTGCTGTGAAATAGCGCTTTTGGCAACAATTTTCATCCCTATCGAATCAGCCCCTAGTTTGGGCTTGAGTATGTAGTGAGGCGCACTACCCAATGTCGATAACTCCTCTATATTGTCTATTGTAGGAATAACAGGGTATTTTTTTTGGGTGAGTTCGAGCAAATATTGCTTACCATGCATGTCTGCTTTGCCATCCATAGAATTAAATATTGCCACGCTGCCTTCATTTACTGCCGACAAAAACTCATTGAAATATTCCTGATAATAAATCACAGGTCCTGAGTTTCTTACAATGATCAGGTCGGCTACTTCAACAAATCCAATGGCTTGCTGAGGGTGACAGATTAATAGATTGAAATGTTCTTTGAGTTGTGAAGTAATGTATAAATCTTCCTCAGGATAATTTCTCCCTTTTGCCTCATAGTATAGGTCGGTGATGTATAAAATGGATTTCATAACAAATGCTTTGTGATATAACAAACCTACTTTGCCTCTAAAACAATCAAAACTATTTAAGATAAGCCGGGTTTGTGGCAAAATACACACCAGAGCATTGATACAAATTTCTATACTCTAGTGTGTGTTTTGCAGAAAATAATATTATTAACTACTCTTTAAATCCACAGGCATTGCTGGGGCTAAAGCCTCCACCTATAGGTGAGCCTGCCGGAGGCATAGAAGGCACAGTAAATTTGTGTTTAATGATGCCCTTCTGAAACTTTTCAATCTCTAACGCAGCAAAAAAGTAGTGCGCTTTAGTGGCTTTGTCTTTTACAGCTATTTGCTTGTTTTTTAACCATTCTTTCATTTCCTGTAATTCATAAGTAGCAATGGCTTTCACTTGAGTGGCTGCCTTAGGATGGTTGGCAAGCTGTATAAGTTGATAAAGCACTGTATTATTTACTACTTTTTGCACTTCGCCAGGGTAGCCTTGTTTGATACTACTTTTTAGGGTGACCTCTAGCAACTGAGTGATTACTTGCTGTAAACCAGGGTTTTTAGCATTTCGAGCGTGGTATTGCACCAAACGTGCCGCTCTTTCGTGGTGCAACAACATCTTAAGAGTGATACTAGCAGCTGTTTCGGCAACAGCCAAAGGGTCAAAGGCTACTCCAGTATGTGCTCTAAAGTTTTCGTGATTACGAGCATACCCATAAGCCTTTGGTGGAATGATCTTAAGCGTTTTTTCGGGCAACACCAAAGCCTCCGGCTCTAAAGTAGCCAATAGTGCCTTCAGTGCCTTTTGCTGTTCTTTTGCCGGAACTATGCGGGTTACTTGCTGTTGGTCGCCTCGCAAAGCATAAGTATAATACAAACCTCCCACTACCTTTGACGCGGCTTCTACTTGGTAACGATGCAGCAAATATACTGGTACCAATACATCTTCCAGGTGAGACATAGGCTCACCCATTCTAATATTTTTCTCTGAAAAATTTGCCAGTGCTTTAGCTCGTACCTTCATTATTCGGTCAAGCTCTTCGGCAGCACTGGTACCATTGTCCCAAAGATGCGCCAAAGGGTGAGCTCCACCCATCGGGCGCGCATCGGCATCAGAAATATAATACAACCCTTGTTTTATCGCGTCATCAAGTATTTTGTTCAAAGCCTTTTTTTCATCAGTATTTGGAGGAAAATCACTGTAACCATACTTAATGGCTACCTTGTCCCACTCGCCTATGTTGGTAGCATACACATCAGACCAGTCTATCCTCCCATTGCCCTTTACCTTGACCAATGGATGAGGATAATCCATTACCGAAGCTCTTTTGTTTACGCTAGACGCAAAGTTGTGCGACAAACCAAGGGTATGCCCTATTTCGTGGGCAACCAGTTGGCGTAAGCGAGCCAATGCTATTTTTTGCATATCTTCAGGTATTTTAGTACCATTGGCATAGGGTGCCAGCAAGCCCTCAGCAATCAGGTAATCCTGGCGAAGCCTAAGCGAACCCAACGTCACATGCCCTTTGATAATTTCTCCAGTACGGGGGTCTTTTACTGTAGCACCATAAGACCAACCACGTGTAGAGCGGTGTACCCAATTTACTACATTATAGCGTACATCCATAGGGTCAGCATCTGGGGGGAGAACTTTTACCTGAAACGCGTTTTTATATCCGGCTGCCTCAAACGCCTGGTTCCACCAACGCCCTCCTTCCAACATAGCCGATCTGATAGGCTCAGGCACGCCAGGGTCAATATAATATACAATAGGTTTTATCGGCTCACTTACTTTAGCCTGAGGGTTTTTCTTTTTAAGCCGGTGGCGTGGGATCATGTTCTTTACAATGCGATCATTGAGTGAGCTGGCATAATCTACATAAGACAAGCGCCCAAAACCAGCCCTTGGGTCAAACTGTCGAGGTTTGTATTTATTGTCTGGCAATGCTACCAAAGAGTAATGCTGACGCACAGTAACTGCCTCAGGCGTAGGTGCTACACTACGTATGTACTTGCCTTGGGCGTTTCCGGTAAAAGTAAGGGTCACTTCTACCTCAGTATTTTTAGGAAAGTTTTTGGTACGGGGCAAATAAAAAGCAGAACGGGTATTGTCTAGGCGATAATACCCTTGTTTTTTTGATTTGAGACGGTTGGCAACCCCATGAGCATCTCTCAGAAAGAAACGAGTCGCCTCTACCAACACCTTGTTGCCCTCGATTGCTGCTATCTGAAAACCCCATAAAACCGACTGAGCAAAAGCCAACTCAACGGCTTGTTTCTCCGCTTTATTTTTAGTGTTGGCTCTGTACTTATAGTTAGGCTGCACCATCAAAACCTTATTACCCACTCGCCGAAATTTTACAATCCGACTCTTACCCAACTGCCCTCGGTCTAGCCCAATGTCATTAGAACCCACCCCACCAGCAAGCGACTGAACATATAAGATTTCCTGATCAAACTTGTCTATTTCCAGCCATAACCCGCCATTGTCTTTGTCCCAATACAAAGGAAAATAACCTTCAATTTTTTTCATTCCACTGGTTCTTTGTTGAATGGTAGGAGTACCTATTTGTACTTGTGCCCACAACCCAAAAGATAAGCAGATACAAATGGACAGGAGTAATAATTTTTTATACATTATAGATGATGTTTAAGTCTTTGTTCCAAAAAGATGACGAGCTATCAAACAATGTTACCTTTATAAATAACTTTAAACCTATAAATTTGTCAAATAATTATCAAAAACTACCGATAGTTTAACTTTTCCCCAGAAGTTTTTATTTTTTTGTAGTAAAATAAACCATCATCACTTCAAAACTTACCATAAAATGAACATAGAAGAATTTAGAGAGTTTTGCATTGCCATGAAAGGGGTAACCGAGGAGCTACCTTTTGATGAAGACACTCTTGTATTTAAAGTAATGGGTAAAATGTTTGCCCTTACAGGAATGGAAACGTTTGCCGGGGTAAATGTAAAATGTGAACCCGAAAAAGCCATAGAGTTGCGCGAACAATACAATGCAGTAAAACCTGGCTATCATATGAGCAAAAAACACTGGAATACAATTGAAGTAAACAGCGATATGCCCGACAGTGAAATTCGCCAATGGATACAGCATTCCTATGATTTAGTAGTGTCGAAACTACCAAAAAAAATAAAGGAAGAACTCAAGACAATGGAATGAAAGCATTGTTACAAAAAACCTTAAGATATTGTTGGCAGGGCACTTTGTTGTTTGTTGCTTTTGTTGGGTTATACCTGGCAGGAGCAGTAGTCGGTGCTATCATCACTACAGGCACGCATAAACCTCAAACAATCAATCAAAGTACTGATAATGGCATCACTATTTATATTACAAGCAATGGTGTGCATACCAACATAGTATTGCCCACCCAACATGCGGTTAAAAACTGGCAAAAATGTCTACCCCTTACCACCCTCAAAAAATACGCACAATACCCCTACATTAGCTTTGGTTGGGGCGACAAAGACTTTTTTTTGCAATCGACTCATCACAATAGTCCCCGCTTTATTACAATACTCAAAGCCACCTTTGTACCTTCCCCAAGCCTCATGCATTTGTCTTTTTATAGAACCATAAACCCCCACTTGCTCAATACATACCCATTGGTTATATCTTCTGCTCAATACCAGGCATTGGTTCGTTATATACTAGCATCGTTTGCACTCACTCCAGAGCAAAAATTTCGTTGGGTAGCTAAAGGCTATGGCAACCATGACTTATTCTTTCGGGCAAAAGGACGCTACCATTTATTCAATACCTGCAACAACTGGACAAACCGAGGGCTAAAAAAAATGGGCATCAACACGGGCGTTTGGACTCCATTTGAGCAAGGAGTACTGTACAATTTAAAATAACGGACATTCTGATAACATCAACCAAGGTGTTTGCGCATAACATAACTTAGTAAGTAGCAGCAAGTCCTTAGATACCGATGAATATCGGTGCAATTAGCTATAAGCTACAAGTAAAGATAACTCTCTCATAATATGATAATTACACTTAAATATTAGGTATATTTAATTTTGTCTTGGTACATAAAACACTAAAAATAAAGTGACCCCAAAGAGGGTAATATTTGTTTGTTGAACCATTTTTTGAAGAAGTACAATAATCAAAGATGAGGTTTGGTAGATTAAGTTATTTTTGTAGTTTTTCTTAGGGGGCAGTAGCATACGTATGTTGGTACTTTTTGCTTGTTTGATAATGCCTTTCGAGCATATCCAGCCTTTGATAAGCCTGCTCCAGCAATAACTGTTTCTCTCTCAAAGCGGCTTGGTACGCCCTGGCCTTGTCTTGTGCCTCTTCTATGGCAATGGCTTGCTCTTTAAAATTTAAAAAAGGTTGCTGATCAGTTGTAAAAACCTCCAATGTATCGGCGTAATGTTCAAAACGAATACGCAGAAAAGCACTGGCATAACGAGGCTGCTTAGGCAAAGGCACCAATTGCTGTTGAAAACGTTGCCATGCAAAAAACTCATTGCTATGAGGTGCATATACATAATACTCGTTCAACTCTTTATTTTGATAAAGCTGTAGCCACCTTTGATACACCTCTCCCCATGACATGTGCTCAGGGACTATATCTAGTATAATCTTAAATTTAGTAGTTCTATTATTATTTTTGACTTCATTTTTATTATGAATGATAATACTTGTAATGGATTTTTCACCCACATGATTAATCACTAATTTAATATTCAAATTGGGTTGAAGTCTTTTTTTGAGCTTTAATTGCATATTTTGACAAAATGTATATGCCCATGCAAACTGTGAAAAATTAAGTATATCCATATCGCTTAATATTTATTATATATGCAAATATAATAATTAATTTCAGTTTTGATACTATATCTTTATTTTAAAATGCTTTCGTTTTCAGTAAAAAATATAATCATCTCATAAACAATCATTTATGATTGATATTTTTTTGCAATTATTAGAATTTAGCCCACAAAAAAACCTTTGATCGTATTCAAACTATCAAAGGTCATTAAATATTTTTGTTGGTGTACTTTACCCTCAAATGCCGATTGGTTTAAAGCACAAAGGGTGTTTAACAAGCAATTGTTAGGCAGCAATTTCTTGTTTATTGAGCCAGTCATTGACAGCATCTATATCATTAAAAAAACTCAGGTTGATTTTACCAGACGACGCCACCGCTTTGAACATCTGCTCCATAGATAAGCCCGTCACGAAATCCTGTGGCTTAATAATTCCAATTTTTTTTATGTTTGCCTCTATATACTTGGGAATAATATTTTGCTGGTACCACTCCTGAAGTTCGGGCTCTATTGTAAAGTTAAACTGTTGGGCATTAATAACTAAGCTTATGGGCTTATAAGCATCAATAACGAAGATGAGTTGTGTAATTGAGTCTTTAAAATCCTGATTTTCCATCACCACTGGCGGAGTTTGCCAGGCAATATGAATATTTTGCTGAGATTTATTAAAACTTATTGTGCAAAAATCTGAATTAAATAGTTCTTGTAACATTATGATAAAAATTTTGGTGAATGATTTTCTGTAATTTTTTTCTGTAATTTTTTCTAGTTAAAACACAGAAAATGAGGCATAAAATGCACAGTAAACCTCTTGCTGTCCGGATCTCATATAATTTTGAATTGGGTTTAAGTGGGTAGGTAAACATTGCATAGTTGACTAAATAAAAACGATAGAGGCCAGTAGTTGTACACACGCATTTCAATTATTTTTGTTGGGTTAAACACTATTGTTTAACTAAATAATTATGCTTTTTAGATGATTATATGCCATTTATTCTGTTTTTTTATCATTGCATAGGTAGCACTGTTAATTATTTATCTGTTACTTTGCAAGGCAAAAGAGCTTAAGATACCCAGTTGTAAATAATATTACACAAAAAAATAATTGGAGCAATGCTCTCTAAAACAAACCGATCTGCACCAAAATATTGAAACAGAGAATGAATATTACTTTTGATAGAAATGCTTTAAATGATTACCCTTTATCTCATTACAAAACTTATAATACCCGCTTATCCAGAGGTGGCTACACAAAAACAAAGTGTTGTTTTTTTATCACATAAAGCCATTAATTTCTGCTTAAAACACCCATTATACTAATACAATGAATAGCTTCATCCATAAAGTCTATTTAGACACTGCTGGCGTATCCAGACTATTGCCCCAGGCAGCTCACGCCATGCAAACCACCCTCATGGCTCAGCAATACCAGGGCAAAGCAGGCATCAAACAAGAGGCCTCCAGACTCATTCCTTCATTGCGGCATCAGATAGCCGCCTTGCTTGGCTGCGCCCCTCATGAAACAGCCATTACCGACAACACCACTCATGGGGTAAACATTGTAGCGCAAGGCATACAATGGCGTAAAGGCGACTGTATTTTAATTCCCGACAATGAGTTTCCTTCCAATGTTTACCCTTGGCTTAACCTGGTGGCACGAGGGATAGAGATTGTACGCATACCTACCCAACAGGGCAAGTATACAGTAGAGGATATTGCAAAAAAAATCACTCCTAAAACCCGCTTAGTGGCGCTTAGTCATGTAGGGTATTTGTCAGGGTTTAGGGCAGACATCAATACTATAGGTGAGTTATGCGCCCAAAAAGGCATATTGTTTTTTGTAGATGCTGCCCAAAGTGCGGGCTTGCTAAATATAGATGTAAAAAAAGCAAAAGTGTCAGCATTGACTACCTGTAGCTGGAAGTGGCTCAGAGGCCCGGTAGGTGCTGGTTTTTTGTATTGTTCTGATGAGCTGATACCTCAGCTCAAACCAGTATACGTAGGGGCAGGTGCTATGCAACAATCCGAGTCTGCCCCTGCCACATTGCCTTTTGACTTTAAACCTGGCGCAGCCCGGTTTGAGTATAGTTCGCTCAATATTCCTTCTATTGCAGGAGTAAATGCCGCCATCAAACACATTCTCCAGGTATCTACCCAAAAAATAGAGTCAAAAGCTTATGCCGATATCAGCTTTTTGTTTGATGCTTTACGCAACGCTGGCTGTACAATGTATACAGGTCAACAACCACTGGAAAAAACACAAACAGCCGGTATTTTATCGTTCAAGCACCCCGAAATACCCACTACTACTATCGAGCAATTTTTAGATCAACACGATATTGCCTATGCACACTGGCACGGCTATACCAGGCTATCGCCTGCGTATGACACCCCCCAAGTAGCACTAGAGCAATTTGTACATATACTTAATCACTTATTAATTTTAGCATGAGTAAGCTTCCTATTATTTTTGATGATCATTTAGACCACTCAAAAATTGAATTACAATATTTTGTAGATACCCGCATTGGCAAGAACACCTGCAAAGCAAAGTGTGAGTTTTGTTGGCTCGACAAACCACACCTCAACCATTTTAAACAAACACCAGAAGAAGCCGAAGTCATTATCAAAGGACTTGAACACAATGGGTTTAAGGTGGTTCCTATAGTATCTGATAGTTTTGCCGAAAACGGCAAGTACTTAAGATCCAACATTTTTAAAGACAATGATGACTGGTACATGGGCAATGCTGCCTGGTCGAGTGGCAGACCCTTGCTGCAAGACAACTACGAAGAGTTGCTGGATTTGTGCATAGACAATAATGTAAAAACCATTATTATGACCAGCCACGGTACCGAAGATAAATCTAAAGATTTTAAGGGCTTGACCCAACCCTCGGTAGTAAAAAAAGCTACAGCACGTATTAAAGAATTTTCGGCAAAACGCCAGTGGAAATTTAAGGTAATTCTCACCTTTACGATTAGCCGTGCCAACATGACCGAGCAACACCTTCAAAGCTACTTTGCCCATTGCGAAGCACTAGAGGCCGACGTAATACGTTTGAATAGGTTTGCCGACAAGCAAGGCATTTATGAGCATTTGCGCCTAACCAAAGAAGATACCATTGCTTGCTATCAGCTCATGAAAAAAGTGTATGACCAATACGAAGGCAATGTGCAACTAAGCGTAAGCGAAGATTTTGGTAACTGGGGAGTAGAAGTCATGGGGTTTCCGGCCGAGGTAGGCAATTGTGTAGCAGGTGAGTATTTGTTTGGAGTAGTATACCCCGATGTATATGTGTGCCCGGTAAACCTTACCCTTAAAGTAGGCAAAATACAGCCCGACCACACCATACAATGGAACCAAGAGGTAATAGACCAGCTCATGGCAGCCAAAACCCACCCCGACTTTGGGGGCTGTATAGGTGTGGCTTACCCTCACTCGCAAGAAATAAGGGATTACTTTCAAGACCTTAAACTTACTACCGTAGAACAGAAGTAATTTACTATTATAATCACTCATTAGACCTGATAGTTTTTTTAGTATAGGCAATTGAAATTTAATATTTGCGTCAAGTATTTTAAAACCTATAATAAAGATAAATATCCATACCTGCCAGGTATTGAAAACCTGGCAGGTATAAAAAGCTGCGTAGTTTAACCGCACTAAAATAATTTGAATTATTCGCAATTACCTACTTTATCTCCAGTATAATCAAGTCAAAGTCTTTGTAGTTGGCTTTTTTGAGCCCTACCATAAACTCCCCCTTTTTCAAACGCGTTTGCTGTGGCTTCAACATAGCATTGCCAGGTGCTACCAAGGTCATTTCTTCGTTATGCGCCAGCTTGTCTTTATCGTTAAACCAACGCACATCTACCTTTAGGCTTTTGATGGTGAGCGTTCCTGTATTTTTCACTTCAAGTATAAAATCATGCGAAAACTTATCGCTGTTGGGTATCATAGTTTCTTCGCGTTGCCTTACCTCTATATTGATACCCACCGGGGGTGATTGCTCCCACTGCAAAGGCACCAGTTTGGCAGGTTCGTATTTGCCTTCCGGCGACGTTTTAGAAATTTTCACCACGCTTAGCAAGGCATCTTTAAAATGAGGAGGAAAGGTTTGTTGTCTGAATATCTTGGCAAAAGGAATGTAATCGTTGGGGCGTATAGGCACATCTTTGTCTGCGTTTAACACTTCAAAGTCTTTCTCAAACTTTACCTCCCCGTTGCGGTCAACCAGCTTTAAGCGCAGGGTAAGCTGCGACACCTCAAACACCTCGCTTTTAATGCTTCCCCTGAGTTGATACAACATTTCATAGTCGCCCCGACGATACAATGAGCTCTCTAGGTCGAGCGCCAACCCCGTGGCATTGTCATTACCATTGTGCAACACCACAGGCAAATCAATCACATTGCGGTTATCCGGAGTTTTTACAATCACAGGCTCGGTGTTTTTGGGCTTGGGGCGAGGTGGGGTGGCATGCACAGGCAATTTATTCATTGGCAACTTATTGCGGCTCATGTCCCATATAATATACCCCGACACCCCCAAAGTAGTAAGCAACACCAGAGCGATCAACACGATGCTTTGTTTGCTGGTTTTGGGTGTTTTTTGTTTTTCGAGGCGACTAATCAAACGCAAAGCCGCATCGTGGGCATAGTCTGCCTGTACACAACGGCGCGCGTATACTTCGGCTTGTTTCATGTCAGTTTTTTTGCCCTTCTTGCGGTTGCGTTGCCAATAGGCCACTGCCAGGTGATAGAGCGCATCGGCGTGGGCAGGGTTAATTTTTACGGCCAACTGTAGCTCTTTTATGGCGTTGTGCCAGCTTTTGTATTGCACAAAACTTTTACCACGGGCAAGCGACGCATCAAACGTGCCTTGTATATGTTGCCAATCATTTTCACTCAATCCCAGGTTTTCGGCAATCCGTTTCAGCTCTTCGGTTTGCAAAGGAGCTTCGGCGCGTTCTTGCTGAATTTTGAGAATCTGACGCACATAGTTCTGTAATATTTGGTCAAAATCGCTCATCCATCTTCAATTTTAAACGAAAGGGAAAATACAAGACTATAACAGAAAAAGCAAACATTTGGTTTATTGTCTAAGGCCTCGCACTGCTTGGCTAACGCCCCTGCTGCCCATATATTTTAGGTGGGGCAGCTACCAGTATACCTCCCCGCCATCACACCGTTTTTTTATTGCAACGCCTCAAATACACTTGTAAAAAACTCTTCCATGTTTAAGAAGTGGATACCCTGACAAGGTTCCAGGGACTAGGTGCAAGGCTCTAGGTACACCCTGCTCCATAGGCAACTAACAAATTCATAGTATACTTATTTTCAGCGGCTTATGAACTTGTTAGTTAAAAGGTCATTTTTCGGTGTCAAAAGCATCGTACGTAAGGGGTGTTTTAATTTAACTAACTATCATTTTTTTTGTAATATTCATTGAAGTCTGCCATAACTGCTGCATTGGTACTAGTAGTAGTTTTTGGGGGCAGATTGCTACCATTCTCACAGCAACCACCTTTTATTGATTGCATTTGCTTTTTATTCAATAACTTCGACTTGGCAATAGAAAAAAATAAGTTATTTTTGGGTTAAGCATAATAATTAAAATTTAAGAATTGCTACCCGAATAAGCTAAAACATTATTCAAATAAAATGTGATCAAAGACATTATCAACTAAATTACATTACAAAGCTTTAATTTAAAATGAGAATTAAATTTTTAACCTTAGCTCTGCTCCTTGCCACAACTTTTGTAGCTCTGGCTCAAAAAGGCGTACAAACTAACTTTAACAACTTGTACCGGAAAGCCTATTTTCTTATGCAAAAAGACATTGATAGTGCGAAAATAGTTGCTTTCAAGTCTACTACTTTAGCAAGTAACAATAAAGAAAAAAGAAAAGCGAGCTTTCTGCTAGGGTATATATATGGGTTAAATAAAGAATATAACAAAAGTAATAAATTTTATACATCATCCATTGCTATTTCTCCACTTGATAAAGCTTGGAAACTGTATGTACAAGCTAATATTGCCCATAACTATTTGAGATTAAATCAACCAGTAAAAGCTATAGCATTGGGGCAAGAGGTGGTTAAAAGCCAACTAAACTCTAAGTATTCATATAATACATATACAGTGATAGGCAAGGCTTATGCGAAACGTAATAAATTAGACTCTGCCCAATACTACCTTGGTAAAGCGTATGATAAGATAATGGCAGTAAAGAATAACAAAAAACTTAAAGCCAATCACTTTTTTACTATTGCAAAAACAAACGAGATGTTTGGTCGGTATAATGCTGCTGTGCTCTATTATAAAAAATCACAAAAACTTAGAAATAAAAATGAAGATAGATGTAATGTTTCACTGTATATGGCTCAATGTTATCTCAAGAAAGGAGACCTCGAGTCAGCAAATCAGTACTTAAATGTAGCTGACAGTAATTTATACAATCAGGTCTTATTATTACACGCTAAAGGCTTGTTACTTTTTAGACAAAAAAAGCTACCTCAACTTAGCTTGGTATGTCAAAAAGTAAATGATTTGCTCGATAGCAACTTAAGGGAGATTATAAAAGAAGATCACGACTTGTACCTAGAGTCAAGAAAAGCATTACTCCATAAAAAAGACTTATTACAAGCCGAACTTGATCAAAAAGCTATTTTGGCAAAACAACAGTTACAAACAGTGGCTACTCTAAGGTTGGCGGGTTTTCTATCGATGGTGTTTTTATTAATTATTCTGTTCGTTGTTTTTAAAAGGTATAAAAACCAAACAAAAAAACTAGCACAATTGCACTTGTCAAGTTCAGAGAATATGGATCAAAATACCGCTAAAATAAGAAGTTTGAAAGTGATTCATACTACCCAAAAGGATGACACTTTAGAGCAGGGGGATGACCTTACTGAAGATGAAAAAGCCAAACAGGTTTGTGACTGGATATTAAGCAATGCCACTTTTACCCTCCGGCGAGACACCTGAGCCTCCCTTTTCTGTATTGTCATATATTTTTGCCAAGGTTTTCTTGTACTCATCTCGCTCTTCCTTTATAGTTGATATATCTTCCAAGAGCCTTTCAATATAGTCGGAGAGGTGGGCAAGCGTTCTATTTTTAGTATTTTCACACCCCTGCTCACTACTACTTTGTTCCAATATCATCTCCCCCAAGCCCAGAAGTATATAGTTGGGAGATACATCAAACTTATTATACAAAGCTATGAGTGTATGAGAATCTATCTTTCTGGTAAGGTTTTCTATTTTTGTTATAGTACCCTTAGAAAGGTTAAGCTCCCTTTCCAGTTCTTTTTGCCCCAGTCCTAAGCTTTTCCTTGCAGACGTTATTCTTTTAGCTACTTCTTCTAACATACCTTCATTACTTTTTTCAGCCAAAAACAACTGATTTATAAAAATAAAAACCTTTTTAGTATTTTTAAATCTAAAACAGTATATATTTGTACCAAACTCATCTAAAAATATACACTTAACACAAATATAGCAATGATTAACAAAAATCATATCTCTGCAATTAATGATGTCCTACACATCTATTTATCAAAAAAATAAAAATACTATCGATGAACAACCAACTACAAAAAACCTTCTTGGGGAAAGAAATAGTGTTTACACCCGACGGCTGGATAAACGCTACTCAAACCATAAAAGTAATGAAAGCTAAAAGGCTGGATAACTTCATCAAGTCGAAGTATTTTACCGAATATGTAAAAGCTTTTTGTAAATACCACCAATTGGACTACAGCGATGTAGTAAAAACCTTTAAAGGTAACTTTTCAAAAAGTGATCACTCAAAAACAGGGATCACTCAAGGCACCTACTTCCATCCTGATTTGGTGGTATTGTTTGCCCGATGGATAAATCCTGATTTTGCGGTTTGGTGCGACACCATTATCAAACAAATACTCACAGGTGACCTTGAGGTACGTTATAAAGTGCTCCGGAAAGATTATGACCAACTAGAAGACAAACATGATAAATTATTTGAAGAGTTGAGGCTTTACCAAAGGCCTGATGAAAACAATCAAACCAACGACAAACCTTTCAATGTTTAAACCACTACACTACCCTTATGCAAAACCCTAAAACCAACACTACTACTGCCATACAGCAAGTAATTGAAACCTTTGGCAGCGAAGCCGAACTATTAGAAATGTTTGACAACTTGTTGCATAGAATGATGTTGGCTTATAATGGTAGCCCACAACCCAATTATTTTTTGGTGGGCGATTATGATTTTTTACACCAACTGAAGCAAGCCATCAAACAAGACCTGCAAAACGCCAGGCTTCATTATAAGGCATTGCCTCAAGAAGATCATTCGCACCTGCGCCCCCTGGCAAGACCTAAACAAATAACCAGTATTGAACAAGCTATAGCCATTGCCGAAGCCCAAGGAATTACCGACTTTAGAGCTATAAAGCTCCACAACGAATATGCGTTGTTTACCAATTGGACCCAAGCAGACGTACAGGCATACCAAGAATCGATGGGTAAACTATGGGGTAACTTCTCTGACGAAGGCGTTTTTATCATTCGTTTTTTGCACTTGATGCAAGACAATCAATAGCACTTATAATGTGATAACAATGAAAAACAAAGTAAATAAAAAAGCTCAACCCACCACTACAGCTATACAGCAGTTAGCCGAAAACTTTGCCAGCTTGGATCACATCCTGCAACGACTTGATGACCTGCTACATAGACTCACGTGGGCTTATGCGGGCAAGCCACCAAAGTATGCTTTTATGGTGTACGATGTAGACCTGGTCAAAAGGCTCAAGGCTGCCATCCAAACCGATTTGCAAAAGGTGTATACCGGGGTAAACTATAACCCACCTCCACTGCTACCGCCCGAACCCAACGACTATAATGTAGCTCCTTCGCTTTTGCGCCCTGCCATTACGGGCAAAGCCAAAGCTGATAGAATAGCCAAAACAAGGGGTATAACCAAATACAGGGTAATGCTTGAAAACGGCAAGGCAGTATTGGTGCTTGATTGGACAAAACAAGACTTTGACAATTATTACAAATCGGGGGGTAAGCTTTGGGGCTGCCACGACAAAAATGGGCTTTTTGTAGCGCGCTTGCTACACCTTATGTAAACCATAGTTGCTTTGGCTGATGTAAACCCAAAGACTAACAACAGTAAAAAACAAAAAGGGCACGTTCAGAACGTGCCCTTTTTGTTTGGTATATCGTCACTTGAGCTTTTAAAACCCAGTGTTTAATGAAAGCTTATTACTTCACTACCATTGTTTTAGTAAATACTTTACCAGCTACTGCCAAACGGTAAATGTAAATACCTTTTTGCAAGCCAGTGGTGTTCAACTGTACACGGTGTGCGCCAGCCTCTAAAGCCTGGTTCAACACAGTAGTTACTACTTTACCTGACAAGTTCAACACGTCTACCTTTACTTTACCAGCTTCGGCCAACTCAAAACCGATTTGAGTGCTGTACTGAGCAGGGTTAGGGAAGTTTTGCTTCAAAGTAGTTACGGTAGTAGGAGCAGTCAAACGTTGGTCAGAACCATTGTTTACACCTACCAATTCGATGTTATCAACCCAGGCAGCATCGTCGCCCGAAGATACAGAGTAGTCTTTGTTGTAGGTCCAGGTAAGGGTGTGCTCACCAGCAGCCACGCTAAAGTTTACACGGCTCCAGTCTACATTGCCACTCCATTTTTCTTGCAATTGACCATCTACATAAAACTCTAAGAAATCGTAGTTGCCTTCAGAAGAAACCTTTCTGTCAAAGAATACCGCACCATTTTCGCCAAAAGTTTTGGTGATTGACATGCTCACTTTTTCATTGTGTGTAATGGTTTGCGATTTGGCAGCATAACCAGTAGCTACTTGAGTTACTTCCCATTTGAAGTCATTGTTGGTACCACTAAAAGAGAAAGCCTCTTGGCTAAAATCAGTAGTTTCAAAGTCAATGGCTGTTTTTGGAGCTGGGTTAGTTTGTGGGTTAATCAACTCGATGTTGTCTAAGTAAGCAGCATCGTCACCTCTTTTCTGAGAACCGTCTTTGGTATAAGCCCAGGTCAAGGTATGCTCACCCGCAGGTACAGCAAAACTAATGCTTGTCCAGTTGATATCGCCACTCCATTTACCTTGCTCTTCTCCGTCGATAAAGAATCGTAAGAAGTCGTAGCTTCTTTCAGAAGAAACCTTAAAGTTGAACGCTACCGCAGCACCTTCGTTGAAAGTTTCAGTAATAGCTACTTCAGTACTTTGGTTATCGGCAATAGTCAAAGATTTTACTCCATAACCAGCCATTGATACCGCTTGGGTAAGTTCCCATTGTTTATCGTCGGTAAAAGAGAAAGCAGCTTGGGTAAAGTCGTTGGTTTCAAAATCAACCATTTTAGAGGTAGCCTTGATCCAGATACTAAATGTTTGCTCTACAGACTCTTTGCCATCGTTGGCAACAATTACTACCTGAGCAGCACCTGCCTGACCAGCATCAGGAGTACCACGTAATACATACTGTCCGTTTTCTTTGGCAAGAGTTAACCAAGCCGGAGCCGAAGTCAATTCAAGTGTTACATCGTCACCGTCTGCGTCCATTACAGTTACATTATAAACAAAAGTTTGGTTGGCAGCAATACTTGCGGCAGGAGCAGAAGTAAACTCAGGAGCAGCATTTACCGGCTTGATACCAATGATAGCCGCATTGCTTTCTACCCAGTTGTGGTCGCCACCGTGTGTAATCATCTCGGTTAGGTAAAAATAACCGTTAGAGCGTCCAGCCCATCCCCAGTTAATATGAAAATAGTCGCCTTCGTTGGTTACCTCGTAGCCATCCAAAGCAAACAAGTGACCCGCATTGGTAGTTAAGGTGCTTCTTGCCGAATACAATACAGGACGTCCTTCTGAAAGCTCTTCTTTCATTTTATTTCCCCACTCCTCAGCAGAGTAACGGCTCTTGTAGATCATATTAATGCCACGGTCGTAACGGAAATAGTTTTTTAGGGCAGTTACTACGTCTCTAGAATATGCTCCAGAAGACTCTCCGCTATAATTCATTCTTACCGAAACTCCACAGTGGTACAACAACTGTGCGTTGTGCTCGTCAGCGGTTGACTTTGACATAGCCGACCAGTTGTAAATAGTGTTACCAAAATCAGCCGACAATTCACCATACGTATTATGGTTATAAGTTCTTGAACCTTGTCCTTGGCGTGGGTGCTCCCAAAATCTCATTACTTGGCCCATAGCAGTAGCCACACAACCAACCAAAGCACGTCCGGCAGGTCCTTTTTCGTCTTCTGGACACTGAGCGTTCCAGCCACGTCCCTGGCTATACAAGATGTCAGGCATCATAGGCTCTACCTCGGTTTTTATACGCTTAGACTCGTTGCGAGTCAAACGGCTCCAGGCAGCTTTGTAAGAAGTTCTTCTGGTTTTTTGTTGGGTTTTTACCAGGTCGTATACATAAATCTTGTAGTTTTTCATCCAGTTCTGAATCACCGGATTTTGGAAAGAATTGTCCAAAGGATTCGTTTCTGAATAGCCCAATACAGGCTTGGCTTTATCATCAGCAGATACAATCACATAACCACCTTCGTTGTAAGACACAAGGTAGTATACTGTCATACCTTTGTACACTACAGCTTCACAGCTTTTTACTGTTTTTTGTGCTCCTGTAGTTCTTTGGTTTCCGTTTTGGCTAGAAAGCCAGTTGAGTGCAACACTAACTGCTGTCGACTTTTGGATAGGGTCAGCAGCAAGGTTTCCTATGAGCAATAAGCTCATAAAAAGAGTAGTAAATAATCGCTTCATTCTAAGAGTGTTTTGTTTGTTAAGGGTTAATTAG
Organism: uncultured Microscilla sp.; assembly: GCF_947493425.1. Taxonomy (GTDB): domain Bacteria; phylum Bacteroidota; class Bacteroidia; order Cytophagales; family Microscillaceae; genus Microscilla. Next base: position 25,999 of record NZ_CANLRP010000001.1, on the reverse strand, counting down.
TTTTAGCGCATTATTTTTCTGAAAAATAACAAGTAACAGTGTTTTGATAAAGCATCGTCTACATTCAACAAATAATCGTCAAGTACATTTTTTTAAGCCTGGCTATGCGAAGTCAATCCCTCGCTCAATGCTGCTTATAATTCCCTCAATTATTACTTGTCCATAGCTCGTCTTATAATCAATAGCTGGTGTTATATTTTCTAAAAAAATAACAGAATAGAATTAGTTAAATAAAATACCCGGCTTATACCGGAAAAGTAGTTTTGAAATGGTTTATCAACATATATACGCCTAAAACCCAAATCTTAATAAACTACAAATTTTTATTTCAAATTACTTCTTTTGCAAACTAAATTTAGTCAAAAAATAAAATATTCTTTATTCCGAATCGTTTTGCAAAGCTATTGAAAAAAGGAGCGTAGTCATACATTAAGAGGCTAAAATATTTACACTTTTTTAACAAAAACCCTCCGAAGTAGTAATTAATCTCAACTATTATAGTATCATTGACTCCATTACTGCAATAAACTACCTAATTAATCCAATTACAGAGTAAAAATTTTTATAGCGGATAAGTACAATTAATGTGTATTTTATCGAAAGCAAATAATCAGAAAAAGACAAGCGTTTTTACGTACCCTTTAGTTGCCTTAAACAGCTACTACCGAAGTCAATTCTGCAGTTTTGCCATCTGCCGGAATTATCGCCTGAATGCCTTGTTTATTTACTGATTTTTTGACGCTGGAGTATTGCATAAAATAGCGACTGATTTTACCTTGACAATGGGCTGTCAAAGTTTAGATGCAAAAACAATTGGGGCAACTCTTTGTTGTATTTTTAGGAGCAACAAAACAATGAACCAGAAGTGGGCACCAAACATCAATCAATGCGTTTGACCACACACCTACCCAAAATACTTCAATGCTGCTCGTTTTATCTCAAATAAGGGTTTTAAAAGCAAGATTTATAAGGGAAGGAAAAAAATTATAGCCAATACAATCAGCTGATTAACTAACAAATAATAACAATAAGAAGTATTAAATTACTTTTTGCTCTCGTATAGGCATTTTTTTTAGTAACTTAACAACTACCTGGTGTAAGTCAGGTAAATATTTACTATATCACAAACAAACTCTAAATTTATATAATTATGACAATCGCAAGTATTATAGTATGGATGCTATTAGGGGCACTTTCTGGATGGATCGCAAGTAAACTAATTGGTGGCATAGGCACCGGATTGCCAGGTACTATATTAATTGGTATAGCTGGTAGTTTTTTAGGAGGCTGGCTTGGTTCTGTACTCAAAATATCAGGAGCAACAGTTGGAGGTTTGAGCCTTCCCAGTATATTTACCGCAGTGGGTGGTGCTGTAGTCCTACTGTTTATTATTAAATCGCTGAGGCGTTAAATAAGACAACAAAATAACCAACTCTATCAATAAAAAAAGGCATACGCCACCAAAAGAAAAATATTTGGTGGCGTGCGCCTTTTGTAAGCAAAACCAGCGATAGTTTTGCCCCAACAACAAACCAGTTGGTTCAAGCGTTATTTACTCACTACTTTAATACTGCCCTTAATCAGGTCAATCTTTTCTTCGAGCCCTTGCAGCGTTTGATCAAGAATAGTCACGTGCCCCATTTTGCGCGAAGGTTTGGTCAGTTTTTTACCATACAAATGCAAATAAGCCCCCTTTACCCCCAAAGTTTCGTTTACACCCTCATAGTGCGCATTGCCAGTATGCCCGCTTGCCCCCAACACATTTACCATTGCTGCCAAACTTTGCGCACTGGTATCTCCCAAAGGTAAATTTAAAATAGCCCGCCACAGTTGCTCATATTGTGAGGTTCCATTGGCTTTGATAGTATGATGCCCGCTATTATGAGGTCGAGGAGCCACTTCATTTACTAAAATGTTGCCTTCTTTGGTCAAAAACAGTTCTATCGCCAGCAAACCTACCATATCTAGCTTAAGCATCACCTCTTTTGCCAACGCTTCAGCTTGGGCGACTTGTTCGGGAGTAATTTGGGCAGGCGCCAACAAGTAGTCTACCAAATTATGTTCAGGATGAAACACCAGCTCTACCACAGGGAAAGTGCGCATGTCTCCACTTTCGTTACGTGCTACAATGACCGAAATTTCCTTATCAATATCTACCAGTTTTTCGAGCAAGCTGGGCTTTTCAAAACCACGCTCAAAATCAGCCGGGCTGTTGAGTTTTTGAACTCCTCTGCCATCATACCCATCTTTGCCCAATTTCTGAAAAGCAGGCAAGAAGTCAGCATGGTCATTCAACTGCCCCTTATTGTCAATGAGCACAAACTCAGGCGAAGGAATTTGATGTTTTTGATAAAACTGCTTCTGCAAACGTTTGTCTTGAATAGTTCGAATGACCTGGGGTTGAGGGAAAACTTTTTTTCCTTCCTGATGCAGTTTCTCCAGTGCATCTACATTTACACTTTCTATCTCTATGGTAAGCACATCTACAGTTTGCCCAAACCGATACACCGTATCAAAATCAGTGAGCTTACCTACTTCAAACCTGTTGGCAAACAATTTACAGGGAGCGTTGGGGTCAGGGTCTAACACACTAATATCAAGGTCGAAATCAATGCCTGCCTGGATCAACATACGCCCCAGTTGGCCACCTCCTAATATACCTACTTTTTGCATTTTGTTAATTTAATGATTTGTACCTGTTTTTCAGGCTATATACAACGTGACAATTGGGGCAAATTTAGGCAAAAAACAGGGGATTCGCCCAAATTATCGCATAATAGCGCCCATATCAAACAAGAAAAAAACACATAAACTTAAACTCGAAAACTGATTTTTTTAGTAATAAAATACTAGATTGCTCGCCTAAGTAAAACAACAATACCTTTCGTTAAATACCTATAAGTAATTATGCCTGATCAAATAATGAAAACCCAAAATGTGGGTACAAACACACAAAATAAGTCTAAATCGCACACCGTGCACAACCAAACTATTCAAGCCAAACAAACTACTCATAAGGCTACTCGTGGAGCGGTAATACAGCGAAAAAACACGCCTTCTAAAACAGAAAAATGGACGTTTAGCCAATTCGAGAAAGCCTACAACACCCCGGTAGACCAAAGTGAACTCACCGCCGAAGAAAAAAAATACTTTGAGGAGTATGAAAAACGCGCCCAAGTATACCTCGATCGTGCTGGAAGCAAATGGGGTGGAAAAACCAAAATTACCGGAAGCATGTTTGCCAACGCTGCCCGCTGGAGCTACTTACACTATGGCAAAGACATAAGCAAGGTAGTACCAGTAGAGTTTGCCCTTGCCCAGGCTCAATTTGAGTCTCACCTGGGGATGACAGGACGAAGCGCGTCAAAAAACCCGTTTAACATTGGCGAATATAACAACAGCACTGCATCATTTGTGAGCAAAGTAAAAGATGGTGATATGGGAGTAGCCATGTATTATCACTTAATGGCAGAAGACTACCTCTCGGCGCGTACCTCAGACGAACTACTCGAAAACTTTGTCAATGAACGCGGAAGTCGCTACCAGGTAGACGATGGCGGAGTAAGCGACAAAAGCTATGAAGCCGATGTAAAAAAGCAAATGGGGTTTATTGGCAGGTATGCCGATAAAAACGGGGCTAAATTCACCACTACTACTCCTGACAAAGGAACCACCACTACAAAAAAAACCACTAGCAATCCAGTAGAAACTGTCTATAAAAAATATAGCAGCGGCAAAATAGATATGATTGCCTTGGGCACAGCCCTGGTACCATTGGCAAAGTCGCATGCCTCGCACATACTACAGGTGTTTGATAAAATGCCTTGGCTGCACCGCGATAACCTGGCGTATGTAATGACCAACCACGGAGGCAGTGCGTTGGCGTCGTTTGATAAAAAAGTATTGCAACGAATAAGCGATGAGTTAGGCGCTGTTCCCTGGATTAGCCGTACCTATGCAGCCACCCAAATACAAAAGAAAAAGGTAGATGCGTTGTTAGACGGACAAAAAAAGCAGGCTTCTCTTAAGAAAGGAATTGTAACAGCAAGTTCACTGAATGTACGCAAGGGGGCAGGAGCCAATTTTGGAAAAAATGGTCAAGCGATCAAAAATGGCTCGCAAATTACCATATTAGAAACCAAAAACGGGTGGCACCGCATTGGCGACCACCGCTGGGTATCGGCCAAGTATGTGTCATTGGTAAAAACCGAAGAAAAAGACAAGAAAACCAAAGGTAAAAACAGTGTGCCTACTTCTACCAACTTCAAGGCATCAGAGTTTGATTGTAATGATGGCACTGCAGTACCTCCTGAGTATTACCCCAATGTACAAAACCTTATGAAACAACTGGAAATATTACGCAGCGAAATGGGGGCAGGCATTACCATTAATTCCTCTTATCGCACCCCAAGCCATAACAAGGCAGTAGGGGGCAAAGCAAATAGCCAGCATTTGTATGCTAAAGCTGCCGATATAGTCGTTAAAGGATATACTCCTAAACAAGTACACGCCAAAATAGAAGCGTTGACTAAAGCCGGAAAAATGACCCAAGGCGGGCTGGGGCTTTACAAAACATTTGTACATTATGACATTAGGGGTACTAAAGCCCGCTGGGACTTAAGTTAAAAAACCTAACCTAATCACAAGCTTTGAAAAATGTATTTATTTGGTTGATGGTGGGCAGTCTTTGGGGCTGCCACGGATCAACCACTACTCAACATCCACCTGTAGTCACTCCCAAAGACTCTGTTGCTTCTACTACCATAGTGGCTCCTTCGGCTCAAAAAGAGGTAAAACCTCCTGTAAAAACAATAGAAATTCCTTATGACGCTACTGCAGGTAAAAAAAGGGCGTTGTTGGCACAAGAAGCTTACGAAAACCCTCGCGACCAACGTACTTATGGAGCTGACCCCAAGGCAAAAGCCAAAGGTAAAAAGTTAGATTGTTCTTATTTTGTTCGAGAGGTAAACTCTACTGCCCAATCAGACAAAGCACGTAAGATCAAACAACAAAGAGGCTATTTACAACCCCATGAACTGGTAAAATACGATCAGTTTTTTACCCCAAAACGCTTGTATGCCAATAAACTAAAATCGATGAGCGGCAAGATGGCCGATGTGTTGCAAAAGCATGGGGCATACAGCACCAAAGTAAACGATATACGCCTGGGCGATTATGTATTTATAGGTAAGGGCAAAACCCGCAACATACAGAGTATTGGGCATGCAATGGTAGTAAGTAAAATAGATACCATCAATGGGCACCTCAGGTATTACTTTATTGATGCAGGTTATCGTGGGATTAAAAAAGTGAATGGAGTAATAAAAAGAGTAAAAAGAAGTGTACGCAGTGGGTATTATATTACCCACCGGGGTACGGTGTGGAGCGGTAAATATATCAGGTATTTTAAAGGCACTGGCCGCCCCAGGTAGAGGTTAACCATTGAAGGCAAGCCAAAAGGCTTGCCTTCAATGGTATTACTTTATTTATATTGGGAGCCTAACGGCGCTTCCTTATCTTACGTATTTTCAACATGTTTTTATCCAACTGCTCAACTCTATAGTCTAACCCGTTGCCTACCTTACTGGCAATATTGAGAATGGCTACACGATTTCTTTGTGTCCAGTGCCAGTTATATTTATCAAATGAAGGGCCACGGTTACTCCCATGCTTTCTCCATCTGTGCTTAAGAAGCTTCCCTCCTTTTTCGAAAGTAAGCCCTGTATACAACAAACGATTGGGTACTTTCTTCTGCTCTGCCACTTCATAAGGGCGGTATACTATTACTCCCTTGACAGACTCCGAAGGAGACATTACCCAATGTTGGTATAAATAGTTTTGGTTGACTCTTGTGTTGTTGTTACTGTTTAAGGTAGGGGATGTGAAGGTGAAGGCTGCTGTTACTAAAGTTAAAATAAATGTACTCATCATAGTCTTAATTTAAAATTTTGGTTGCCATAGTATGGTTGGTTGTAAGGTGTCTGGTTAATTGCTATTATTTAGAGCATGGTACGCTAAAAAGGGAGCATAAAGTTTTATTTTTTCATATAAATTTTATCCTATTTTCTTATACCAATCAAGAATAGGTAATATTACTAATCAACCATCAGGTAACATCCCTAATGCACCTTGGTATATTTGTATTATTTACAGATGAGTACCTGGTACTCTACCCTACTATTTTTCGCCCTGATTTGTGTCTCCACAAATCAAACCACCCACAACCCTAAAAAACAACTTATTTTAGGGTTTCGATCGGCTCCGTATAGCGGAATTTATCAATTGGTGAAGACACACAACCTTCGAGGACAAGCTCGGAACAGACGAAGTGAGGAGAGTATTTTTAAAAAACAGAAGCTACAGTTTTACTGTGCTGAGCTCAACGAAGGTAAAAGCTGGGTAGAGTAAGTACATGGAACAACTCTGTTATATCATACACTGTTACTGCCAAACAAATTCTAAACAATCGTACAACAAATTGCTTATTACATAGCCCAAGTGACTATTTTTTGTATTTTAGCTGCTTCAACAAAAGCCTTTCCTTCTTCTTGAATACTATCACTCAACCTAGTACTCAATTAAGGTTAATTTTAAGGATACACTTGGTCTTGGCTAAATACTAAGTATATGTAGTAAATTTTTTAGGGTGAAATGATCATGTCTATCAACAAAACCAGAAAGCTGTTTTTACCTAAATAATTGCCCAAAGTTTTTTTCATTTTGCTCAAATTACCTACCTTATTGCGTCAAGACAGGGGGCTGATATACAAAAATGCTTGCCTCCTTTGCTGTTTTTAAACAATCAAAAATATGGTTTCTGATATTAGTTTAGATCGTGTCAAGGGTTTTTTTATGGGCTTGGCAACAGGCGATGCACTGGGTATTCCGGCAGAGTTTCAAAGCAGACAAAAGCTGAGCGAAAACCCAGTAACAGGCATGCGTAAAGGAGGAATATATGGAAAATCTGCTGGAATATGGTCGACTGATGGTTCGCTGACATTTTGCGTAGCCGAAAGCTTGCTTACAGGGTTTAACTTACACGACATTGCCAAAAAGTTTGTAGATTGGCTGTATCATAACTACTGGACAGCCGATGGAGAAGTATTTGATGTGGGGGTGATTGTAGCCAAAGCAATCCAACGCATTAAGAATGGCACTGAGCTTTCCGAAGCTGGTGGCAACGATGAAATGGATAATGGCAATGGGGCACTCAACTATACCCTACCTTTGGGGTTTCATACCCGTACTTTGTCTATCAGCGAACGGTTTATATATATAGAACAACTCTCCTCATTGACCAATCGCCATTTGCGTTCTATAATTGGCGCATTTATCTTCTCTGAGATGGCCATATGGCTTATGCGAGGTGGTGATATTGACATTGCCAAGGCATACGCAGCCACGACTCAAACCCTGAACGACTTTATCAAAGAAAGAGAAAACCTTCAGCAAGAAGCTGCCTACTACCAACGGGTGCTGGATGGTAACCTTAAGCAACTCCCCGTAGAATCTATCTCTTCTACAGCGTATGTGGTAGACTCCATAGAGGCTTGTTTTTGGTGCCTGCTCAACACCAACAACTACCAAGAGGCAGTGCTCAAAACCGTTAACCTGGGGGAAGATGCCGACACAATTGGGGCAATGACTGGCGCATTGGCAGGGCTATACTATGGCTATGAAGCCATTCCAACCACCTGGAAAAGTCAGGTAGCTCGCAAAGATGATATTATTGCCTTGAGCGAGCAATTTTACCACAGTGTAGCAAGCCATACTTCAACCAATTAGATAATTCTAACGTTTTACTGAGAAACAATACTTACCATTATGAAAAAACTCAGTGTTATTTTACTCATTACCATATTTTGTGGAACAATGGGCTATGCCCAAAAACACGCAAAAACTCCATTAGACTTGCTCAAAACTATTCATAAACTTGCCAAAGAAAAAAAGTACAAAAAACTAAATAAATACCTTTATCAGGGAAAAATCACCAATGCGCCTATAAAAGAAATGGCTAATAAAACAATGGGGCAATTGATACTGGAAGGCATACAAGGTAAAAAAACAATCGGAGTAGCGGCTTACAATGCCCAAGGGCTCAATGCAATCATTACCAAACACGCTGAACGAATTGCGCCTATTTCTAAAAAATTGATTGATGAGTTGTTTGGAGAAGAAAATGATGGATTTGCCCAATTTGCTGATCTAAAGTACCTGGCAGATAACCGCCCAAATGATTTGTATATTTTTGACCATAAAGGGGTGCATATACTCATGGCAAAGCTAAAGAAAAAGAGGTTTGTTCTGGTCATTTGGGAAGGCTTGTCAAATATCATAGAAGACAATAAAAACAGTACAGAACCTAAAGTAGTAAATGGAGGGAAGTAACCGTTATACACAGTAAAGCCGTTTTGCTGGACAGGTATACACGCAACAAGGTTATTTTCGATACATCCATCTAATCAAAACAATTTATATTTATATAAAACTTATCAATGATGAAAAAGCTCAGTTTTTTAATGCTCATCTTGTTATTAGGCACTTCTACAACAATGGCACAACGCCGGGCAAAAACGCCTCTCAAACTACTCAAAATAGTATATAAACTTGCCGAAGCCAAAAAATATGACAAACTCAAAAAGTTTCTCTACAATGGCAAAGTATCCGAAGAGCACACAGGCATGACCGGTAAAACCCTGCGTGAATTACTTTTAAAAGGCATTCAAAAGGGAAGAGGTAGCGGCGATTTTTCTTATAATGCTCAAGGGCTCAAGCTTGTTATTGACAAATACTCAGATAGGATTGTACCCATTCCTCAAAAATTAAGAGAGCGCTTGTTCGAAAAAAACAGAGAATTTGCCCAGTTTCCTGACCTTAAAACCATTTCGGAACAACGCCCACAAGATATTTATATTTTTGACCATAAAGGAGCGCATATCCTGATGGCAAAAATAGGCAAAGGGTATCAATTGGTATTTTGGGAAGGGTTGAAGCGTATCACCAACAAAAACAGTGGCACAAGTGAGTCTAAAAAAAACTCAGTTAAAACAACAGATGGAGGTGAGAAATAACCATCATGAAAATGAAATATTACTATGTTGTTTTATTACTTGCATTTGTAGGTAGTACAGGTATAAAAGCCCAAAGCAAGGCAAAAACTCCAGCAAAACTACTCAAGAAGATTTATCAACTTGTGGAAACCCAACAGTTTGACAAGCTCAAAAACTACCTTTACCAAGGAAGTGTAAAACACTTATCAGACACACCCAAAGGTCAAGATCATACCATAGGTGATATGATTATAGAAGGAATCAAAAACAAAAAAGATCAACCCCATGATTTTGGCTATAACGCCCACAACCTTAAGTTGATCATAGACAAACACCTCGATAAAATTAAACCTATACCTCAGGATCTCAAAGAAAAAGGGTTTGGAGACAAAAACCGAGAGTTTGGACGCTTTCCAGACCTGTACGCCATTGCTAAGAAGCGCCCAAAGAATATTTACCTTTTTCAGCACAAGCAAGTGGCTATCATTATGGTAAAATTTAAAAAGAAAGGTGTCAAATTAGTTTTTTGGGAAAACCTTGGGGCAATTTCCAAGGCCAACGACTTAAGCCAAGACTAAGGAATGGTACCAAAATAAATACGCATTCTTAACCTCATCTTTTGTTGCTATACTTTGTTAAAAAATAGCCGAATAGCGATGCTATTAGCCGACCATCCCTCAAGCTCGCTCAATATCCACTGGATATTGCCGTACCTCGTCTAGCAACAAAATATTTTAGCGTTACTATAGAAATTTATTTTTACACCATTCCTAAGGAATGGTGAGAAATTAAATTACCATTCTTGAGGTAGAGGTTTTGTTTTGAGACGAGGCTATTTTTTGCGCCCATAGCAGCGCTACGGGTAATAAAAATAACGAAGTATCAAGGCGAAAAATCACCCCTCAGAGTGTAAATTTATTTTTGAACAATTCCTAAGAGCGAAAACAAACTTTGTTTGAGAGCAGGCATAAAAAAAGCTTCAGAAAGTAAATCCCTGAAGCTTTTTTTAGTTTGAATTATGCTATTTCAAAAACAAATTGTTATTCAACGCAGTCAAAAATGCTTCTTTGTCTTGAGTGTCTATCAATAACGAAATGTTGTGCGAACTGGCACCATAAGAAATCATGTGAACAGGAATGCCTTTTACTGCTTCGAATACCTCTACGGCAAGCCCTCCCCTATTGAAAGGAAAATAACCCACCACACACACAATGCTTTGGTTTTCGTCTACTTCTATAGTGGCTATTTTCTTGATTTCCTCAGTTATTTCGTGCAAAAAAGTGTCATCATCGATGGTAATAGATACTGCCACTTCTGAGGTGGTAATCATGTCAATAGGTGTTTTGTATTGCTCAAACACCTCAAATATTTTGCGTAAAAAACCATAAGCCAACAGCATTCGGCTCGACTTAATTTTGATTGCCACTATGCCATCTTTTGCTGCAACTGCCTTTACCTGTTCCTCTTCATCCGGAATATTTCTGATAATGGTTCCTTCTGCCTCTGGTTGCATGGTGTTTTTGAGTCGTACCGGAATATTGTATTTTTTTGCCGGATGAATGGTAGCTGGGTGTAAAATTTTTGCCCCAAAATAAGCCAACTCTGCGGCTTCTTCAAACGATAGCTCAGCTATAGGAAAAGTCTTTTCTACAATGCGGGGGTCATTGTTATGCATCCCGTCAATGTCTGTCCATATTTGTATTTCGGCAGCCCGCAATGCAGCCCCCAACAACGACGCGGTAAAATCACTGCCACCCCGCTTAAGGTTGTCTACTTCATTGTTGGCATTTTTGCATATATATCCTTGGGTAATAAATAGCGTATCTTGTGGGTATCGTGCGATTATTTCTTTGAGTTTTTGCTCAATCACGCCCAAACGAGGTTCGTTGTATTCGTCGATGCGCATAAAATCAAGCGCTGACAACAACACGGCTGGAACGTTGACTTCATTCAGGTAGTTTTGAAACAACTTGGTAGACAACAATTCGCCTTGTGCAAGTAATTCTCTTTCTTTTTTGAGCGTAAAACCAGCTCCTTCCATCTCTATGATGGTTTCTATAAAACCGAAATGCGCCGAAACAATTTGGAGCCCCTTCTGGTAAGTCTTGTCCTGTTTATACAACTCCTTGATAAAAGCTTCGTAGTGTTTTCGTAGCTGCTCAATTTCTTCCAGGGCTTCCTTATTTCGCCCGTAAGTCAAATGATTGGCAATATTTACCAAACTATTGGTTGTACCCGACAATGCCGAAAGTACCACTACTTGCTTATCTGAGTTATTAATCAACTGAGCAATGTGGCGCATGCGCTCCGGTTTTCCTACCGAAGTGCCTCCAAATTTAAGCACTTTCATTTCTGTGTGTTTTTATTTTAAAGGTTTGAAGTGTATTTGAGATTTACGGGGCAAATAGCCCCATAATTAAATTGCTGTTCTAAAACCCTAACATTTTGATGGCTGTAATTGCCGCTTCATCGCCTTTATTTCCGTGTTTGCCACCTGCCCGGTCTAAAGCCTGTTGCTGAGTATCAGGAGTAAGCACCCCAAAAATCACGGGTTTGCCGTACTTCAGCGATACATCGGTAATGCCAGTAGCCACCGCCTGAGAAATAAAGTCAAAATGTCGTGTTTCGCCCTGAATAATGCAGCCTATACATATCACCGCATCTATTTTAGGGTCTTGTGCCATCCACTGTGCTCCCAGGGTTAGCTCAAAGCTACCAGGTACAGTTTTTACCACAATATGATCGTCTTTAGCTCCTTCTTTAGTCAAAGTAGCTATTGCTCCGTCCAGCAATGCTCCTGTTACTTCTTCATTCCACTCTGCCACTACAATGGCAAAACGCTTATTGCTAATGTCACTCAAATTTTTTTGAGAGTATTCACTCAAGTTTTTTAAAGATGATGCCATGCTTATTATTTCTTAAATTCAGGAAAACAGATGTGTATATAAACAAAAAAAGGTTGAGAGGTAGATGATACCTTTCAACCTTTTTAAGGTAATAATTATATCTCTCCCTATTTTTTCTGAGCTAAAAGCTTGCCCTTGTATTTCTTGGCATTGTTTGCATCTGAGGCGTTTGGGTAATCCTTCAATAAACGCTCATAAGTAGCGATTGCTGCTTTGGGTTTATTTTGCAACTCATATACAAGTGCTAACTTCATTAGATAAGGAGGGGTAAAAAACTTATTTGGTTCATGATCTATAGCTTTTTTGTAGTTCAAAATAGCCTTGTCATACTGTTTCAACTCTTGGTAGGCATCAGCGACTAATGAATAGGCACGGGCTTGCACCAATAAATCTGAAGTACTGAACTCCTCTAGATAGTTGACTGCTTCTTGAAATTTGCCTTGCTTAAGGTAAGCTACGCCTGTATAAAAAGCCGCAAGGTTTCCGGCTTTGGTGCCAGAGTAGTCTTCGTTGATAGCCTTGGCACCAGGTCTGGTTCCAAAACCATTCACTACACGGTTCAAGGAGTCTATTTCATAATATCGTTGAGCAAAGAAGATTTCTTCTTGAGCTTTTCTTTCCTTTTCGCCTTGCAGGTAGTTCATTACAAGATAGCCAGCTACTGCTACAACCAATACACCGAGCACTATAGTAATGATACGTTGGTTTCTCTTGAGGAAAGTTTCTGTTCCTAGCAAGCGTTCCTGCAAAGTATCTGCACTTTCCAGGTTCTCAAATATTTGAGTAGTAGTGTCTCCTTCTTGTGTATGGAGCTCTTTTTTACCTTTGTTAGTAGAAGGTTTTCCTTTTCTGTTGGGTCTTTTATTTCCAGCCATTACTCAACACGTTTCTTTTTTGAAATGCAAAGTTAGTAATAAGGACTCAATTAACAATGCTAATAAATAATAATTTGTTGATAAATAAGCATAGAATGAGCCCAAAATGGGGCGCAAATCTAACAAAAAGCCTTAGTTATGTCCATCATTTTTTGATAATTCTTCAATTTTTGCCTTCAACTTTGCTATTTCCTCCTCTTTTTCTTCAATTTTTGCCTGATCTCTCATTCGAATTTCTTCAATAGCTTTATTCGCTTTGAGCAATTCGTCGGTTCTTTTCTTAAGTTTTCGGGTGTTTTGGCGGGCTTTTACTTCAAAATATTTCACTTCTGTAATGTCTTGAGCAAACTTTACAATCTTGTAAGGCTCTCCATTCAGATCAAATATTGGATTATAAGTTCCACTAAACCATATTTCAGTACCATCTTTTTTTACCCTTCTGAAACGCCCACTTACGTACTCTCCATTAAAGAGTTTTTCCCATAAAGTTTTATAATCATCAGAGGTTTTGGTAAAATCATCTACAAAAATATTGTGATTTTTATTTACCAACTCTATCAATTTATATTGCATCAGGTCAAGAAAACGCTGATTGGCATGCAAGATGTACCCTTTCATATCAAACTCTATCACCAGATTCGATTTGTTAATGGCAGACATTTGCCCTTCGTAGTCCATGTTTTGAACCTTTTGCTGGGTAATCACAGTTGCCAGTTGAATCACCTTGTAAGGTACTCCAGTAATGTCTTTTACAGGGGTAAAGGTAGCGTTCAACCAAACAGCCTGTCCGTCTTTGGCTACCCTCTTAAACTCTCCTATTTGAGGAATGCCTCTTCTTAACTCGCTCCAAAACTTCTTATAAGTTGCCATATCCTCTGCTCCCTCTTCCAACAGCAAAATATCTTTATGCTCTTTGAGCTCATATACATTATATTTAAGCGCATCTAAAAAGATGTTGTTCACTTCAAGTATGTTACCCTCCATGTCAAACTCTGCCGTGGCAAGTGCAGTGTTGATAGCAGTCATTTGTCCAGTCAAAGCCAACTGATTTTGCTCTAGCTCGGTTTTTTGTTTCTGCAAAATAGAAGCATTCTCTTTTAGCTCTGTTTCATACGTCTTTACATCGTTTATATCCTGAGCAAAGTTCAGTATTTTATAAGGCTGCCCATTCAAGTCTAAGATAGGGTTATAGCTACTTCTCACCCATACTTTTTCGCCCGACTTATTGATGTACTGGAACTCTCCAGTAAGGCTCTTGCCTCTGGCCAGCTTTTTCCAATCTTGCATATACTGCACCGTGGCAGGGTCTTTAGTATCTACCAGTACAGAGTGGTGTTTACCTTTAATTTCGTTTAAACGATAGCCCATCAACTGTAAAAAGATATTATTCGCATTTGATATATAGCCCTCGGTGTCATATTCTACCACCGCGTTGGTTTTATTAATGGCCTCCAGTTCTCCTTTAAAGTCCATACTCAACTGCTTTTGCTCAGTAATATCTATGGCAAGCTCTATGACTTTATAAGGGCGCCCTTTTACATCTTTTACAGGAGTATAAGAAGCATTTAACCAGATTTCACGTCCGTCTTTGGTAATTCTTTTAAACTCTTCGGTTTGGGGCAAACCTTCCTGAAGTTCCAGCCAAAACTTTTTATAACGGGGCTTGTCTACTTCTTTGGGGTCAACAAAAATAGAATGGTGGCCGTCTTTGATGTCGTAAATGCTATAACCAAACATCTCAAGAAAAAGATTATTGGCATTAAGAATGGTGCCTTGCATATCAAACTCAGCCGTGGCAAGCGTAGTATTAATGGCAGTCATTTGACCAGTCAGTTCTGCCTGGCTCTTTTTCATTTCTTCTTGAGTAGTTACCAACTCTTGCAGACTCAAGGCACTTTCTTCTTCTTTTCGCTTTAATTTTTTGGCTGTTTCCTGGGCTTCGTTCAACAGGAGTTGAGCTTCATAGTTATTTTTAAGAGTAGTCACGCTGGCACCAATGTTCTCAGCAAGTTTTTTTACAAATTCTATCTCATAATCCTTAAACAAATGAAAAGAAGCCAGTTCGATAATGCCTACCACATCATCTTCGTTTACAATCATAGGAATGACCAAAATACTACGTGGGTTGGCGCTGCCTAACCCAGAGTTTACCAGTGTGTATCCAGAAGGAACCTCTTGCAAATATACCGCATCTTTCTCCTGCCAGCTTTGCCCGGCAAGCCCTTGCCCCAAATAAATCTGCCTTTTCAGGAAACGCTTACGGTCAAAGGCATACACCGAGGTAAGTTCCATACAAGGAGCATCATAGTCTTTGTCATTGAGCACAAATATACCTCCCTGATTAGCATTAAGATACTTTACCAGGTTTGATATTACTTCATCGGCAAGGTCTTGTATTTGCCTACTTTCACGCACAATGCTGTTAAACTTGGTCAAACCTTCGTTTACCCACTTGCGCTCTTGGTCTTTAATAGCAATCTGTTTGAGCCCTTCTTGCATTTGATTAAATGCTTCGCCCATTTCGCTATGCTCCTCAAAAACATCCAGTTTGCTTTCCAGGTTGCCATCAGCAATTTGCAACGAAAAGTCTTTTGTTTTTTGCAAGTGATAGGTCACCAACTGTAATTCTTCTACAATCTCACTGGTTTCGTCTTCCAGCGACTTCAGGTATTTGGGCAGTTCTCCCCTTCGTAGCATGCGCACATAGTCACGCAATTGATAAATATTCCGCAGAATTTTATGAGACAAATCGCGGATCAGGTAAAGCATGATGACAAACAATACCACCCCAAGCGCTACAAACAACATCCAGAAAACATTCCAGAGGTGAGCAATTTGCCCGTGTTTCATTTCCAGCTCTCGGTTCTGAATACCCTGTAGTTCTAGCACTTCATTGTGCACTTGATTGATCAAAGGTAACACCCTCTTACTGAAAGCATCTTCCCGACTGCTGGTTTGTGGGGTAAGTAATACATCGTTTTGGTGATTTGCCAGATTTTCTATGTTCTCAAGGTTATAAATGTCATCGCTGCGCTTGGCTATTACTTCTTCTATCAAAATCTGGCTGTTTTCGAGCTTTTGGAGGGTGGTTTGCAAGTTGAGGTACTTGAGCTTCATGTCCAGGTTTTGCCACTTTTGCTCATACACCGCCAGTGTATCATAAATTTGCTTGATTTCTTTTTTCCAGATGCTTGCTCGCTTTTGCTTATAATCGCCTTCTACCTTTCGGTTGTTATTTTCAAAAATCATGTACACCTGCAAAAATATAGAGCTGCGGTTTACCATTTCATTAAGTGCCTGAAGATGTACTTTGGTGGGGTTAATGGTATTGTCGATGTAGGCATTGATCCGAGAGATTTTATTTAACTCGTTGAGTGTTACGGCAGTAAAAACCACCATAACCACTGCAAGCACTGCAAAGCTTCGAATAATCCGCTGCCGTATAGTACTTGAGCTTTTCTGTGTAGTTACTTTTATCTCTTTGTTCTCACCTTTCTTTGCCATAAGAGTCTCTCTGTTTATAATACAGGAAATATAATGCTTTTTAGTGAATAGTCCATATCCTTTGCAGGCTATTAGGCTTTACTGGTATAAACTAAAATCATACCTGAGTAATGGTAGCAAATCAAGTAAAGTAATACTGTTTACCTGTTTGCCCCAACAGGATGCCACCCTTCCCAACATAACTAACTGTATATAAACACTTTACGCCAAAAAACTATTCACACGCTTCCAAATCAGCAAATTTAACAATCCAGGTTATTGAATACTGGTTTTTATGGTATTGTCATTTGGGCATTATCTAATCCTGTGTACACTGCCAGCTGGCATTACTTCTCTGATGCTCGCTCAAACCAACCGTTATTTTTGTGGGGGCTTCAGTCCAAAATAGTTTACATCAGGCAACTGGCTTTTGGTTGCCTTTAATACTTGTGCCATTACTCCGTAAATTTCCCTTACTCCTGACCTACTGTCAATACTGGTATTGGTCACAAAAGCCCAACTAATACCGTTCTTCAAGGTAGTTACTACAGCATCTGAGCCACCCAAGCTACCAGTGCGCCAACACCCACGTGGCGAGCACCAACGCCAACCCAACACTTGTTTCCCTTCTTCGTCATCAGGGGTCATCATTTGATGCACAATGTCTTTGCTCAAAATGTCAGGCACATTATCAAACCCATCAATGGCAGTAACCAATTTCATTAAATCTACCGGAGAGGCAATCCAGGCACCCGCCCCTGCCAGTGCATCCAGATTGTTGCCTCCATACATACGCAAAACTTTCTGACGAGGGTTATATACTGAGCGAGCTTTAGGCACATCTTTTCCCTCGTAATACTTTACCTCCAGTGGGGCGCGGTCTTTTAATAGGTTTTTGCTTAACCTCATCCCTTTTATATCCAGTTTTGCCAATAAACCTTGCACATATTTTTCATAAGATACTCCGGCTATTTTGGCTACAACTTCGCCTAAAATAGCGTAACCATAGTTAGAGTAGCCAAAATGACTCCCAGGTGCATACCATAGCTTCCGGGCAAACACAAAACGGGTTACATCATTGAGAGAAGGAGGCGATTTAATACCAAGTTTACGCGCTACCTCTAAAGGTCTGAATATGGGGTCGCCCACACATTTACGACACCAACCTGCGGTGTGGTTAAGCAATTGTCTGACTGTAATCTGGTACATCCGCTGGTCTACTGCTGTGGTATAGAGCGAATCGTTCAAAATTCCTGCTTTGCCAAATACGGTATCATTCAACGCCAGTTTTTTTTCATCAATCAATTTCATTACTGCTACTGCTGTCACCAGTTTCGAGACACTGGCAATGCGAAACTTATGCCCTGGATGCACTTTTACCCCTGCTTCTTTATCGGCATAACCATACCCCTTGGCATATACCAGTTGCCCATCTTTGACAATAGCCATCGAAGCTCCCTTAAGCTGAAAAGTGTCCAGATAAGCGTTGACCAAACTATCGGCTTTTTTCATAGGCTTATGATCTGACAGATTGTTGTGGAGTACTTGCCTGGCAATGGCCTGTTTAAACACTGGCGCAATGTTGTTTTGCCTTGACTCGACGTTTGGGGTGCATTGGACAAAAAATATCAATATCAATAATTGACTCAAAAGAGTCAGGGTTAAGTGCTTGTTTATCATTGAGAAAGGTTAACTGCCTGGCATTGTGCCGTAAACGATCAGTGTGTATTAAAATAAGTTATAAGTAGCAGCAAGCTATAAGCTACAAGCAAAGATAACTCTCTCATAATATGATAGTTATACTTGCATATTAGGTGTATTTAATTTTGTCTTGGTACATACTACTGATAACAAAAGTAATATTTGAAATGATTTATGGGAGATTTTGAGGAGTATTTTTTGTAGGAATACTTTGAGTAAATACAAAAAAAACCGCACCAAATACTGAGTTTTAGTGCGGTTTTCTAATTAAAAAGTCCCAATAAAGTTTTTGTCCTCGTTGTATGTTGTATTACTGGAGACTTTAATATAAGTAAAGTACATCATTAAATTTAGGCAAAGTTACGCAATGATTTTACTAAAAAAATGTCATCATTTAACATTTAGGGATAAAATCAATGTTTTTGATTTATTTTTTCATAAAAACTTATATCAAAAAACTCTTCGAAAAATACAGCTTAACGAACTATCAAGCGTTGGGTCGTAGTGGTTTTGCTGTTTTGAATAGCCAATACATAAACACCTTTTTTCCAAGCACTTACGTTTATGCCAAAGACATGGCGTTTGTGGGAGCTTTGGTACACTACCTGACCTTGCATATTTGTTACTACTATCTTGGCGGCCTGGCTTAGTTGTATGGTTACCCGAGTGCTCGCAGGCACGGGAAAAACCCTTGCCTCACTGTTTGTAGCAATTGGCTGCACTGTAGTACGGTGGCTGGCTCCGCCTATATGCCCAAAGTAAGAAAAAGTATTTTGTCCGTGCCGTGCCCAGTGGTCAGGGTTGTAAGCAGAAGAGGGGGTATACGCTGATGACTTACGCTCTAGAGTTACTTCTTGCCCAAAATAGTTTCTATCACCATACGCCCCTACTATATCAATGAGTGTCTCCCCTTTAAACAAAGCAATGGCATCGTTTCCATTAAAATTAAGTACAGTGTGGCTGGTTTTCAGATCTGCCGAGAAAGTCGCAGAGGCGTTTGCCAAAGTATACACGGTACCGCTTGCCAATGAACCACTTAGATTGAGTACTTGCCAGCTACCTGAACCATTGGCTTGCTTGCGCAAAGAATAGCCACTTAAGCTCACTGTGGCACCAGTAAGATTGGCAATTTCAACGCCTTTATTGTAAGAGGTGCCCTCTACATATTCAGAAATAAATAAATCAGGTGAGCCACTTCCTCCTGCACCACCACTGTTGCTGCTTCCACTGCCTGCTCCAATATTTACAGTATAGTCTTCTACCTCGCCATAAGAGATTGCCTCACAACAAGTAGGTATCCCGTTGTATTTCATGGATACACGCATACGGGTAGCACCTACAACTGCCGAGGCAGGCACCGTAAAAGAGCCTGTAACTACGCTTGCACTGGTGGCCGAATGAGTAAATACTTGCTCGCCGCTATCGGTAAAATCGCCATCTTGGTTAAAATCTACCCAAACTGCATACCCCTCGCTATATATACTCCCTGACCAGGCTGGTTTGATGGTCAAATTTACAGTAGCACCTTGTGTCAAACTCGTTGACTCTGAGGTAAAATCGGCATAACCACCATTGGCACCCGATGATTTATAAATGCTGGCAACTGCTACTTGCCCAATCCATTCATCAGCCACACTATTGCCTTTAGAGGCACAATAAGCCGCTGTTCCGCCTCCACCATTGCTGGCATCGGTAAACCCCCAGGCACGTGCTACCAGGTGAGGCTGGTCTATGTAAGGGTTGCGGTCGCCCTGGTACTGTTCTATAGCGTTGTTGCGGGCAATTTCGGCAGCGTCTACCGGATCGTCCAAATGCCATTGATATAAGGTGTTGAGATTACCTACTGAAGTAATATTGCCAGCTTGGGTAGGATACATGGTGAAAAAATAAAAAACCGCGCGAGCCACATTTCCTTTGTGATCTTCGCGCGGTTCAAATTTACCGTTGGCATATTCGCTGTATTCATTTATACCGGAGGAGGGACGACTGGATTGGGAACTTGTGTGTCGCATCCATTGGGTGGTTTGATTGTCGTCAATTTCAGCGAAAGCGTAGTTAGAACGAACGCTATTCCAGTTTTTGTAGGTGGGAAACAGGTGGTGAATATCAGACTTCATAGGTTCGGCTTTTCCAAAAAAGCTTTGAGGCACAGTATGTTCACAGTTGATAGGGTCAGGGTTGGTACTGGTACCTCCATAAGACCAGCTCTTGGCATACCCGGAGTATACTCCGCTAATTTTACTGTTTTTGTTATCAATGTAGTTATACATTTTTCTGCGGGCCTCGGTATACCCTAGTGTATGATGTTTGCCCTCATAATAATTGGCTTTGAGCCAACTACGTAACGATGCTCCATCAAGGTTGGAGGGAGGGGTTTGTGCCCAGGTAAGCATGCTTAACAGCAAGCATATAAGCGTAAGTGTCAGATGTTTAAAATGTTTCATTGGGTTTTGAGTTTAAGAGGCAGGTTCGGAATGCCTCAAGTGCAAATTTAAAAGTCGGTTTACTTCCTAACTTCTGTAGGATTTGGTTGCTCAAAACTATTTAGTCACTTACTTTATTCGATGTAACATTTTAACATGAATTATTAAAAATTTATGTAATCACAGGCATTTACATAACATTAAATTAATATTTGCATTTTCAACAAAATTATATTTCACAAAAACACACAACATACAAAATTAATATTATAAGCATTTAAACTGGCAAGTCAGTTAATTTAACGCTGCTTTTATGTTAACAAATTATGAAGTCAATCGTGTACTTTTATTTCTTAACAAAGAATAGCTTTAGGGGTAAAAAAGCTATCTACTGCCCCACTATCTTCTATTAACAGCCCATTAACATATATTCAAAAATCATTAACTCCACCTTTGTATAGACATTCATACCTTTGAGTCATCAAATAACCAAAACATTTTTTAGTCATGATAAAACAAAAATTAACACTTGCACTTTCTCTTATCTTATTAGCAGGACTTACCGTATTTGCCCAACAAATGGCGTTTAATACACCCCAGAAGGCTACCATCAACACTGGCAAAGCATCTTTTCAATGGCAAAAGACCACCTACTCGTTTGGCAAAATAACGCAAAACAAGCCAGCAAAGGCTACTTTTAGCTTTGTAAATACCGGAAACGAGCCTTTAGTTATTACAAGTGCGGTGGGTTCTTGCGGATGTACTGTAGCCAACTATCCCAAACAACCCATCAGACCAGGTCAAAAGGGAGAAGTAACGGCTGTATATAATGCAGCAAAACCAGGGAGTTTTAACAAAACTATTACCTTGACCTCTAACGCCCAGCAAACCAAAACGGTACTGTCTATCAATGGAGAGGTAGTCAAAAAATAACCTTATACCACAAAAAAGGCTAAGAATGTATGATACACTCTTAGCCTTTAAAATATTGGTTTTCTTACTGCTTTACTTCTTCTTTTGAGCAGCTTTTACCTCGCCCACTGTTACAATTTCGGCCTTGTTGCCCCAACTATTCATAATGTAGTTGAGCACATCAGCTGTTTGTTTGGCAGTAAGTCCTTGTGGGGGCATGTTGCCGTTATAGGTTTTGCCATTGACTACCATTTTGCCCGATGCTCCATTCAGTATTTGGTGAATAGAACGCTGTCGGTCTGCCATCAAGTAGTCAGACTTTGCCAAAGGAGGAAAAACACCTTCTATGCCCAAACCGTTTTGCATGTGGCAAGTTTGGCAATAACTGCCATAAATACGCTTGCCTCGTTCCATGCTTTTTTTGAGGTCGGTTTGAGCGTCATTGTCAGTAAACGAAAATAATGTAACAGTCACTGCCATCAAAAACAGGCATAATGTAAAATTTTGTTTCATAATTTCATGATGGGTTTTAGTTATGTTTTCTAATAACACCATACGATCTTTTTGGGCAAAACATAACTCATCGCGCTTAATTTAAGTATCAACACTACAACGCCGAAAGCCGATAAATAGTTAAACTTATTGGTTGTAATACAAATGCTGCCAAGTCAGTTTAATGGTTAAAGTATTGGTTGGGTAACTTATTTAATCCCCAATGCACTAGCCGATAAAAACGGGGGTATGGTTGTGTAGGTAGTTTTGGAGAGTATTGTGTGGTCAAAGTATTACATCTTCAGCGCCCAACTGCTATTGTCGCCTGGCTCAGCTTTTACCCCCAAAGCGTTTTTGCCTTCCATGTTACTTTTAAGTTGTAACCTGCCATCTTCACATTTGGTCATCTTAAAACTCCAGTTAATCTCTTGTTTTTTTTCTTTGCTTTCTACAGTTTTTCCTTGCTTTATCTTTTCTTCGGTCACTGAGGTAAATTGAATGGTCAGAATGTTATGCTCTACCTTATAAGTGCCCTTGGAGGTAGTTCTCAATTCAAAAAAATCAGTTCCCCCAGTGTTCATAGCCTCAGCTGTTATGGCTTCTACAGTATTGTCGTTGTTAAATTTCATCATCGCCCAATACTCCGAGTAAGTCAAAGCATCACAATCTTTGAGGTTTACTCCAAAAGCAAAAATCCGGTTCTTAACCATCCCAGCATCCATCTGTTCATTTTTCACTTTTTTAGTATTTGTCCCCATCTTTTCTATTGAATCTTTAGCAGCAGAGCCAGATTCTTCTGATGACTTTCCGCAACCAGTCAAAAATATCAGGTATAATAATGCTAAAGCAAGCTTTTTCATGTTCGTAATATTGGAGGTATGGTTTAGAGAAAGCTAAGATAGTGAATTCGAACTAAATTTTTCGATAGGCCTACTAGTGTATCACATATTCAGCACAAAATAGGCTAATTTGATATTTTTGGTCATACTTACAAAAAAACAAGGCTTTACAAGGGCTTTCATTTGCTTGGAGATACGGGTTTTAGTTACGAATTTTAGCCACACCACGGCATTTAATAACGTTTGATATAAAATCTATGAAAATTTCACAAGGCATCTATGGCGTCATCTTCAGTCTTTGGGTCAGTTGTTCGCCTCCTTCTCCGTTTTCCGACGATCCTCGCGACAAGTTTATTGGACGCTATAGTGTGTCAGAAACTTGTAACCCGTCTAAGGCAAACCAGGATTACTCTATGCAAATTGTTAGGTCTGCCAGCGATACAGACTCCCTTATTATTTTAGAAAATTTTTATAACAGTGGGGCAAAAATAGAGGGGGTGGTTACTGGCAACCGGGTCGCTTTTCCTGCCCAAAGCTTTGCGGCGTATACTTTTAGCGGAAACGGTACCGTTTTTACTAAAAAAGAAAGTACTGAACGTTTTATAGAGTTGATATATATAGTACAGGTTACGCCTGGTAGTTTTGCCGATACTTGCCAAGCAAAGGCCATTATTCAGGAATAAGCTCATTGTTCACCCTAAAATCTCCCTATGAACCGTTTAATCATTTTTTGCTTCATTTACATTGTATGCCACCTGGCTACTCAAGCCCAAACTCCTCCCTTGCCTGATACCAATCAAATCAAACAAAACCCATTTTTTCAAATCCAAACTACCCCCAAGTTTATGAGCTTGTCAATCATAAGTCCTACACTGTACAACCACTGGAGCACACAACTTAAGTTTTTTGAAGAAAAGTACAAAAATCAAAATATGCTACTGTTGATCTCTGCTACTACAAGTAAACAAAAAACCGAGTTTTTGACTGAGTTTACGGCACAACAAAGCACTGACAAAGATTTGTTGGTTGCCTACGCAGATGCGCTAAAAGTAGTGACGCTCAAATACCAGGTATTGGATTTTAAACACCATCTTTATTTAAAAAAATAGTGATTTACATTAACCCTCCTTTACGCACCAAAAACTCTCGTGTATTATCGGCCATGGTAGCTCCGGTAAACACCGACTGTTTTACATTACGTACCCTCATATCGCTTTGATTTAAGTTGGTAGCTGCCATATTGGTTTGGGCAAGCAAAGTATCCTTCAGGCAAGACATGGACAAGTCTACCCCAGCAAAATCTGCATATTCGAGGTTTGCTCCAGTCAGGTCTACATTATGAAAGTGCGCCCCTTCAGCTTTAGTGTCGCTTAGGTTTGCCTCCACCAGGTTGGCATGGTCTAAATAGGCCTCTTTGAGGTTGACTCCTTGCAAATTGGCAGCTTTCAATAGTGCATAACGCAAGTCTGCCTGAAATAAATCACTGTTGGCAAGATTTGCCTGGGTAAGGTCTGCGTCGTGCCAACGCGAATAGTGGGCTTTTATCAAGCGTAAGTCGGCATCCTGTAGGTTGGTTTCGTACAAATATGCTCCACTGAGATTGCTCCCTGCCAAGTTAGCTTTGCGCAAATCGGCCTCTGTCAACTGAGCGTTTTCCAGTTGA
The DNA here is from genome assembly GCF_947493425.1 of uncultured Microscilla sp. Classification (GTDB taxonomy): domain Bacteria; phylum Bacteroidota; class Bacteroidia; order Cytophagales; family Microscillaceae; genus Microscilla. The sequence continues at coordinate 1,655 of NZ_CANLRP010000001.1, read as the reverse complement.
GTATCGGTCATAGTAGCCGCATAAAAAGAGGTGAAATGTGCCTGTACATTGTTTAAGTTAGCTTTGCGTAGATTGGCTCCCTGAAAATTGGCAGAGGTCAGGTGGGCACTTTCAAGATTGGCACTCAACAAAATCGTATTTTCAAGATTGGCATGGTTCAGCAAAGCCCCCCTCAAATCACAGTACGACAAATTAGCATTGCTTAAGTTTTGATATTGCAAGTTTAAACGCAAAGGTTTGGTCATTTTAAGCATAAAGGTAAACTTATCGCGCAAAGCAGGCTCGACAGGTACAAAATTATAGCGGGGGTGTGCATACGCCAATATAGAAATATACGCAACAAATGTGTTTTTCATCAACACATTGGGCGCTATATGTGTATGAACCTTCGCCACATGAATAAACTGTTGATCGAGCAGATCGGGCATAAAAAAACTCATGCGTTCGCTCAACTCCATTCCTAGTTCGTCGGTTTCGGCTTCTACCAATTGGGTTAAAAAAACCACCTCATCAAGCGATAACTCTTTTGCCGCAAACAGGTCGCTCAAAATAACCAACGCTTGCGCTGACTGATTGAGTCGATAGCTCTCATCAGGATTTTTAGACAAGAAAGAATGCTTAAGTACTGTAAATTTTTCTTCGATGTGTTTCATAACCGTTTGCCGTAGATGTTGGAAGCAATATAAAAAGTTTCAGAGAAAATACGGCTTAATCATCAAGATTTACCTGCCCTTGCTCTACTTCTGTTTTACTACGCTCCCACACCTCCAGCACTTGTTTGGCTACTTGACGTATAACATTGAGCTGAATGACCCCCTTGGCTCATCACTATTTTTTTGTTTGAGACAATTAAAAAAAAGGCTCTTATAAAGAATTGGGCTGAAGGGTTATTGTATGCTTAGGTTTGCTCTTCACTAGGGCAACCATTCCGATAAATCGAGAACTTCCATTGCATTACAGCAAGGGATTGCCCCTACACTTATCACTTTGATTTACACATAAACACCTGTATATCAAAGATTTTAAAAACTTCGTACACTCCTAAAATGTATCCGCAGGATGCTTAATAAGAGCCAAAAAATACAACTCAACCGGCTTCTGAAGCCATTTTTAGGTCAGCCGCAAAATCTTCGAAAGCCTGGGTAAAATCAGGTAAACTGCCCGCAATGAGTGGAAGCATAAAGCCACTAAACACCTCCTCCATTTCAAAATCCACTGTTCCATCCGCACAATCGGTCAGTGTATAAGTTCTCACCCCTTTGAAAGCGGCTGCCCCGCTTTGCCACACCATTTTTTTATTGGGTACCAATTCGCTCACTTTTAGATGAAAAGGGCGTTTACTCAATTTTACAGATACAGTGATCTTTTCATTCAGTGCAATCTGCCCTTCTATTTTTTCTACAGTGGAGTTCCATTTCGGAAAATCGGCTGCATTGGTAAGCAAACCCCATATTTTTTCTGCGGGTGCCGCTATGTTTACTTTCACACTATATTGCAGTTTAAAAGTATGTTTTACCTTCACTGCTTGTCCATTTTGTTGTGTAGCTTGACTTGTCATGGGTCTATAATTTTAGTAATTAATTCAAGTTGCGGCTTATGCCTCAACCCTTTTTAGTGTATAAGCAAAAAGAAATAAAAACACTTTTAGCAAAAAT